>CAYLSL010000001.1:0-56790 GCA_964386615.1 uncultured Veillonellaceae bacterium
TCAACTTGACGCTGAGTAGTTTTGCCCCTGGCATATAATGCGGCTTGTCATAAGCAGCCACCATGACAGAGAAATACTCAAAGCCCAGCTCTTTGGCTTCCTTCTCCGTCAGACCGGTTTTGCCGATATTCATTGTCACAATCCGCACAACGACAGTATTGAGCACACCACGGAACTTTTCATCACCGCCGCAGATATTGTCGCCGATAATCCGCCCCTGCTTGTTGGCGGTGGAACCCATCGGCGCAAACACTTTGCGACCGGAAATAATATTGGTGTTTTCCACACAGTCGCCACCGGCATAAATATCGGGGTCACTGGTCTGCATCCGCG
The DNA here is from genome assembly GCA_964386615.1 of uncultured Veillonellaceae bacterium. Taxonomy (GTDB): domain Bacteria; phylum Bacillota; class Negativicutes; order UBA1444; family UBA1444; genus UBA1444. The sequence goes on from CAYLSL010000001.1 coordinate 334, forward strand.
CATCGACTGCAATCGCACCGGTTGCGCCAATTTCCAGACCGGCGTCGCGAGCCAGCGCCACGTTGGGCCGCGCCCCCAGCGCCAAAATCACAAGATCAGCTGGAATACTGCGTTGGTCGGTCTCCACCGCCGAGACAGCCTGCTCGCCAACAAAACCAGTTACTTTTTCGCCAGTCAACAGCTGGATTTTTTTCTCTGCCGCATACTTGCCAACCATGCCGGCCACATCGGGGTCCAGAAAGGCGGGGAAAACCTGCTGTTGCATTTCAACTACGGTAACATCCAGTTCCCATTCTCGCAGCGCTTCCGCCATCTCCATGCCGACCAGTCCGGCGCCGATAATAACGGCCTTGGTGAATTTTCCGGTTTGCACGCCTTTGCGCACCACTTCCGCATCACGCGGATGCCACAACGTAAAAATATTGGCCAGTTCGATTCCCGGCAGCGGCGGACGAACCGGCGAAGCACCTGTTCCGATCACCATTTTGTCATAAGGCAAAACCGATTCCTCACCAGTGCTCACGTTTTTTACCCGCACAGTTTTGGCCGAGCGATCAATTTTTACAGCCTCTGTCTGTGTTAATACATCGATATTTTTAACGCTTTTGAAAAAGGCCGGCGTTCTGAGCGCGCCAGCTGGCGTTTTCATTAGATCACTGATCTGATCGACTTCGGCAGCCACAAAATACGGCATGCCGCAAGCGCCATAAGAAATCAGTTCGCCACGCTCGACCACTGTAATTTGAGCCTGAGGATCGTTGCGGCGGACTTTTGACGCAGCTTTCAGCCCAGCGGCAACACCGCCGATTACTACTATTTTTTTCATTAGCCACAATCACCTTTTCTATAAATTTGCTTATTTGTGCCCGCCACAACAACAATGACCGTTTCCGTGTGAATGCCCCTGCCCATGTTGATGAGCGCCGCCGCAAGCCGTTTGGCTGCCATCAGCTTCTACTCTTGTTTTTTGCATGCTACCACACTTTGGACAGGGAATCTCATAGCCGTGTTTTCCGCCGGCGGTACATGGTTCTACTTCCCATTGTTCACCACAGTCGAGACACAAAAATTTTCGGTTTTTCATTTGATAATATCCTCCCTTTATACATATTTCGCTACCTTCGACCAGCGCCTGGGCAACTTTTGCCCGCGCTAAGTAAAGCAACCGCTGAAACGTTGGTCTGGACAGCCCCATCAAGGCGGCGCACTCAGTCTGGTCCTTGCCTTCCAGGTCTTTTAACCGCAATGCTTCCAGTTCTTCCATCCCCAGCTTGACCTGTCCCGGACTGCCGGTAGGCGTCGGAAAAAAGATTCGGCTGCAAGGGTCCAAATCCACCATACCGCAACAACGTTTTCGTACCACACACCAACCTCCAGTTTTGAGCATATGCCCAATTCAATTTTATGCTGGTTGTTTGAAAAATGCAATATAAAAATGAGAAAAGCACTGTCACGCCAATCTTCGTCAGAACGATCCAGTGCTTTTCCCATATAAAATCATGGCTATATTATGCTAAAACTCGATCACAGTCCCCACGAAAGCCGAAATATACCGGGAACCAAATTTTTGGTAAAGAGCCGACATCATCGGAAACCCTGTACAATGATTTGCCGCTACAAAATCCGGGTTCCATTCGGCCAACTGATCAATCGTTTCATTTTGTTGTTTTTTTGATACAGGCCCCAAATGGGTCCCACCAATCCAACCTTTTAAACGAGTAGCACCAGTTACTGCAAACCCGTGCAAAACTGTATTTACCAAGCCGGAGTGGGTACAGCCACCGATTACAACGAGCTCTTCCCCCGCAGCGAAATAAATGGCCATATCATCAACGATCTCATCTTGGCAATCGCACCCCTCACATTTTATGACCAGATTAACATCGCCTTGCTCGAATTCGGACGCGCGAGGGACTTGTCCACTGAGCCATAGCTGCTCACCAATTTTCACCGGATCCGATACCCATCGCCATTCCGCGCCCAGTGCCGATAATTGATCCAGCATGTAGGGAGACCCTATATACTGCCGAACTCCTCCCGCATTGGAATAGCGTGGCTTAAACATATTCTCGTGTGCATATACCGGCATTTCTTTTCTGGCATGCTGCAAGATATGATACAATCCTCCAACGTGATCATAATGCCCATGACTAACAACCGCCAATGAAATCAGCTCTGGGGCAACTCCCAGCAAACTCAAATTGTTTACGATAGCTGCCGATTGCCCTGCGTCGAGCAAAATTTTCTTTTCACCTTCCTCGATCAAAAGGGAAAAGCCATGCTCACCCAAGAACGGCCTTTTGGAACTGATAGGCACAGTATTGTCCATTGCAACAGTAACCTTCATATTCTCATCTCCCTATTTCAGTGTCCCAGTTCAGCCAACGACCATATTCAGCAGCAACAGTGCCAACAGTCCTACTACCGAAGCAATGGTCGTTGATAAAGTATAAGTTTTAAACAAATCCCCCATTGACATGCCAAAATACTCCTTGACGAACCAGAAACCTGGGTCATTGACATGCGATAATCCAATAGCGCCAGCACCTATGGCAACGGCAACCAGTGCAGGATCAAGTCCGGGGTACATCGGCAGCACCGGAGTTACCAGTCCGACAGCCGTAATCATCGCAATAGTGGCGCCCCCCACAGCTGCCCGCATGGCCAAGGCCACAATCCAGGCCAACACCAGTGGGTTGATATGCCAGGACATCAGCATTGTTTTAATTGCGGCGCCGATTCCGCTGTCCATCAGAATTTTGTTGAAGGCTCCACTAGCCCCGATGATCAGCAAAATAGCTGCCATCGGGCCGATTGCCACTTCGCTTAGTTTTTGCAGTTTTTCCATGTTCATGCCCCGGTTCAAGCCCAATGTCCAGTACGATAAGAACACGGCCAAAAACAGGGCGGTAACAGGATCACCAATAAAATTAACATAAACCATCATCGGGTGCGTTTTCCCGAGCATAAACTCCAATGCGGTCTTGGAAATCATCAGTAATAATGGAAACAAAATAGTAAATAAAGTAATGCCAAACGGAGGAAGTTTGTCTTCCGGTGTTGGTTCTGCTTTGCAGAGGTGCGCCGGTGGATTTAACACAAATTTGTCACCAATCGCTTTGGCAAAAATTGGCCCTGCAAGAGCAGCGGCCGGCAAACCCACGAGCAATCCATAAAATATTACCTTCCCCAAATCAGCCTTTAATCCAATAGCAACTGCTGTCGCTGCAGGATGAGGCGGAACAATGCAATGAACCGTCAATAACCCAATAATCATTGGTATCCCGATGGTGACCAAAGACATTCCAGCTTCAATCGCAACACAGTATAACAGCGGCATTAACAACACAATGCCTACTTGAAAAAAGACGGGAATACCGCAGATATAACCAACTATCATGAGCGCCCAGTGGGCATTTTTCTTGCCCAACTTGTCAATTAATGTGCGAGCCAGCCGTTCTGCGCCCCCCGACACTTCCATCATTTTGCCTACAATGGCTCCAAGTGCCAAGATCGGCGCCAACATTCCTAAAAAACCACCCATTCCCAGTTCAATTGAGCTCAAGATTTTGGTAAATGGCATTCCGGTTGCAAAGCCAATAAAAAAACAGGCTGTCAAAAGCGCTACAAAAGCATGCATTTTGACTCGGACGGTTAAAAGAATAATTAAAGTAATAGCCAACAATAAAATGATCAGCATTCCTGTAGTACCCACAGTTTTCCCTCCCCACTTTTTGTACGATTTGCTACTATTGTTTAATCATCAATCGTTCGCACACGCCTCCAGTCCAACGATAATTTCTATGCTAATCATAGATTTTAAGGCTTTTTATCGCAATTGACGCAATATACCATTTTTTTATATTTGGGGTTGCGTTTTTTGTGCATTATGCTACATAATTAACTCGTTATCATTACGCAGGAGGAATGAAAGAATGCTAATAAACAGCGACCTTGCTCAGCGTATTGTCAATTCAACGATGTCCCTGGTTAACCGAAATGTTAATATTATGAATCGCGAAGGTGTCATTATCGCAACCGGGCATCCCCACAGAAAAAACACCTTTCATAAAGGAGCCAAAGATGTGATCGAAACCGGCATGGTTATTGAAATATACCCCGATCAACTGGATCAGTATCCAGGAGCTCTGCAAGGGATTAATCTTCCCATTGTGCTTGAAGAACAAGTTGTCGGGGTTATCGGAGTATTCGGGGTTCCCGACGAAGTCCGCGATACGGGGAAACTCGTAAAAACAATTACTGAACTAATCTTGGAACGCGAGTTATTGCAGGAAGAAACCAGATCCCGTTATCGACTGCGAGAACAGTTTCTGGAAACGGCTCTTTCTGTCGATGCAACAAGTGCTCTGCCCAAAATAAAAAGACTGGGAAAATCCTTAAATATCAATTTATCTTTGCCCCGTTCCATCTCGGTCACAAATGTCGGACCTTTTATCAAAAAAGCCATATCTGGATACGGGTCCTCAGAATTGGTTTTGGAACGCTCCATAGAAGCCATTCTAACTCATATAGACCACTCTGGTCTCCTGAGCGAACAAGATCTAGCGGTTGTCTGGGACGAGCATTTGATCATGTTGAAATCATTTCCCGCTTCGTGGCAGCCGGATTCGCTACAGCACTGGGGTGAATCATTAATGAAAAGCCTACAAGGACTCAGTCCTGAAATTACTTGCTGCGGTTCTGGAATGGTTGCAACTGCAGTCATCGATTATTCAACCTCATATCAGCAGGCGCTGTTCTGTCTTGGCAAATGCCATCCACCCAGTCGCTTACGAACCATCTATGACCGTGAGTTACTAGTAGGGTTTACCTTTGCAAAATCGACTAACTCTGTTATCAATACCGCACTAGAACCCTTGGCCGGCAAATTTCAACATTACCTATGCAAAAAATCTGAAGGAAGAAAAACTATTGAGACTTTGCTTTCCTCCAATCTTAACCTTAGCAATGCCGCTAAGCTTTTGCACCTTCATCGCAATACACTTATGTTTCGATTAAATCAATTTCAAAACATAACCGGGCTTGATCCCGCTCATAATTTTGAAGATGCCGTTTTGTGCCGGATTTTGCTTGATACAATCAAATAAAAGGAAGTAATTGTATTGCAGGCTATCCAGCAACACAATCACTTCCTTTTATTACAACCCATTCAATGTTATTTTTGCCTATTCGACAACTTCGATCTTTTTCAGGCGATCTTGTTTGAACCGCTCGGAATAGGAATCATACGTGTAGATTGCCGCCAACGGATTGTGACCCAAGGCCCGGTCCTTGACAGCAAAAACAGTCACCATCGCTTGGGAATATTTCATAAACATTGAATCGTGACCGACACATAGCCCCAGCAGAATGTTAAACTCGGTTTCGGCCGTATTCAGCACTTCCGCCTGGGCAATTGGATTGCACATCGGCTCATGCTGACCTATTTGGACCCGTTCGTGATCCGCCAAGTTCAGCGCAGCCTTGTCGATGCCGCCCACTTTACACATCACGGACACGACGGAAAATCCGTGGTCTTCGAGAATTTTACAAAAAACGGCCGCTTCTTTGTGCAATCCGCCGCAAAACGCCACGCCAAGTTTCTTGTAGCCCATTTTGCGGGAAAACTCAATGATTTCCTGTACCCGCGGCTTCACCGGGAATTTATAGGCAGGTTGAGACATACGGTCAATGTAGCATTCTGCTTCCTGTACCGAGGCATTGTGGGCAAATAAATGAATGTCGGGCTTCGCGTATTCGGCAGCCGCATTTTCAATTGCATCGGGATACAGTTTAGTCGAGCAAAATGCCGGCGCAGAACCTTCCGGGCTCCTACAGATTCGGTTTTTCACCATACACTGGTCGCATTTTCCTTCCCAGATTTTTTCAGTTTCAGTCGTAGACTTTTCCACCCTATTCTCCCCCTAAAAAAATAATCATTCACGCCTGTGTTTGGCTCCGGGTCTATTCTTCAGGCACGCACAATTTTCCTGCCCGAATTAATCCTAGAGTCTTAACCGCAACCAACAAAGTAACCAAGCTAGACAACATAAGTAATACAGTTCCACTGTATTGAAAAAACACGAACTGCGTGGCCCTGAAGGCAATAAACTGAGCAATAGTAAGAGCACATAGCGGGAAAGTATAGGCCCACCAGGACATGAAAAACGGCAACGCCAAAAATTTCTTATACATAGTGAATAGCAAGATGGCAATAAATAAAGCCAAATAAATCATAATACGTCCGGCTGCATCAAAACTGCCGGTGAGTCGAAAATAGGAAACAAATCCGATTGCTGGCGGCGCGATCAAAATAAACAGGGTTGGCACAAGCTTCCCCGGCAGGTCGCCGTGAAACCCCAATCGATATATCATAATGGCAAATAAACTCAACCAAAACACTAATCCAATGCTATAAAAGAACCAGGATATTTCTTTCGAGGCAAACTCCACCCCGGCAATGGGTACCAGGATATTGCCAACCACAGGAATAAACCAGGACGGGTTGAATTGTTGGATGCTATAAAGCCTGCCGATCCAGCGCGACACAGCAATTAGAGTAAATGTTAAATGCGCGATGGCCCCCGCCACCCACAAGCCCTTTGCCAAAGAAGGATTACTTTCCATCATGGCAATAGCAAGCAACAACAAACTGATGGAGATTGCGGGAAAGAAGTTAAACCGAACCGGATGATTAAATTCCTGCTGCGCCTCGTGAGGAAATCGGATAATTTTACCTATATAAAACCCGCAAATCACGAGGAATGCGCCAGAAGCCAGCAGCAACAACCCATTCCCCACACTATGCAGAATCGGATAGAGTTGTGCTGCCCGCATGAAAGCGATTGACAATCCTGTCAAACCCATGATGCTGGCAAATACTGTGATGGGAAAAAATTGCACACTAAAACTCCTTTGCAAAAAAGCATCAAGGAACGGCAAAATCCTGACATCCTCTGATTTCTGCCGTTCCCCTGGTTCCCCTCTTAAATGCCAATTTAGTGTCCGCAGCTATGACCATCGCCTTCTTCATGATTACATGCATTTTCCCCGCCAGTCAATACCCCGGTCAAATATTTTTTTACGATTTCCAGCGGTTCTTCCGGCACAATGCCGCAAACAACCGTAATCCCTTTGGATTCGAAGATTTGTTGGGCCCGTTCTCCCATCCCGCCAACCAAAACTACGGTTGCACCTTGCTGCGAGAGCCATTCGGGAATCACGCCAGGTTCATGGGGCGGCGGCACCAGCATTTCCGTTGACACTACCTTATTTTCTTCAACTGTTGCCAACAAAAATTGCTCGCAATGACCAAAGTGGGAACTCAAACTTCCTGCAACAACCGGAACCGCAACTTTTTGCTTTTCGTTCATTTTGTCTATCCCCTTCGCTTCCTCTTCTATAGATAGTCGGGAAACAATCGCCGATACCATCGTTTTCATGATTGCAGAACGTTCCAAAACGGACGCGCCATCGTCGCCGGCACAGACCACCATCGGGTCAATCGGCATTTGGCCCAGAAATGGAACTTTGAATTCCTGCGCCAGTTTTTCGCCGCCGCCGACTTTGAAAATTGCGGCATGGTTACCGCAGGCAGGACAGACATAGCCACTCATGTTCTCAATGATGCCAACCACTTTCAGTCCGACTTGCTGGCAAAAATTCAACGATTTTTTCACATCTGACAAGGCCACTCCTTGCGGAGTTGTTACAACAATCGCCCCACACCCTGGAATAAACTGGGCTACGGTCAACGGCTCGTCACCAGTTCCCGGCGGGCTGTCAATAATCAAAACATCGAGCGGCCCCCAGGCAACATCAGTCAAAAACTGCTTGATAACGCCGATTTTTAAAGGGCCGCGCCAAATCACAGCATCATCCTGGTGCTGAAGGAATCCTTGCATCGAAATTACTTTTAGATTCTCCGTATATTGGTGAGGTTGAATCTTGCCGTTCACTGAGTCGAGCGCCAGCCCAGTCAGTCCGAGAATCCGTGCAATACTCGGTCCATGAACATCAATGTCCAGCAATCCCGTGCGCATTCCTTTTTCAGCACATTCTGTCGCGATGGCGGCTGCCATAGTACTTTTCCCTACACCTCCCTTGCCGCTCATCACCATGAAAACCTGCTTTACACTTTTTAAAAATTGCTCCACTTCCGCATCTTGCTGTTGCCCGTGTTCCATTTTTCTCAGACCCCTTTTTTCTCATTTGGTGCAAAATATTCTTGATAGTGGCCTTCTAAAAATGCCGCCAGTACCTCACTGACTTTACCGGGTTCGACGCAAAATACTTTGGCGTCGTTGGTCCGTAGTACCTGAAGTGCTTTCGGCCCAACATTCCCGGTAATCAACACTTTTGCTCCAAGCTTTTCTATGGTTTGAGCTGCTTGTATGCCTGCGCCGTGGGCCAAGTCGGCATTCGTGCTGTTTTCATAGACCGTCCAGGCTTTTTCCCGCGAATCAAATACTAAAAAATAGGGAGAGCGACCAAACCGTCCGTCCATCATCCCGCCAGGGCTTTTCGTTGCCGCTGTAACTGCTATTTTCATTCTATTCACCCCTTATTACTAACTATTTGCCAATCTAATTTCGAGTTGCTGCCACAACTTCACAACCTGCGACTTAAGTACTGCATCAGTCCCTGACATGACCGTCCGATTGTCTTGCAACGCCTGACGAAATTCATCCCGATAAGCGATTTCTCCGGCAATTTGAATACTATTTGTCGCGCACCAGTCATGGATTTGCTGGCGAACCCCGCTGTGTAAATCACTCTTGTTTATACAAACACAGAGCGGGATTCTAAAGTGTTCGGTTAGTTCAAACAATCGCTGCGCATCGTGTAACGCCGACAACGTCGGCTCCACTACCGCCAAAACCAGCGATGCTCCTGTTATCGCCGCAATGGCCGGGCAACCAATACCCGGTGGACCGTCGGTCAAAATAAGCGGCGCGCTAAGCTCCGTCGCCATATCACGAGCCAGCCCCTTCACTTTACAAACCAGTTTGCCTGAGTTTTCTATCGCCACGCCCAAATCCGCATTCGCCATCATCCCGTAAGCAGTCTGCCAGGTTTTCCAGTCGCCCGCATTTCGCGGCTGCATCGCAATAGCCGCCGTCGGGCAATGATCGGCGCATACACCGCAACCTTCGCAAAGTAGCGGGCCAATGAGCTTCCCATTGTCGATAGCGCTAAATTGACAAAGTGCGCCACATTTATTGCACTGGATGCAGGCGGCAGAATCGACGCTGATTTCCCAGCCTGACTCAAACGGACCAGTTGAGATTAGCTCACCGCCAAGAATCAACTGCAAATTCGCCGCATCTACATCGCAATCCGCTAGTACCTTATTGGGAATCAGCGTTGCCAGGGCACCGGTTATACTGGTCTTGCCTGTTCCGCCCTTGCCACTGACAACAACCAGTTCTTTTATCGGCATGCCCATTTCAACCTCACCTCTTCCCAGATTTTCCGCCCCATTGCAGCGGCTTCACCAGATAGAGCTCCCCCTGCATACTGTTCGGCCCAGCTACGGCTATAAGGAATATCGGCAATCAGCGGAATCTGCCGTTTCATGCAGAGTTCCTGAATTTTTCGCCGCCAAACCCCTGCCTCGCTTTTATTGATCACAACGCCGCAATTCTTTACTCCGATTTCCTGCAATACATCGATTGCCAGTTCCAGGTCATGCAGCCCGAATGCATTGGGTTCCGTAACCAACAGGCAGCCGTCACTGCCCTGGACGGCCATGGCCATCGAACAAGAGGTGCCTGGCGGACAATCCAGAATCGTATTATCATATTGTTCCACTGCTGCTTTTAAGGCTTTAATTAACGGACCGCCAGCCGGAAATCCCGGATCGATTTTCCCTGCCAGCCAGCGGACATGCTCATATGCGCCTGTGCCCCAACCTTTTTCCACTTCACCGATGCGGCGGGCTTGTTCTGCAATCGCCTGTTTTGTACAAGCCAGTTGACAGCCGCCGCAGCTATGGCAAAGTTCGGGAAACACCATGGCTTTTCTTCCCGCCACCACTAGTGCAGCAAAGCGGCAAGCTTTGACACAATCGCCACAGCCATCGCAACGCTCGGCCAGAATCGTCGGGGTGGTTATCGTCACCGCCACCATACCTTCCCGCTCGGGGTTCAGAAACAGATGGCAATTCGGTTCTTCCACGTCACAATCAACTAACTCCACCCGCACCGATCCCAACGCCATCATCAGCGCCACGGTTGTTTTACCTGTACCGCCCTTGCCGCTCGCCACACTAACAATCACTTAATCATCACCTCCCGTTTACTCCTGGGGTTTCCCCTGACGCATGGCATGCGCCTGGCTGCGTAGTCGCTCCGCCTGCTGCTGCAACAATTCTGCCTGACTCTCCATCGTCTGTGGATCAGTAAAACGACCGCGGCCAACAAATCCACAGCCCATACCTCCGCCAAAACCTCGATTTCCTGTCATACATCCCCCACGACCTCTTCCCATCGGGCCCATCCCCATCGGGCCCATCCCCATCGGACCTGTTCCATCTCCTCTTGGCATTACAATTCCTCCTTTAAACTTAAATGTTTTGAACTATATTTCATTACTTGTCTAAAAAAAAGGGCGCGCTACCCTTTTTCATTATATTCCTCATGCAAAAAAACTACAAGCCCTTTTTCTCCAGCCAGCGAAACAACAGCAGCGTCAAAATCACAAAAGGAATAATCACAAACCAATGATTGACGCCAAGGACTTGCGGCAAGGTGATCTTGCCAAAATCGCCCCACTTCAGTACAGTGCTTTTCATCAAAGGGAAAGCTTCGGCATAAATCGCTGCGCCTGCAACCATGCCGGCAATTCCCCAAAGTCCATCTAGACGACCTTCGCCGACTGCCCCCATCGAAGTACCGGGGCAGTAACCGAACAAACCCCAACCAATTCCGAACAGCAGTCCGCCGATGACGATCGCCCCAACAATCATTGGCTTGATCGACAACTTTGCCAAACCAAGATCAACCAGCAAATAGGTTCCCACCATACCAACCACGATTGCCGACATCATGAATTTGACTATCGTCATGTCCAGCATCCTCAATGCGCCAATCTGCTTGTCATAGCGCAACACCCGTCCTTTTTGCAACAGAAAACCAAACAAAATCCCGGTAATCAGTCCATACAGTTGATCGTTCGTCATTTCGAGTCACCTCCGCCATAGAGCATCCGGGCTACAATGATCCCGCCGACGAAAAAGAACACCAGGGCAATAAACCCGCTGACCGCTAGCTGAAGCGAACCGCTCAGCCCATGACCACTCGGTCAGCCATCGGCCAAACGGGCGCCGAACATTGCGATCGTCCCACCAACGAAAGCAACCAGGCCTCGTTTGACCAACCCACCGCCAAACCGTTGCTGCCACATATCTGGCACCGCCTGAATCCGAAAACTGCCGGAAGAAATTGCCGCAATGAAGGAGCCCGCCAAGATTCCGACAACAAACATCCACTGCCAGTCAATTACCGGTTTTGTGCTAGCAAAATATTCTAATTGTTTGATTCGGGCCGGGTCAATCAGCTGTTCCACATAGCCGGCGCCTCGCACAAATGTTGTCGATGCACCAAAGTACTTGCCGGTAAACCATACGGAACCAACAGAAACCAATCCTGCCAATGCTCCAGCCAGATAAGGATTCCACGCGCCTGGATCTTTGTTTTTCTCCATTGTCAGCCCTCCTTTTTTACTTCAATATTCTCTCGGGGTTAGCTAACGACGTCGGCTCACAGTATGACCTTTGCATTTCGGACAGCTCATCTCGCAGCCGCGCCCGCCATGTCCATGCGGCACTTCCCATTCATGCCCGCATGAATTGCAAATGAATTGTCTCAGCCCTATTGCACAAGGCTTCACACGGTAATTGCCACCCTCAATGCGTAAGGATTTACCCTGCCAAAGAAACTGAGCAATTTTCGCATGCGCTTTTGCAAGCACACGGTGGAAGGTTGGTCGGGAAATCCCCATCCGCTCGGCAGCTGGGCCTTGGTCAAGGCCTTCCATATCCGCTAAGCGAATCGCCTCCATCTCCTCTACGGAGATCACAATTTCATCCACCGCAAAAATCGGCACACCAACTGGTTTAAATTGCGCAATAGGCGGCAGTTGTTCGACATGCCTATCTTTGGTTGGTCGCATTGCGCCGCTCCTTTTGAACTATCTTTCAATTCGATTATAAGAAAAACTCTCCGTTACGTCAATCATTATTACAGCATTACAGCCTAACCATGTTCTGACACAGGCAATAATCGCAAAATTTTCATTGCGGTTGCCAATGTCAGGCGAGTTTCCACATCATCAATCGATACGCTCAAAATCTCTTCAATTCTGGTTTTCCGTTGTAAAATAGTTTTATGATGAACAAAACTCCGCTCAGCAGCCTCCTTGAGTGTGGGCGCCGATAAAATTTCTTCCAGGGTTGCGACTAGTCCCGCTTTTTTTGTCTTGTCATACTGAATCAATTTGCCGATTGACTGGTCGACAAACTCCTGCAATTGGCCGGCATCTTGGAACTGAGTCAACAACTGACAAATACCCAGATCTGCATAATGATACACATCATTGCCGCCCCAAACCCGTCGACCTACATTGGCAGCCTCTCTTGCTTCGCGATAGCAACGACGAATATCAAGAATATCGGTATAACTGGAGCTGACACCCACCGTCAGTCGAACTCCCGGCATATGCCTTATTACACGTTCTTTGCCGGACCTCGCTCTGGTCAGCGCATGGCCTTTGACATCAGCGCAAGGTTCTGGCAATGGGCACAATACTGCAAAGCCATCATAGCGGGTCCAGACGATCTTGTCCTGCTCTGCCGAACAGATTTGTGTGACCTGCCGCAATACTTCCTGCATGCCACGCTGGTCTTTCTGCAATTCTTCATAAGATTTTCCCGCATAATCATCAATACTGATCGCGAACAAAGCATACTTGGCCGCCAAATCGAGTCCCAGCGCCTTACCGCGCTGGATTGCCACTTCCCGGTTGTTAATTTCACCATCAGCCAATGCATTCAGCAAGTCAGCCCGTTGTTTTGCCTCGTCGGTTCTCAGTAAGGCTTCCGTTTCCAATTGTCGATCCTGCAGGTCCCGCACAAAGCAAAGCAAAAACTCCGGCTGTTCCGAATCACTGTCAAGCACACTTACAATCAACCGGACCATAAAAGTCTCATCATTGCCTGCCTTGGCCTGCCCAAGCAGGTCGATAGCCCCGTGAGCCTCAGCCAGCGTTTTCCATCGTTCCGGCCCCAAGTCACCATTAGGGGGGAAAAAGCGTAATACAGACTCCCCCTTGGCATCGCTCGCAATGACGCCGAGTTGTTGTGTTGCAGCCTTATTCCATTCTGTCACGTGCAATTCATGATCAAAACAGATCATCGCCATCGGTGTTTGGTCAATGATTGCCCGTAGCCGGTTCAATGAACGGTCCTTTCCCACTTCGTCTCCCTCCGAATTCTTACTCCAGCGGCCGAATCATGGCAATTTCGTCACAGTTGGGAAATTTGCTGCAATTGATACAGTCTTTCCAAACTTTCTGCGACAACTGTTCTTTAGGCACTTCATAAAAGCCGGCTTTAGCAAAGAAACCGGGTTGATAGGTCAGCGTGAACAAGGTTTTTACTCCCAGTTTCCGTGCATCTTCCATTAACTGCTGTACGATCTTAAACCCAATCCCGCGTCCGGCAAATTCCGGCGAAATCGCCATAGCGCGGATTTCCGCCAGCTCGTCCCATACAAGGTGTAACGCTCCTACCCCGACCACTTTGCCATCTTCTTCCGCCAACACAAAATCACGCAACGTCTCGTAGATGGAATTTCTGGACCTTGCCAGCATGAGCCCCTGCTCGGCATAATCATTAACAATCTTATGGATGCTTTCTACATCACGAAAAGTCGCTGTACGGTATTTCATTTCGCCACCCCCATATATGATGAATAATTATAACTTGTTATTTTGTTTTTTTCCATCATATTTTCCTGCAGCAGGACATAGCCTCGCCAAGGAGCACTCGCTACACAACGGATTACGGGCGCGACATATTTTTCGCCCATGCCAGATCAGCCAATGATGGGCGGCTGACCAATCTGTGCGGGGAATCAGTTTCATCAAACCCTGTTCAACTGCATCCGGCGTTTCACCGCGAGCCAGGCCCGTCCGATTGGCGACCCGGAATACGTGAGTATCGACGGCAATCGCCGGCACGCCAAACTGGTGGCTCAGCACAACATTAGCCGTTTTGCGGCCAACACCTGGCAGTTTTATCAACGCTTCCAACGTTGCAGGGACTTCACCTTGCCAAACGTCGATCAGCATTTTGCAGGTAGCAAGAATGTTTTTGGCTTTTGCCCGGAATAAACCACAGTCACGGATCAGTTCCTCCAGTTGCTCAACAGTCAATTCCAGCATTTTGGCTGGCGTGTTCCACTGCGGAAACAACCGTTGTGTAATAATGTTTACCCGCACATCGGTACACTGGGCAGACAAAATTACTGCGATCAACAGTTCAAAAGAAGAGCTGAAAACCAGACCCGTCGTTGCCCCTTGATAATCTCTGGCCAAAAGTTGCAGCATCTCTCTGCGGGCTGCCTGTGTCAATCGCATAAAAGCCTCCCAAACAATCTCTCCTTAATGCTGGTTCAACAAATCTTGTACTCTTTCCTTCATTTTAGAAAGGATTTTTCGTTTTTAAGGGGAATTTAAAATTAAGTAACCGAAGCAACAACAATCCAAACGGAGAGGAGATTGCACATGTTTGGCTTAGGAATGCCAGAACTGATCCTGATTCTTGTTATTGCGCTAGTCATTTTCGGTCCTTCAAAATTGCCGGAAATGGGAGCATCTGTCGGCAAAGCGATCCGGGAATTCCGCAGTGCGACTAAAGAACCGGACCCGGAACCGGACCGTAAAGTAATCGTCGCTGAATATCACGAGGCCCCCAAACAGATTTCGACAACTCCCGGTGGCGTTGATGCCGAAAAAGCAGCGGTCGAAAAGAAACCGGCTGTAAAGGAATGAGTCACTTTAGTTTCAGCCGTCGCGATTTTGTAGTGGGAGCGATAGCGGGAACGGCTGCCGGCGCAACCATCGTTGCTGCCTTATTAAGAAAAAAAGCGCCTTCTGATGCCGCCTTGTCTGGAAACTCGGTCTTTAAGACTGACCGGGCTGCCCGCATCACAACGCCCAGCTTCATTGCCATAGATCATGCGCGTTGCAGCGGTTGTCGGATCTGCGAAGCAGAATGCGCTTTAGTCAGAGAGCATTCCTTTGATTTTTGGCGCAGCCGAATCAGAGCACATCGGTTTGAACCGCAACTTGATATCATTTCCCTTTGCGCAGGGTGCGCGGATGCCCCCTGCGTTTCTGTCTGCCCAAAAGAAGTTGTCGCACTGACCCGGGATACGCAAACTGGGGCAATCTTGCTGAACGAGAGCAAATGCATCGGCTGCCAGGCCTGCATAAATGCCTGCGCCAAAGATCGTACCGCTGTGCTTCGCATGAGCCGTGATGGCAAAAAAGCACTGGGGCTCTGCGATTTGTGCGGCGGAGACCCCGCCTGTGTCAAAGCCTGCCCCGAACAGTGCCTTTCCATCGTCCCCGCCAATATCGACGGCAAGGTGCTGGCGGCAAAGCCGGCCGAAATTGCACGTTCGCTTTCCCTGTCGGTCTATCGCGCGGGGGGGGATCGCTAATGGCTCACGGCTATACCGGACGCATTCTGGAAATTGATCTCAACCTGCGGAGTCACAAAACAAGCGACACAAATATGAAAGATGCCGAGCAATACCTCGGTGGTCGGGGACTGGGAGTTAAAACATTGTGGGACCGCTTGCCAACTGCCGGCCTTGACCCGCTGTCACCGGCTAATTTGCTGACATTCTGGCCCAGTCCGATTTCTGGCCTGCCCTTCGCCGGTCCTTCACGGGTCACCGTGGTAACAAAGGCAGCGAATACTTCGCCAATGGATTCAGGTTTACCGCATGCTTCGACATTAACCTGGTCTTCCCTCAGCGGCCACTTCGGGCCAGCCCTGAAACAGGCTGGCTACGACGGATTAATCATTAATGGGCGCGCCGATCAGCCGGTCATTCTGATTATTGACGAAAACAATGTATCGCTGCGTAATGCAGCCGATTTGTGGGGCCAGACGACTTCCGTCACGTTAGAACGCCTCAATCGTGAACTGGGAAGCGATTTCCGGCTCATGGCCATCGGTCCGGCTGGCGAAAACGGCGTAAAATTTGCCGGCATCACCGGTGATGTAAAACGCACCACTGCCCGCGGCGGTGCTGGAGCCGTAATGGGCGCCAAAAATCTTAAAGCCATCGCGGTCCGCGGGTCGCTGCCTGTCTCGCTGCAGAATCCTGAAGGATTGATTACGTTACGGGGAAACATCACAGCGTTGCTGTCGGCCTGGAATAATTATGCGCAATGGCGCCGTTGGGGCGCTGCACCGCTGCTGCTTTCTTCCGACAAGGCCGGCATGCTGACCACGCAAAATTATCGGGAAGGCTCTTGGCCGGACATTGCCAAACTAAGCCTGCCAACCGCCGAGCGAGAATTTTGGCTGCGCCATGCAGCCTGTGCATATTGTCCGCTCAAGTGCGTCAAAGTCGGAAAACTATCGCAGGGGCCCTGGAAGGGGGTTATTGCCGAAGGCCCTGGTTACAGCGCCGGAGCAATGCTGGGATCGAACTGTGGAGTCAAAGACTTCGGCGGGTTGATGAAACTGATTTCCCGCGCCGATGATTTGGGAATGGACCCCATCGCTGCCGGTAACGTCCTCGGCTTTGTAATGGATTTATTTGAACACGGCATTTTGCGCAGTGGTGATCTGGATGGATTGTCGCCTACTTGGGGGAATGTCCCCGTATTGTTGCAACTGATGGACAAAATCGCCCTGCAACAAGGCTGCGGTGCGGTTCTGGCCCAAGGCGTAAAAAAAGCCGCCGCCCAGATTGGTTCTGCCGCCATGCCTTTTGCCATGCATGTTAAAGGTCAGGAACTCGCCGGTTGGAATGTTCCTGCCAGCCACGACTTCGCCCTGGTTTATGGAACAGCCAACCGCGGTGGCAGTCACCAGGAAGGCGCCAGCATCCAGGAGCAACATCGCCGGACGTTTCTTGATGCCTTATGTGTTTGCCGTTTTGTTTATGGCGCGATCGGCACGGCCCCTTTTCAACGGGCTGTCTCGCTTGCCACCGGCTGGAACTGTGATGATGCAACCATGTTATCAACCGGCGAGCGAATCTGGAACTTGGAAAAATTATTCAACGCCCGCGAAGGGTTCCGCCGAATCGACGACAGACTGCCAGACAGATTCAGCAGCATTACTTTCCGTAGCGGTCCCAAAGCCGGCGCCAAATTTCCTGCTGAAAAGCAAGATACCTTGTTGGACAATTATTATGAGGGGCGCGGCTGGGATAAGAAAACCAGCCTGCCAACCACCGAAAAACTCAAGTCTCTCGGCCTCGACAAGCTGGTTACATAAAATCAGTCAGTGTATTTTAGTTGGTCAAGCTGCGAATCGGGGCCGGTATTCGTCCACCCCGGGCAATAAATACATCCGGCTGGAAGCGGTTGACTGCCATGATGGGAGCATGTCCCAGCAATCCACCAAACACGACGGAGTCGCCGACCGTTTTCCCCGGCACGGGAATGATCCTCACTGCAGTTGTTTTATTGTTAATCATGCCGATAGCGGCTTCATCGGCAATGATTGCCGAGATCGTTGCCGCCGAAGTATCGCCGGGAACCGCAATCATGTCCAGGCCAACCGAACAGACACAGGTCATGGCTTCCAGTTTCTCCAGTGTCAACGCGCCTCGTTCTACTGCCGCAATCATTCCTGCGTCTTCGCTGACTGGAATAAAAGCGCCTGACAATCCGCCAACGTGGGAAGATGCCATCAGTCCACCTTTTTTCACCGCATCGTTAAGTAGGGCCAGCGCCGCGGTTGTGCCAGGCGCTCCGGTGCTTTCAAGGCCCATCTCTTCCAGAATCGCTGCCACACTGTCACCAATCGCCGGTGTTGGAGCCAGGGACAGGTCCACGATGCCAAATGGCACATTCAGTCGGCGGGAAGCTTCCTGCGCCACCAGCTGACCGACCCGCGTGATTTTGAAGGCAGTTTTTTTGATTGTTTCAGCGAGTACGCCAAAATCAGCGCCACGCACCTGTTCGATTGCCCGCAGCACAACGCCGGGGCCGCTGACACCAACATTGATACAGGCTTCCGCTTCGCCAACTCCATGGAAAGCGCCTGCCATAAACGGATTATCTTCTACAGCATTGGCGAACACAACCAACTTGGCGCAACCGATCGCATCACGGTCTTGGGTCAGCAGCGCGGTTTGTTTGATGATTTTACCCATCCGGGCCACGCAGTCCATGTTGATTCCCGTTGAGGTCGAAGCCAGATTCACTGACGAACAGACTCGTTCCGTCACCGCCAAGGCCTCTGGAATAGAATCGACCAATACCAGATCGCCTTTGGTAAATCCTTTGTGGACCAATGCAGAAAACCCGCCGATGAAATTTACCCCGACAGTTTTCGCCGCACGGTCCAGCGCCTCGGCGACAGCGACATAGCTTTGGGTTTTGCAGGCTTCAGCCGCAATCGCAACCGGCGTAACGGAAATCCGCTTATTAATGATGGGAACCCCATATTCCGCTTCGATATCCTCGCCAACCTTGACTAAATGTTCAGCCTGGCGGGTAATTTTTTCATATATTTTATTGCAAAATGTTGATAAATCCGGATCTGCACAGTCACGCAGGCTAATCCCCATCGTAATCGTCCGCACATCAAGATTTTGTTCCTTGATCATGCGATTGGTTTCTAATATATCATCCAGTGTGATCATTGGTTTGCCCCCTTAAATCCGGTGCATGACTTGAAAAATATCAGCGTGCTGAACTCTGATTTCGAGCCCCAAAGCTTCGCCTTTAGTCTTCATGATCGTCTGTAGTTCTTTTAAGCTAATTGCAGCGCCGCTCATGTCGGCAGTCATAATCATGTTGAAGAATCCATCTAAAATCGTCTGGTCAAGATTGAGAATATTTACTCCGTTTTCAGCCAGCACGGTGGCCACCATGGCAATAATGCCGACTCGATCGCGGCCGAGAACACTGATTACAATTTTCATGGTAACGCTCCTTTTATATGTTTTGATCTCAGGGTAACTATTATTGTATTTTCCTGCCGTACATAATGCAAGCTTAAATCATCTCTTGCGGCAAAAAAAGTAAAGAAGGTGAACGGATGAACCTCTTTGATGTCATTGGTCCTGTCATGATCGGTCCCTCTAGTTCACATACCGCCGGCGCAGTCCGGTTGGGCAGATTGGCCCGTGAACTGCTTGGTGAACCTGTGATTGCCGCCGATATCGGGTTGCACGGTTCGTTTGCCCGAACCGGCAAAGGTCACGGGACTGACCGTGCGCTTATAGCCGGCCTGCTTGGCTGGCAAACCGATGATGACCGCATCCCCCGTGCTTTTGAGTTTGCTCAGCAAGCCGGGCTTGTTTTTCATTTTGAAACCATTTGTTTAGGTGACAGCGCACATCCCAATACTGTTGTTTTCGCCCTGAAAGGAAAAAACGACGGTGTTCTGCGCATCACAGGCTGTTCAGTCGGCGGCGGGAGAATCCGGCTTACAGAAATCAACGGTTTCCCGCTTGAACTAACCGGCGATTTTGCCGCATTGGTTACATTGCATCAAGACCGCCCGGGGGTAATTCACACTGTAACGGGAATTTTAGCCGCTCGTGCCGTTAACATCGCAGAAATGCGGGTATCCAGACGCAAACGCGGCAGTACTGCTGTGATGGTCATCGATGTCGATGGTATGATCTCCGACGAAGTGGTGGCTGAAGTCGCCGCCTTACCGCAAATTTTTGCCGCCAGACGTCTCAATCCTGTGGTGGAATAGGAGGAATTGCCGAATGGATAAACTATCCCTGTCCCTCTGGATTCAGGATGCAATTGCCGCCGATGTTCGCTTCGGTCAATTCTGTTTGCAATCACAGGCGGCAGATTTGGAAATCAGCGAAAAACTCCTGTTGGCCCGGATGCAGGAAGCACTGTCAGTAATGCGGCAAGCCATCGATTACGGCTTGAGCGGCGTACGCTCAACCGGCGGATTGGTTGGTGGTGACGGGCTGCGTTTGCAGCAATACGGATCGGACCCATGCAATTCAACTCATCTTCTGGGACCATTATCTACCAAAGCTGCCGCATACGCCCTGGCCGCCAATGAGGCCAATGCCGCCATGGGAAAAATCTGCGCAGCGCCTACAGCCGGCTCCAGCGGTGTCATCCCTGGCGTGCTGTTCGCTATTGGGGAGGAACGCAATATTTCTTCTGACGAACTTGCCATTGCTTTGGCAGTTGCCGGAACCATCGGCATGGTCATTGCCTCCCGGGCATCTTTGTCCGGCGCTGAAGGAGGTTGTCAGGCCGAATGCGGCTCAGCCGCGGCTATGGCAGCCGGCGCCGCAGTCAATCTGCTTGGCGGGAGTCCTGATCAGGTCGGGCAGGCTACAGCGTTAGCCCTGAAAAATCTGTTGGGACTCGTTTGTGATCCGGTGGCCGGTCTGGTTGAAGTCCCCTGTGTCAAGCGAAATGCCGGCGCCGCGATGATTGCACTGCTTTCGGCAGATATGGCGATGGCCGGAATAAAAAGTGTCATTCCGGTTGACGAAGTCATTGATGCCATGGCAGCAGTTGGGCACGCCATGCAGCCAGCTCTGCGGGAAACCGGCATGGGTGGTCTGGCTGCCACACCGACCGGGATTGAATGCGCCGAACGAATATTTGGCGCGCGCAACCATCCTCTTGACTAAACTGCCGCTGATAGATCGACAAAGCAAAGGCCGGACTGTAAAAAAACAGTCCGGCCTTTTTTCTCTTTCACATTTCAGTATTATGACTCTGCGCCACCGTCATTCGCCAGTTGGAACTTATCCAGTGCATAAAACAGCAGACTGATCAAAATCGACACAATAGTCCCCAGCGCCATCCCTTTGAGTTCCACAGCGCCGACCTTGACCGCAGCGCCGCTGATCCCTGAGATGAGTACAACAGAGGTCAGGATCAAATTGCGCGACTTGGTATAATCAACCTTCTTTTCAATCAGCATCCGGATACCGGCAGCCGCAATAACACCGAACAACAGGATGCATACCCCGCCCATGACCGGAACAGGAATGCTGCGGATGATCGCGGCAAACTTGCCGACAAAGGAAATGCCGATCGCAATGATCGCCGCCCCGCCGATGACCCATACGCTAAACACTTTCGTTATTGCCATAACGCCGATGTTTTCACCATACGTCGTATTCGGAGTCGCGCCGACAAAACCGGATAACATATTGGAAATCCCATCACCAAGCAAGGAGCGGTCCAAGCCGGGGTCCTTGACCAAATCTTTTTCCACGATATTGCCGGTAACGACCAAGTGACCAATGTGTTCAGCCAAAACGACAAAAGCAGCCGGCATGATCATCAGCATGGCACTGACATTAAAGGTTGGCGAGTACAGTGTAGGCACTTCAAACCAGGCGGCAGAGGCAATACTACCGAAATCGACAATCCCCATGAAAATCGAAAACAGATAACCGGCAACCACACCCAATAAAACAGGAATCGCCGCCAAAAAACCGCGCAACAGTATTGAACACAGGATCGTTACTCCTAATGTAAACATGGATACAGTGACCGCTGTTGCGTAAGGGATTTTTAGTTGCTCAATCAATTTACCGGTCAGACCAGCCATATCGGTTGCTACCGGCGCCAATTCCAGACCGATGATGGCAACAATCGCCCCCATCGCAGCTGGTGGGAAAATTACGTCGATCCAGCGGGTTCCCGCCACACGGACCAACTGAGAAACCACCACAAAAAATATGCCGAACATGATGAATCCACCTTGAGCGGCAGCATACCCGCCCAGACTGGGATCGGCCATAATTGCAAAAACCGGTGAAATGAATGCAAAACTTGAACCCAGATAAGCCGGAATTCTTCCTTTGGCGATAATCAGGTAAATGAGTGTACCAATTCCGTTCATCAACAGCGAAGTTGCCGGGTTGACCTTGAACAAAAATGGAACCAGTACCGTGGCGCCAAACATGGCAAACAGATGTTGCAGACTTAGGGGAATCGTTTGGGCCAACGGCAGCTTTTCCTGGACCTGGATGATTCTTCTCTCCATCTTTTTCGCTCCCATCATCTAATAATAGTAGTCGCACGGCAGGAAAAAAGACGTCCACAATTCGTATACCCTACAAATCATGACACGCCTTTGTGTCTGATGATCTCCTCTCATCATTAATTCCTGTTAGTTAAGTTCGGAGTCGAATACAAAAATCCTGTCAGCTGCAAAGAAATATTTTTTTAGATTACATTTTTTTCTTGTTCGCCCGAAAATACTCATAAGTCAGGGGCGTCCGGTCAGCCACAACCATGCCGCCGGTAATTTCCGCGACAAATAACCGATGGGTCCCAACGTCTAAAATTTTGTCCGGAATAACATGTGCTTCCAGATATGCCATGCAGTTACACAGAATAGGGCAGCCATTCTGTCCCAACACATAATTGACTTCGGCGAACTTATCCATTAAGCGCCCTGATTTATAGCCAAAATTCCTGACCATATCAAATTGCTCCTGACCAAGAACTGAAACAGCAAAACATCCCGATTCAGAGATATATTCATGAGTCAGATTATTTTTGTTCAGACAAATAGCAATCCGCAAGGGAGGATCCGTCAATTGAAAAACAGTGTTGCAAATCTGTCCATTCAACTTACCCTCTTTGACAGAGGCGACGACGTAGAGTCCATAGCTGATTTTATCCAGCGCGGCGCGGGAAGTGCCATCGGTGGAATCGAGGATGCTGGCGGCCGAAAGTTGCCTGATCGTATCTTCCAGCAGCACAAACAGTTCCGGACCCACTCCGCAGATCGGACAAACATCTGGCGGTCCGTCACCTTCATGGATATAGTCGCAGATCGTACATTTCCAGCGTTTCGGCTTTGCACCAGGCGCGACCGCCTCTTCAACATACGGCACAAACTCTTCCGGACCAACACCACACAAAGGACAGGCATCCGGCGGGTTTTCCCCTTCATGAATATAGCCACAGACCTTGCAGCGCCATTTCTTCATTCTTTCTCCTCCATCTGTCAAAAATAATCCTGCGATTCTTTAAATGAAATTCGCCACCTGACCCGCCATTCCTGCAAAATTCAGCAAATTGACAGGAATAGCTGAAATTGTTAGTATGAAATTAAACTGCATGGAAAACTATTCTGCTTGTGATAGGAGAATGGAATATGATAACTAAAGAACTAATTGCCCGAATTAATGAGTTGTCACAAAGACAAAAACAAGGCTGCCTGACCGAAGCGGAAATACAGGAGCAGGCACTATTGCGACGGCAATATCTCGATGGCATCAAAGCACAGGTTCGGGCACAGATTGACACAACGGGCCTCGCAGCAAAACCTGCCGCCAAGTGTTCCTGCGGTTGTCACGGGGAACACCGCCATTGATTCCGGCAATCTCGTTTATTGGGCGTTCCGGAGTCGGTAAAACGACTTATCTCGAAAAACTGATCACTGAGTTAAAAAGCCGCAATTACCGTGTCGGCGTAATCAAGCACGATATTCATGGATTTGAGATGGACCGCCCGGGAAAGGACACTTGGCGTCATGCGCAAGCAGGTGCTGATGTCGTATGTATCTCCTCATTTGAAAAATTTGCCCTGATCAAAAAAATGCAGCGCGATATGCCGCTTGAAGAAATTATCGCAAAAATTGATGATGTGGATATCATTTTGGTCGAAGGCTATAAAAACCATAGTGCCCGTCGGGTTGAAATTTTTCGTCAGGATGCAGGGCGAGAGCCGCTGAACCGACCGGAAGATTTGTTTGCTGTAATATCCGATATTCCGCTCTACCCCGGTTTGCCTCACTTCAGTTTAGATAATCCGAAAATCTTTGCCGATTTTTTACTGGCGAAAATCAACGAGGGCTGGCAATGACAGGCGTTGTACTTGCCGGCGGCCGCAATTCCCGCATGGGGCGGGACAAGGCAGCGTTGCCTTGGCAAGAATCGGATTTCCTTCATGTCATCCTGCAAAACCTTGCCACAATATGTGATGAACTAATTGTTGTCACAAACACGGAACGCTCGGAAACACTGCCGGCTGTTCGCCATGTCGCTGACATTATTCCGCATTGTGGCCCTTTATCAGGAATTCATGCCGGTCTTGTACATGCTTCTTCTGAATATGCTTTTGTTACGGCCTGTGATATGCCCTACTTTTCAGCTGCGGCAGCGAATTATATTATGGCGCAGAGTCCTGGCTGGGATGCAGTGGTTCCAGGGTCAACCGATTTTTTCGAACCGTTATTTGCCTGCTATGCAAAAAGTTG
The DNA here is from genome assembly GCA_964386615.1 of uncultured Veillonellaceae bacterium. Taxonomy (GTDB): domain Bacteria; phylum Bacillota; class Negativicutes; order UBA1444; family UBA1444; genus UBA1444. The sequence continues at coordinate 24,812 of CAYLSL010000001.1, forward strand.
CATTCCCGCCATCGAATCCCTGTTACAAAGCAACAACCGCAAAACGCAGGCGCTGTTTCCCTTACTTCGCTGTAAGCATGTTCCTTTGGATGAATTAAAGCAGTTCGACCCTCAGTTACGTCTACTGCGAAATATTAATTCACCGTCTGAATATCGGGACGCCTTGCTTGAGATGAGATAATAACCTTTTGATAATCATGCTTACCGGAACATAAACGATGGGGGGAATCAAGATGGCATTTAACCTTAAACCCAAAGAGGAAAAATTTTTCAGCACATTGGGCGAACACGCCTTGTTGGTCCGCGAAGCCACAGAATGCCTGCACCTGGCAATCATGAACCGGAATCAGGTCCCGGAAATGATGTTGAAGATCACCGAAACCGAACGGATTGCCGATGAGATTGTGGACCGGATTCTGGTCAAACTACACAAAACATTCATTGCCCCGATGGATCGCGAAGATATCTTTACCCTGGCAAAGAAACTGGATGACATCATCGACTGTATCAAAGCCGCCATCGAAAGAATGGACCTCTACAACATCGATGAACCAACAGAACGAATCCGCGAGATGGCTGAATTGATCCTGAAGAGCGGCAAGCAGGTGGAAAAAGCGATTTTCAGCCTGCAGGACCTGAAGAAAGAACGGCTGCGTCTGCAGGCTCGCTGTGAAAGGATTATCGCGCTCGAAGCTCGCGGCGATGAATTATATCGCCAGGAAATGGGCTTCCTGTTCCGCGAATGCAAGGATGCCATCGAAATCATTAAATGGAAAGAGATTCTGGTCAATCTCGAAGAGGTCCTCGACCTTTCCGAAGATGTTGCCACTTCTTTAAAACGGGTAGTCATCAAATATGCCTGATTTTTCGTTTGCCCTACTGTTAGTTATCTTTCTTGCGCTGGCTTTTGACTATATCAACGGATTTCACGATACGGCCAATGCCATCGCCACTTCCGTCTCCACCCGGGCCCTGTCGCCGCGTCAGGCGATCTGGATGGCAGCTGCACTGAATTTTCTTGGTGCACTGTTTAGTACCGGAGTGGCCAAAACGATTGGCGGCGATATTGTCAAATCGGCTTCGATGGTTGATCAGCAAGTGATTACCGCCGCTTTGGTCGGCGCTATCATCTGGAATCTGGCCACCTGGTGGTTCGGCATACCCAGCAGCTCCTCCCATGCTCTGGTTGGCGGAATTATCGGCGCCGTGGTAGCCGGGCGCGGTTGGGATCCCTTGAACCTTGTCGGCATAGAAAAGATTTTTTTATCGCTTGTCCTCTCGCCGCTTGTCGCACTAATTCTCGGCTATTTGTTGTTGATCCTGATGATGTGGCTGTTTCGCGGTTTTCCGCCCCACGCACTAAGCACCGGATTTGCCAGGGCCCAGATCGGCACTGCTGCATTGATCGCCTTTTCGCACGGATCCAATGACGCCCAGAAAGCGATGGGAATCATTACCCTGGCTCTACTCAGCGCCGGTGAAATCGCCACCTTGGATGTGCCGACCTGGGTCAAGCTGGCCTGTGCGTTGGCGATGAGCTTGGGAACAGCGGCTGGCGGCTGGAAAATCATCAAAACCATGGGCACCGGCATCGTCCGTTTGGAACCATTTAGCGGCTGTGCTGTAGAAGTCACCTCTTCGTTGGTCATTTTCGGCGCTACCCTGTTGCATCTGCCGGTCAGTACGACACATGTCGTGTCTGGTTCCATCATGGGGATCGGCGCCTCTAATCGGATTCGTTCGGTTCGTTGGGGAGTCGCCCGCCAAATGCTGATGGCCTGGGTGCTGACAATTCCGCTTAGCGCACTGTGCAGCGGCGGCGTCTATTTGATGATAAAAAAACTGCTCTAATTCTGTACTATTTAATAGTCAAACTTTTAGCCAATATTAAACCCCCTGACTGACGCCCATGCGCCTGTCAAGGGGTTTCTGCTAGTTTCTGCGAAGTCCACGCCACATTTCGCTGAGCGCAACCTGTATGCCCCGAATGAAGTTGATCTTCCAAAGACCGGAAATCTGGGCTTCCAGCTCCCGTTTGTCGCACACAGTCGAAATATTTGCATCATCGACTTGTCCCTTGATTGCCAGCAGTAACTCTGCCCGCATTTTTTCATCCGGTTCGGCCAAGATCTCATCAATCCTCGCCATGAGTCGAATTGCCCGACGAATCCGTTCTTCCGTCGCCGCCGCCTGTTGCTCGCCAATCAGTCCATACTTGAGTTTCAATTGATTGAACCGCAACCCAGCTTCATAGGTCGCATTGGCAATCTCATCGCGATTCATCCAGCGGGTTTCATAATTGAGCACATGCTTCCAGCTCGGTTGCACCAGTGCCTGCCGGTGTTCTTCCAAGCTGTGCCACAACAGCTTGTACCCATAGCGTTCCGGGTCGTTGAACACTTCACTGCCCGGATCCAAAAACGGTGCAAATGGAGAAATAAACGGAAATAACCGCGGTGTGCCGCCGGTATTGAAGCGTTCCATCAACCGACCGCAATATTCGACCGTCTCCATGACTGATTCATAAGTCTGCTCCGGCAAGCCAATCATGAAAAACAGGTCGAACCGTTTGCAGCCTTCTGCCAACGCTGCAGCAATCGTTGCTTCAAGTTCTTCATTATTATAGGTGCGGCCAAAAGCCGCCCTGACTTTTTCGTCATGCGATTCGGGCGACATTTGCAAGATAAAATCCGGTGCTGCCGCTCCCAACATTTTAAAGAAAGACTGCGGCGCTGGTGTCAGGACTTCCAGAATCAACTGGTCGGTTGCCCCTTTGACCAATGATAGGAATTTCTCCGCATAATTGTCACTGCCAAACCGGATGTCGCCAAGAACAAATACCGGCCCACGGCTCCAGCGGGCCATGCTCCAGATGTCCGCGGCCAAATCTTCCGGTTTTCGATAAGCCGGGCGATCGCGTTTGCACATCGAATCCATCGCCATGGCTGACCCGCCGCAGGTCCGGCACCGGCAGGAGCAACCGCGGCAACTCAGCGCTGCCATGATCGGATACCGCAGCCAGTCAATGAACGGCAATGCCCCGCTTAGGTCGCGGTTTCGCACCACGGAACGAACCACCTGGGAATAGTCCAGTCGGACATGGTCCAGATTCTGCGGGATATAGGCAAGCGGATTGACCTGTACGACTCCGCCGTGGTCTTTCCAGGTAAGGTTAGGAATATTACCTGGAGCTGCAGCATCAGCGTCCGGCGCCGCAATATGCCGCATTAGCAGTCGCATCGGCTCTTCCGTGGAATCGCCCCGCAGCACATAATCGACTTCCGGCCTTGCTGCCAGTTCAGCGTGAAAATAAGTGGAGGAAAAACCGCCGAAGATGACCGGGATCTCCGGATGAAGTTTCTTAAGAATGCCAGCCACAGCTAAAGAGCCATGCGCATGCGGCATCCAATGCAAATCAATGCCAAAAGCCTTCGGCTTAAGTTGACGCAAGAACACTTCCGCATCAAAATCGCGGTCTTTCATCATCAGTACTGCCAGGTTGACGATTCGTACCCTGAAACCATCCCGTTCAAGATATTCGGCCAGGGTGGTGAATCCGATCGGATACATTTCAAAAACCGGCGTCGACGGAACCAGGTCACTGACCGGACCATACAGAATCGATTCTTTGCGGAAATCATAAACACTGGGGGCATGAATCAGGATTAAATCATCGTGTTTCATTTCGACTCCATTTCCTTATTTGCCCAACTTGCGAAAGCCATAATCCAACAGGGCTGCAGAATCCTTGAAGCGGTTTTCTCCGCCATTGAGTACCACTGCAATCAACAACACACCATTGCGCCGGGCAGAAGCGACCAGACATCGGCCTGCCGCTCGCGTCACGCCGGTTTTCACTCCATTGGCGCCCGGATAAGTCATAAGCAGTGAATTGGTATTAACCAGCGGAATTCCCTTGCGATTTTGAAATAGCACCGTATGATAAGGAGTTGAGACAAATTTTTCAAAACCGGGAATTTTAAACCCGGCATCTGCGATCATCGCCAGATCATAAGCTGTAGAAAAATGATTAACCGGATCCGGCAAGCCGTGCGGATTGCTGAAATGGGTCCGCAGCGCCCCGATTTTTTCCGCATCTTCATTCATCCAACTAACGAACTTTTTGTAAGATCCACCGCCCACATGCTCCGCCACGGCATGGGCGGCATCATTGCCAGATGGCAGCATTACTCCATATAGCAGTTCATTTAGTGTCAGCCGGTCAAGCAGCCGGAGTTCCAGGCTGGACCCTTCGATGTCGACCGACGCCGGACCAACAACTACCGTATCATTCAGATTTCCCCGCTTCAAAGCGGTAATCAGTGTCATGATCTTGGTGGTACTGGCTGGGTACATGATCTTGTGAGAATCCTTTTCAAACAAAATCTGCTTTGTTCCTGCCACGATCAAAATTGCTGTTTCACTACTTATCGCCGGCGCTGCTGCATTCACCACGGCCGATGTTGGCGCAGCGGTTGGTACTGCAGCACCAACAGGCGTCAGCATACCCAGTCCAATAAAACTCCAGGCAACCACCATACTCAATAGTTTCTTATAAATGTTAAACACTCCTATTCATATCCCCCGAAAGCAAACAGAAGGCGGTTTTTCACAACCCCCTTCTGTCCGGAACCTCACCAATGAAATCGCGGGTCACATCAAAACATTTTCAGTTGTAGGTTTTTTTCTCTTTTTTAACTTTCGTGTCACTCGGCTTCTTCTTGTCGGTTTTCTTGGCGGCTTGTTCTTTGTTTGCCACAATTAACATCCTCCCGTAGAATAAGTTCATGCACCTTAACCTTAGTATTTATAATTTGACATTGATGTGAAAATTCCTACTGCAGGAAACCAAAAACCGCAAAGGAAATTTTCGCCGGCGAGTCGAATAGTTTCGGGAATGTATAAAGCAGTAAATTGGCAATCTCAACAGGATTGGAGGAAATATTTTGGCACGCAACCGAATCACTGCCCTGGTGGTTATTCTATTTCTCCTGCTGGCTTCGTTTGCCGCCAGTGGTTGCGGCAGTAAGTCCGGTCCCAAATATCTGCGGTTTTCTGTCGGCACCGAACCGGAAACCCTGGACCCGCGAAAATCGACCGGCATTCCCGAATCGACAGTGCAGGCGCAGCTATTCGAAGGTCTCACAACACTTGATGCAACAAACAAACCATTACCGGCAATGGCAGAACGCTGGGAAATCAGCCCGGATGGCCTACGTTACAAGTTTTTTCTGCGTTCCGGCATAAAATGGTCCAATGGCGACCCAGTGACCGCCTATGATTTCGAATATGCCTGGAAAACAACCTTGTCGCCAGAGTTTGGCGCCAAATACTCTTATCAGTTGTTTTATGTCAAAAACGGCGAGGCTTATAACAAAGGGCTCACCACCGCAGACCAGGTCGGTGTCAAGGCTTTGGATGACCGAACACTGGAAGTCTTGCTGGAAAAACCCACTGCATATTTCTTATCGCTGACTTCATTTCACACGTTATACCCGGTTCCCCGCCGCATCGTCGAAGCCAATCCAAAGTGGGCCGCAGAACCCAAGACCCTGATTGGCAACGGTCCGTTCAAAATCACCAACTGGGTTCACAACTCGCGGATCGAACTCGTCAAAAACGATCAGTATTGGGATGCTGCCAAAGTTAAAATGCCGAAACTCGATTTTATCCTGACTGAATCCAGCAGCACTGAAGTCGCCATGTTTGACAATAACCAGATCGATATGGGCGATAATGCACCGCCGGCCGAATATCCCCGGCTGAAAAAGGAAGGCCGGCTGCAGATCTCTCCCTATCTCGGCACTTACTTCTTTGCATTCAACGTGGAAAAGCCCCCCCTCGATAATGTCAAGGTGCGCCAGGCGCTTAGCCTAGCTATTGACAGGCAGTCCATCATCACCAACGTGGTGAAGGGCGAGCAGCGGGTGGCACTGGCCTGGGTGCCGCCCGGACTGGCAGACGCCACACCGAACAGCGATTTTCGCTCCGTTGGCGGCGATTATTTCAAAGACGGCAATGTCGAAGCCGCGAAGAAACTGTTGGCAGAAGCCGGTTATCCCGAGGGAAAAGGGTTGCCGGCGATTGAGTTGATCTATAATACGCATGATGTACATAAGGCTATTGCCGAAGCACTGCAGGAAATGTGGCGCAAAAACCTGGGCGTCGATGTCCGGCTTTCCAATCAGGAATGGAAAGTCTTTATCAACACCCGCAGCAAAGGCGCCTACCAGATTGCCCGCCATGGCTGGATCGGCGATTATGCCGACCCGATGACTTTTCTTGACATGTTTGAAACCGGCAGTGGCAACAATGATTCCCAGTACAAAAATTCCCGCTATGATACACTGATCCGTCTGGCAAAATCGACCGGCAATCAAGAGATCCGGATGAAAGCAATGCACGAAGCGGAACGCCTGTTAATGGAAGATGCCGTCATCGCACCGCTGTACTTTTATACCCGGGTAACCATGGTCAAACCCAACGTGAAAGGTTATCAACGTTCCGTACTCGGTCATGTTTATTTCAAGGAGGCCTATGTGGAGTGATGCCCTGTGTTTAAATCGATTGTTGGTCGAATCTTGTCGATGGTGTTGGTCCTCTGGGTCATCATCACCGTAACATTCGTCTTAATGCATGCCATTCCCGGCGGCCCATTCACTGCGGAAAAAGCCCTGCCGGAAGCAGTGATGAAAAACATCGAAGCCCGTTACCGTCTGAATGACCCGTTGCCCAAACAGTACGTCGATTATTGGGCCAACCTGCTGCAAGGAGACCTTGGCCCCTCTTTCAAGTATGAATCACGCACTGTGAATGAAATTATCGCCGAAGGCTTTCCCGTGTCAGCAGAACTGGGCCTGATAGCGGTCTCGTTTTCCGTCCTGATCGGGGTTCCCGCCGGCATGGCTGGCGCACTTTACCAAAACCGCTGGCCGGATCATCTGGTTATGCTGCTGGCGACTGTCGGCATTTCCGTCCCCAGTTTTATTCTCGCCACCGTCCTGATTTATATCTTTGCGCTTTGGTTGCAGCTGTTGCCAGCCGCCATGTGGGGTTCACCGGAATATGTCATTTTGCCGGCGCTGGCTCTGGCCGGCATGCCGACCGCTTTCATCGCCCGCCTGACCCGTTCCAGCATGCTGGAAGTACTGGCGCAGGACTACATTCGCACCGCCAGGGCCAAAGGAATTGCTCCGCTTAAAATCCTCTGGCTTCATGCACTGAAAAATGCCCTGTTACCGGTCGTAACCTACCTGGGACCGATGATTGCGGCAATTTTCACCGGCAGTTTTGTCATTGAGTCCATCTTTGCCATTCCCGGCCTGGGACGCCATTTTGTTACCAGCATTTATAACCGTGACTACACGGTCATCCTTGGCATTACTGTTTTTTACAGCGCATTATTGGTATTGATGAATTTTCTTGTCGATCTTGCCTATCTCTGGCTTGATCCCCGGATCAAAATGGATGGGGAGGATCAACACTGATGGATTTTACGCCGCTAAAACCCACCGCCGAAATGATTCAGAAACAGACACGTCCCCATCTTGGTTTTCGTCAGGATGCCTGGCTGCGGCTGAAAAAAAACCGTGCTGCGCTCGCGGGGTTGTCGATTATCTTGTTTATCAGCGTCCTGGCAATTTTCGGACCGATGCTTTCCCCCTATTCCTACTCCGATCAAACACTGGCCAACGCCAACCAGCCGCCCTCAGCCGCGCATTGGTTCGGCACCGACAATCTTGGCCGCGACCTCGCCACCCGCGTTTGCTACGGCGCGAGGATCAGTTTGTCCATTGGTGTAGTTGCCAGTCTGATCAACTTGGGAATCGGCGTAATATACGGCGGCATCTCCGGCTATTTCGGCGGTCGGATTGACAGCCTGATGATGCGAATTGTCGACATTCTGTATGGAATCCCGCTTCTCTTGTATGTCATCCTGTTGATGGTCGTACTAAAACCCGGCCTGATGAATGTTTTCATTGCCCTAGGCCTGGTTTACTGGCTGCGGATGGCCCGTATCGTGAGAGCGCAGGTCCTTGGTCTCAAAGAGCTTGAGTTTGTTCTGGCCGCCCGAGTACTGGGCGCCAGCCCGCTCCGGCTAATCTTCGGCCACCTGCTGCCAAACAGCTTGGGACCGATCATCGTAACACTGACCCTGTCGATTCCTGAAGCGATTTTTATTGAAGCATTCCTCAGTTTCATCGGGCTTGGGGTTTCCGCCCCCATGGCCAGTTGGGGCGTCTTGGCCTCGGAAGGCGTGGTAACATTGCGGTCCTATCCATTCCAGCTGCTTTGGCCGGCCGTGGCAATCAGCTTGACAATGCTCGGTTTCAACTTCCTCGGCGATGGATTGAGGGACGCACTGGACCCGCGCATGCGCCGCTAAAACGTCTATTTTCACGCATCTTGCTTACTGGGAGGCCCGATTTCTTTGCAATCTGCTTTATTGACCGTCAAAAATCTGCATGTCCACTTCCGCACGTATGCGGGAACTGTGCAAGCCCTGCGCGGAGTCGATTTTTCGCTGGCTGCCGGTGAAATCGTAGGCATCGTCGGCGAGTCCGGCTGCGGCAAAACCGTCACCGCCAGTGCCATAATGGGAATCATTCCCTCGCCTCCCGGTGAAATCGTCGCCGGTGAAGCCTGGTTCGGCGACCGGAATCTGCTGAAACTATCAGAATCGGAGTCCCGCTCGCTGCGTGGCAACAAGCTCAGCATGATCTTTCAGGATCCCATGACTTCGCTTAATCCCGTGCTGAGCATTGGTACCCAGCTGATGGAACCGTTTATTGAACATCAACACTTGTCACGCATCGAAGCCGCTGAACGGGCGACCGAATTGCTGAGCCTGGTCGGCATTGCCGATGGCGCAACCCGTCTGCGGCAATATCCCCACCAACTCAGCGGCGGCATGCGTCAACGCGTCATGATCGCCATGTCCCTGGCCTGCAATCCCAGCCTGTTGTTTGCCGATGAGCCGACTACCGCACTCGATGTCACTGTCCAGGCGCAAATCCTCGAATTGCTGAAACGGCTGAATCAGGAACTAAATACAACGCTGGTACTGATTACGCACGACCTTGGCGTGGTAGCCAGCTTATGTCAAAGGGTCATGGTCATGTATGCCGGCCAAATCGTGGAATCGGCGCCAGTACAGACCTTGTTTGCCGCTCCGCGTCATCCGTACACCCTTGGGTTGCTGCAATCCGTGCCGCATCCCGATTTTCAGGGCAAGCGACTACTTGCCATCGACGGACATCCACCCGATCTGTTGGTCCCGCCAAGTGGCTGCGCTTTTTTACCGCGCTGTCGTTTCGCCATGCAGACCTGCCTTGATGCACCGCCGCTGTTTTCACTGTCGGAAAATCAACAGAGCCGCTGCTGGCTAAATCATCCGGATTCGCCATACAACCCGTGCGAGGCGCTCGCTGTCCGAGGTGCGCCATGAGCCGCCCGTTGGTCGAGGTCCGTAACCTGTCAAAGCACTTTATCATCTCCCGCGCCTGGAACGGACGTCCGCTCAAAACCGTCCGGGCAGTCGATGCTGTGTCATTTACCATCATGCCGGGCGAGACTCTTGGCCTGGTTGGTGAAACCGGCTGCGGCAAATCAACCGTCGGACGCACGTTGGTTGGTCTGTATGAGCCCACTGCCGGCAGTGCCCTTCTGCAAGGATTGGACATCCACACAACGCTTCGTTCAGCGGACAAAGCTGATTTTCGCCGCAGGCTGCAAATCATATTCCAGGACCCCTATGCCTCGCTTGATCCGCGAATGACGGTCGGCGATATTGTCGGCGAACCGTTGGACATTCATCAACTGGTTGCCAATTCCGAGCGCCGGGACCGCATCCAGGAACTGTTGCTGCAAGTAGGGCTGGATCCCGAACATGCCGCGCGTTATCCGCATGAATTTTCCGGCGGACAAAGGCAACGGGTCGGCATTGCCCGTGCGCTGGCGGCTCAACCTGATTTTATTGTCTGCGATGAGCCAATTTCAGCGCTGGATGTATCAATTCAGGCTCAGATCATCAACCTGATGCAGGATTTGCAAGAAAAAATCGGCCTGACCTATCTGTTTATCGCCCATGACCTGTCGATGGTCCGGCATCTCAGTCATCGCATTGCCGTGATGTATCTCGGTTCGTTGGTTGAACTCGCCGATAGTGCATCCCTATTTAGCAAGCCGCAGCACCCATATACCCAGGCCTTGCTATCCGCCATCCCATTACCAGACCCCAATGTTCAGGCAACACGCGAGAGAATTTTCATGCCGGGTGAGGTCCCGAGTCCGATCAATCCCCCCTCCGGCTGCCGCTTCCGTACCCGCTGCAAACATGCCATGCCGGTCTGCACGGAAATCTGTCCGACATTGGTCGATGACGGTTTCGGACATCAGACGGCTTGCCACCTGGTTCATCCACTAGCCTGAAAAATGGGAGGACATTAAATGAATCAAGCTGTAACCTCGCTTGAACTCAAACCCCGAATTCTTTATGAAGTGGCCAAAGCAGCCTGGGACGGCGCCCTTAGCGACCGCCGCGAAGAGATCTGCCGTCTGGTCTGTGAAGAGTTTGGTGACCGGGTCACCCGCCACCGCGTTGCCAACCAGATTCGCGTCGCGATGGGGTTAGCACCGCACGAACTGGACAGCACCATCGGCGAAAACGATGAAGACGCCCTGATGGGGCTGATGAACGGACCTTTTATCGTCAATGATCCCGGCGCCTGTCTGCAATGTCCGGAGGCCGGGACCTGTTGCGGCCCCGATTGTCCGCTGCAGGCTTTATCCAAACAACCCGGCGCTGGAATTCAGATTGATCAGGAAAAATGTCTCGGTGAGGGCCACTGCTTATCCCACTGTTCATTCGGCGGCTTAAGTGAAAAATCACAGTTTGTGCCGTTGATTAACTTATTGCGGGATCATTCGGCGCCGGTTTATGCTTCTGTGGCTCCTGCATTCACCGGCCAATTTGGCGATGACGTAACACCGGGAAAATTGCGCTCGGCACTATTGCAGCTGGGATTCACCGAAATGGTGGAGACTGCTTTGTATGCAGACCTGATCACGATGAAAGAAGCCTTCGAATTTGACGAACACGTACAGGAAGCCGGTGATTTTCTAATCACCAGCTGCTGCTGTCCGGTCTGGATCAAATTGATCGAAGGGCGATTCAGTGAACTGGCCTCACATATCTCACCTTCAGTGTCACCGATGATTGCTTCCGGACGAATTATCAAAACCTTGGAACCGGAAGCCAAAGTCGTATTCATCGGTCCCTGCATTGCCAAAAAAACTGAAGCAGCCTTACCCGATCTGGCCGGTGCGATTGACTTCGTGCTGACCTTTCAGGAGTTAGCAGCGATATTCCAGGCAACAGACGTTAATCCCGCTACCTTGCCGGATGAAGAAAACGCCTCCGCTTCCCGGGCTGGCCGTATCTATGCCAGAACCGGCGGTGTCAGTGAAGCGGTGGCGGAAACGCTGGCCCGGATTCTTCCCAAGCGTGCAAAGGACTTAGATGCCTTAAAAGTGGACGGCATTCCCAATTGCCAAAAAGTTTTGGAACAGGCTAAAACGGGCTCGTTAGCCGCTAATTTCATTGAAGGCATGGCCTGTGTCGGTGGTTGTGTCGGCGGACCAGGTCGAATCAAAGCGATTGAGACATCCACAAGTGCCGTGAATCTCTATGGTGCAAAGGCCGCAGCGGCAACGCCGGTGGAAAACCCCCAGGTCTACCAGTTACTGACTCGTCTGGACCTCGAAATGTCAGCATCGGTTCTGACACAACAAAGTCCGGCTGCTTCAGTTTTGTCACGCTGTATACAAAAACCATCTTCATGAGGTAAAATTAATCATATCTTTCATATGAAGGAGGATTCCCATGAATAACAGCCCTGTTAAAATTATGGAAACCGTCCTGCGCGACGGCCATCAATCCCTCGCGGCCACCCGTATGCGTACCACTGATATGATCGACATGCTGGAACAACTGGATGATGTCGGTTATTTTTCTCTGGAAGCCTGGGGTGGAGCTACCTTCGACAGCACACTGCGATTCCTCAATGAAGATCCGTGGGAAAGATTACGGATCATCAAGCGCCACTGCAAAAAAACACCGATTCAGATGCTGTTGCGTGGTCAAAATATTCTCGGCTACAACCATTACGCCGATGATGTGGTTTCTGAGTTTGTCAAACGGGCCGTCCATAATGGCGTTGGCATTGTGCGTATTTTCGATGCACTGAACGACGTCCGCAACCTGGAAGTTTCGATGCGGGTCGCCAAAGAAACCGGCGCCCATGTTCAAGGGGCTTTCGTGTATACAATCAGTCCTTTCCACACGACCGAAACATTCGTCAAGGTTGCCAAAGACCTGGTTTCCATGGGTGCGGACTCTATCTGCATCAAGGATATGGCCGGACTTCTGGCGCCTTATGTCGCATATGACCTGGTAACGGCGCTGAAAGCAGCAGTCCCTGTGCCGATCGACATTCACTCCCACTATACCAGCGGCATGGCCGGCATGACTTATTTAAAGGCAATCGAAGCCGGTGTAGACATCATCGACTGCGCTCTGTCTCCCTTTGCCATGGGATCTTCACAACCGGCAACCGAAGCACTGGTAGCCGCCTTGGAAGGAACGCCGCGCGACACGGGAATCGCCAAGGAAACCCTGTTCCCGATTGCCGATCATTTCCGCGCTGTCAAGAAAAATGTGGCGGAAACATTCAAACTGAATACTGCAATCGACATCGACACCAAAGTCCTGTCATTCCAGATTCCCGGCGGCATGTTGTCAAACTTCCTCAACCAACTCAAAGAGCAGGGAATGGAAGACAAATATCAGGAAATGCTCGAAGAAATGCCGAAAGTTCGCGCCGATCTCGGCTACCCGCCGCTAGTCACACCGACCAGCCAGATCACCGGCTCGATGGCTGCCTTCAACGTCATGTTCGGTCGCTATAAAGTGGTACCGCGTGAAGTCAAGGACCTGGCTCGCGGTAAATATGGACGGACACCGGCGCCGATCAACCCGGAAGTCGCCGAGCAGATTCTCGCGGGGGAAGAGCTGATCACGCACCGCCCGGCGGACGATATTGCGCCGCAAATGGAAGCACTCACCGCGTCTCTGGCGGAAAAAGGCTACCCCAATGCTCCGGTGGAAGATGTCCTTAGTTATGCATTATTCCCTGATGTCGCATTGAAATTCTTCGAAGCCAATCGGACCAAAGCATAAAAAAAGGAACTCCGTCTGGAATTCCTGTATTGCATCAATAAAACTAAACGTGAGAAGGTATGGAAATCATACCTTCTCTTTTTTTGCCGCGAACTAAAGCGCTGTTCCGTTTGCCGGTCTGACATCAACCTTCGTATCATAGAAAGTGCTGCCCCGGCCTTGGTCGGTCAATCGTTGCGAAGTCAAGGCATTGATCGTGCGCTGCCCCGGTGCATCACGCAGCCAGGATACTCCATCGGCGACCAACACGCCGCAAGGAACATCATCCGTCGTCTTTAATATAAAATTCACTTCGCCCAGTTCATTCCAGGCCACAACCTGTTGACCATCAACCAGCATCAATCGTTCGGCATCTGCCGGGTTCATTCTCAGTGCCATTGGGCCCTTTTTCGCAACCAGCTCCGCCGATTCATTGAAGGATGAGTTGAGTGAATACAAACTCGGTGCTGTCATCAGGCAAAAGGCGCCGCTGCCGCCATAGGGAGGAAACCAATCCGGTAACGGAACGGCCTGCCGCGGATTCACAATCTCGATTTTTCCCGAAGCCGTTTTAAACTGCTGTTTATAATTTTCTGGCAGCGGCAAGGTCACTGCTTCACCGGCCTGGAATTTCTGCCAGTCGATTTTTGCCAACCAGTCACCCGGTGTTGCAAACAGTTGATCCAGCAGTGCGTCGGCCGACTGCTGAAAAAAGGAATCCGTATAACCCATAGCCTGGGCCAGCAGACAAAAAGTTTCCCAGTTTGACTTTGCTTCAGCGACAGGCGCAATACAGGCCGGTACCCGTTGCAGTCCATAATGCCCGTAAGCACGATAAGCGTCGGCGTGTTCTGCCGAGGTCGTGGCCGGCAGCACGACATCGGCGTACAAAGCAGTGTCTGTCATAAAGCGTTCATGCACTACGGTGAATAGGTCTTCACGGGCCAGTCCGCGCAGAACTTGATTTTGGTCCGGGTACACTGAAGCCGGATTCGAATGGTATACATACAATCCCATGATCGGCGGATCACCGACTGCTCCGGTCAGTGCGTCACCCAATTGGTTAATACTGACCAACCGCGTCGGTGTATCGATAAAGTCTTCCCTGGTAATGCAGCCAGTATTAAATGCATTACCTGTAGATAGATCTCCCAACGTTCCGCCACCGGGTTTTGCATAAGCGCCGACCAATGCCGGCAGGCAGCAGATTAAGCGAGCCGTCATCGCGCCATTCCCATACCGGTATAAGCCGCTGCCCTGCCGGATAAACGGAGCGGCTGCCTTGCCATAGGCGCAGGCAAGTTCGGTCAGGACTTCGGCCGGCACTCCTGTTATCGCTGCAACTTTAGCCGGCGAATAACGCGGTAACACTTCAGCGGCCAGTTGGTCGAAGCCCAATACATTTTCCTGTATATACTGATGATTGAGCAAGTTTTCTTGCCGCAAGACATGCATGATTCCCAGTGCCAGGGCGCCATCCGTCCCCGGCCTGATCAAAATCGTCCGGTCGGCAAACATTTTGGCGGTTTCGGTGATATGCGTCTCGATAATCCATACTTTGGCGCCACGTTTTTTTGCCTCTCTCAGCGGGTGTACGAAATGTATGTTTGTTGCCAGAGTATGAGCTCCCCAGATGACAATCAGGTCACTTTGCGCCGCTTCATCCGGTTCAGCTTGCAACGTCCCTCCCATAACTGCTTCCCAGCCATTTCCCTTGGCGGAAGAACACAGATTCCGTTCCAAGCGGGAGGCTCCCATCTTATGGAACAAAGCATGTCCCGCATTGCGCTGCAACATGCCCATTGTTCCCGCATACGAAACCGGCAGAATGGCCTCGCCGCCATATTCGGCAATGATCTGTTTCCAGCGCTGGGCAATGACCTCGACAGCCTCAGCCCATGAAGCTTCCCTGAATTTGCCGTCCCCTTTTGCCCCCACCCGCAACAAAGGACGCTTCAATCGCTCCGGCGAATGGATAATCTTTTCATAGCGGGCCATTTTGGGGCACAACACACCGCGGGTATAAGGATGGTCAGGATCACCCTTTACCGCGGTTACTGAGCCAGCTTCAATCTTCAGCAATAATCCGCAGGCATCGGGACAATCATAGGGACAGACAGATTTTTTCCACTCGCTGCTCATGTTCCACCTCACAAATAGTATCTATCAACCGATGAATTCGCGCAAAATTGAATTCAGCGGCACCATCGATTCCGGCGCCGACCGAAAGTGTCGCAAAAAACCGATCAGTTTGCGTGCTTCCAGATATTCCGGGTCCTTGGGCGATATTCTGGATAGGGGAGGTTCGGCATACGGGCGCAATACTGCCAATTCATAAATCAATGCCGAGTTGAACATCACATCCGCCTGTTCCTGGAACGGAAAAATATTGATCTCTTCGCCCCGCCGCACCGAGGGCCACATCCTTAGTGTTTGCAACGCATCATGGCCACGGAATTGATAGTCACGAACAATTCGTCGCAACAGACGGGAATCCGTGGTAGAAATCCGATTGTGGCTATCAATTGCCAGCTGGGTCAATGCGCTGATATATACCAACAATTTGTGCTGGCGAGAAACTGCCGCTGTAAGTTCAGGATTCAACCCATGAATGCCTTCGACAACCAACACGTGCCGATCGCCTACCTGAAGAGTTTTGCCCGGATATTCCCGGCGGCCGGTTTTGAAATTATAGTGCGGTGGCTCGACGGGGCGTCCAGCCAGCAGCTGAACCAGATGTTCATTAAACAAGGGCAAGTCCAGTGCGTGGATCGACTCAAAATCGTAGTTTCCGTCTGCATCGCGCGGCGTCTTTTCGCGGTCCAGAAAATAATCATCCAAAGAAATCGGCACGGGGTGGATTCCATGCACGCGCAATTGAATCCCCAGTCGTTGGGCAAAAGTCGTTTTGCCGGAAGAAGACGGTCCCGCAATCAGGACGATTTTGACTTCATGCCGCTGATCAGCAACCCGATCAGCAATTTCAGCCACTTTCTTCTCATGCAGAGCTTCGGCAATACGCAAAATTTCGAGAAAACCGCCGTTCATTACTGCCTCATTCAGTTCGGCAACGGTAGGACAACCCAAGATTTCTCCCCAACGCTCTGCTTCCTGCAAAATCTGCGCCAACTTCGGTTGATCGACAAATGCCGGAATAACAGCAGGATTGCTTGCATCCGGAAAGCGCAGAATAAATCCGGGCGGATAGAATCGCAGTTCGAATTTTTTTAGATAGCCGGCAGAAGGAACCATCGGTCCATAAAAATAATTCATCATGCTGCCGCATTCATACAAATTGACATTATCCCGCTCAAGTTGCTGCAACAAACGTACTTTCCGGAAATTCCCCACTGCTTCCATTTGGCGGATCGCCTCAGCCAACGGCAGATTGCGCCGGACAAACGGCAGGTTTTCTTCAATAACACGTCCCATCTCTTGTTCCAATAGTTGAATATCCACTTCAGTCAACTCTCGGTCCAATTGCCATTCATAATATACACCACTGCCGAATGAATGCTCGACGACGATGTCTTTACCGGGAAACAAGCGCTCAGCCGCCACCAGCAGGACAAAGGTCAGACTGCGCTCATAAACCTTGACGCCTCGCACCGTGGACAAATCAAAAAAATCGACCTCTGCATCCGTTTCCAAACGCGACTGCAAGTCGGTCAGTGTATTATTTACACTAGCGGCAACAATGAGACTGGCATGTAACGGTTGACGAAATTCGGCAATATTGCGCAATTGCGTCCCGTTTTCATATGTCTGTTCGCTGCCATCTGCGAACCGTACATGAATAGTTCCATTCCCCATGTTATCCCTCCAACGCCTGCTCTTCCTGGTGGAAAAAAGGGCGGACCGCAAGCGATCCGCCCTTTCAAGCACTGACTGTTATTTCAGGGAGTCCATCGCTTGCTTCAGTTTGCCAGCCATCCCATGGATTTTTTGTGTCGGCACGGCGCAGACCGCAATCCGAATTCCTTTGGCCAATGCAACCGCAAAAATATTCTCCGCATTGAGCTTTTCGCTGACAGCATCGGGATTCGCTGCAGGTACCGAGAGGAAGTAACCGGCATTATATGGCAGCATCGCAAGATTGACCGCCGCCGCTTCCTGGACAAAAATATCGGCGCGTTTTTTAATCAGTTGATAATAGCCGTCGCGCTCTTTTTCGACCTGTGCATACAGCTCCTTGTCAGCGCAAATCGTCGCCATCATGCGCATGCAGCCGCGGTTGATGTTGGACCAGGTCGCCCGGTTGCTGAACTGGTTGATATCTTCAAATTCTTTGGCCACATCGGCATCGGCAGTAACGCCGATCATCGCGCCTACACGCTGTCCATACATCGTGTAGGACTTGGACATGCTGAAGCCCATGATGAACAGGAGGTTGGCCGGCATGTTGCCAAACTTGGCGAAGAACTTGCGGCTGACGTTACGCTCGCCGGAGAAATCCAAATAGGCAATGTCCACCACCACAGTGATTTTTTTAGCCGGGTTTTTCGCAGCATTCTTTAATACATCAATAATGCCGTCCCATTCTGCATCGGTCACCGAATAGCCGGTAGGATTATGGGCCGGTGTGTTCAGAATAACCAGCAAGTTATTTTGTTTGACCAGTAATTCATTTACCTTGCTTTCAAAAGAAGGCATGTTGAATTGCAGTTTTTCGTCAAACAGAGAAAATGTCGTCAGCTTGCGCAGGACTTCTTCGCACAATACTTTGTAGGGACCCCAGTACCAGTCGGTAGTCAGAACCGTATCGTTAAGCTCGGTATAATTCCAGATGGCATGATGCAAAACTCCTGAACCGCCAGCAGTGGCCACAGCTTTGATATAACCTTCCGGACGGCTTTCACCGAAAACATGGTTGATTGCGGCATCCAGATAATCCGGCAAACCAGATATCGGTGCATAATTGATGATCTCGGTCATCGGCACACTGCGGAAAACTTTTTCCACAGTTGGCAAACAAACTAATTGTTCCTGATCATCAAGCAAGGCGCCGATTGTGGCATTGGTCACTTTCTCCTTGCCGAATTGGGCAACCGCTTTGACTGCCAGCGCGTTGGCGCCAAAGATTTTGTCCGTAGCGAATTTTCCGATGGAATGGGATGCTGCAACAGTATTAGACATAGTAAACTCCTCCTGTTTTCTAATTCTATCTTGAATATTGGCTATCAAGGGTACATTTTATGCAGTAGACGCGGGAAGGGGATGGATTCACGAATATGATCAAGTCCGCAAATCCAAGCCACAGTTCGTTCAATGCCCAGGCCGAATCCTGAGTGAGGAACCGAACCATACCGTCTTAGATCCAAATACCATTCAAAGGCTTCGCGGGGCAAATTGTGTTCAACCAACCGCTGCTCCAGCAGTTCCAGATCATCAATCCGCTGTCCGCCGCCGATGATTTCACCGTATCCTTCCGGTGCCAGCAAATCTGCTCCCAGTACAACTTTGGCATCATCCGGATCCGGTTTCATGTAAAAAGCCTTGATCGCAGTCGGATAACGATGCACGAAGACTGGTGATTCAAAATGGCTGCCAATAATCGTTTCGTGCGGCGCACCAAAATCATCGCCCCATTCAAAGGCTTCGCCCGCCTTGTTCAGCAATTCGACAGCATCTGTATAGCTAATTCGGGGAAACGGTTTTTTGATCGCTTCCAGTTTTGCAACATCACGTTCCAGCAGCTTCAGTTCATTGCGGCAGCGTTCAAGTACCCGCTCAATGACAAAGACGATCATGTCCTCCTGCAGCCGCATGTTGTCATCGACATCATAATATGCCGCTTCCGCCTCGATCATCCAGAATTCCAGCAGATGCCGCCGGGTTTTTGATTTTTCCGCCCGGAATGTCGGACCGAAACAATAGATCCGCCCCAGCGCTGCAGCCGTTGCCTCATTATACAGCTGGCCGCTTTGGGAAAGATAACCTTTATCACCGTGGTAGTCAATCTCAAACAAGTTGGTTGTGCCTTCGCAGGCAGCCGGGGTGATGATCGGCGCGTCAGCCAATACAAAATCATTGCGATAAAAGAATTCGCGCAAAGCAAACTCAATTTCCGAACGAATCCGTAAAATCGCCGCCTGTTTTGGCGTACGAATCCAGAGATGGCGACGGTCAGCGAGAAATTCGACCCCATGCTCCTTCAGGCTGATCGGATATTCCCCGGCAATACTGACCGGATATACTTCTGTCACATCGATTTCATAGCCACCAGCCGCCCGTGCCTCTGCCCGCACGGTCCCCCGCAGTCGCAGGGAGCTTTCCTGAGTCAATTTCTCTGCTGCGGCAAAAGCGGCTTCGTTCGCTTTAAGCAAAACCCCCTGAACCAAGCCTGACCCGTCCCGGACAATCAAAAACGCAATTTTACCGGAAGATCGTTTATTGAACAACCAACCGCGAATTTCCACTTCTTCGCCAACATGTCGGGACAGATTCTTAATCAATGTGGGAGTCAATGGATTCCCTCCTTTATTTGATCTGAAAATTAGGCGCCAGGGCTGGAATCGCGGAAGAATGTGGCGTGAATCGCATTCACGGCATCTTTGGCACGTTCAGCCCGAATCAGGCAAGACAAGCTGATTTCGGAAGTGCTGATCACTTCAATATTGATACCGGCGCCGGAAAGTGCGCCAAACATTCTGGCCGCCATGCCGGGGCTGCCTAACATCCCCGCGCCGACAATCGACACTTTGGCAACATCTTCATCAACGACCACGCCAAGCACGCCGAGGTCTGCAGCGACTTTATCAAGAATTATCCGGGTCTGCTCCGCATCTCCTTTAGATACAGTAAATACAATATCATTAATTTTCTTGTCGGTATTACGAATGCTTTGCACAATCATATCTACATCAATATTGGCTTCTGCCAGCGCGGAAAACACTTTAAATGCAATCCCCGGCTTATCAGGAACTCCCATAATCGCCGCTTTGGCAACATTCAAATCATGAGTTACACCACGCACAATAAAATCTTTTTCTTCCACCGTATATCCCTCCCTGATCATTGTTCCCGCTTCGTTGGTGAATGTGGAACGCACATGAATCGGCACGCCGTAGCGAGCCCCCAGTTCAACCGAACGGGGTTGCATTACGCCGGCGCCCAAGCGGGCCAGCTCCAACATTTCATTATAGGTAATCTCCTTCATCTTGCGCGCCGTTGGCACGACTCGCGGATCGGCAGAATAAACGCCTTCCACGTCGGTAAATATTTCACAGACATTGGCGTTCAATGCTCCAGCCAATGCCACTGCCGTCGTATCCGAACCGCCGCGGCCCAGCGTGGTCACGTCGCCATTCGGTGCTGCGCCCTGAAAACCAGCCACAACAACGACATTGCCTCTTGATAATTCCTCGAACACCCGATCCGGCTTGATCGCAGTAATTCTTGCTTTCATATGAACTGAATTCGTTCGGAACCCAGCCTGGGGACCGGTCAAAGAAACGGCCGGACAACCGAGGTCGGTTAATGCCATCGCTAGCAATGCAATAGAAATCTGCTCGCCGGTAGATAGCAGCATATCCATTTCTCTGCTGCGAGTAGCCCCGGTGACCTGTTTTGCCAGAGTAATAAGATCATCTGTGGTATCGCCCATCGCCGATACGGTCACGACAACCTGGTCATCCGGTTTCTTTTCCCGCACGATTCGCGCAGCAACCGCCTTAATTTTCTCGGGAGTGCCTACCGAACTCCCACCGAACTTTTTTACTACAATCCCCATCGATACTATCTCCTTACTGCACAGCTAAAAATATAATTTATTTATATTCGCCACATGTATTGGAATACCTGCCGGTTTAAGCCATTTTACCATACTAAACAGCCAATAATCTTTTTCGCCGCTGCCAGGACAAAAAAAAAGAGTCCCGGACCTTCCGGGACTCAAAACGAAAAACCGCTGAAAGTTATGCTTCCACCTTAATTTCCTGGCAACTTTCCCAAAAACCATGGATATTACAGTAGGCGACAGCCAATAAGGTTCCGGATCCCATCAGTTTCAACCCGACATTGACAACGGGCTCCGATAATACCGGTCCTTTGTTGGCGCCATCAACTGATTCTGCATGGGCGCTGAAATCGTAGCTGCCCACTTCGTAAGCAAACTTGCCGGCCTCCGGCTTGAAATAAAGTTTGATCGAGCGAATGTGGTGTTCAGTCGTGTTCGGGTGCGCGATTTCTTTACCGACGGACAGTTCCACGACAAATTTTTCGCCCGCTTTTACCGAAGCTGGCGCCACAATGACCGGAACATGCTTTTCGGCTTTCCAATCTGCGGTTTGAATTACTTCTGCAAATTTCATACTGTTGCCTCCTTTTACTCTTTCGGTCATATTGTTGTTTCAATAAATTGACCAGATAGGAAAGTATTCCGCAACGTTCGTGAAAATTCCTGCCGGAAATTAATTCTCTTCTACTATTTTGTTTCGCATCCCTGGAACAGCCCATTTAAAAATCTTAATCCTCAGGGTGCGGATATCCTTGAGGTCCAGATCAGTCCATTCTTCTGGCTGTAACGGTTGAACCGGCATCAGTTTTAAAAATTCATCGCATTCATATACTGCCGACAATCCCTGTACGGCCATCAATGCCGTTGATGCCCGTTGTACCTGTTCCAGCCGGGAACGGTCCAGTTGCATCGTCATCAAACACTCATCTTGTTTTCCTTCTTTGCTTATGCCGTTGACATATAACCGATCCACAACTGGAATACGGGAAAACAACACCGAACTGACCTGCATCAAAATACCGGCGCACAATTCCGCATACTGTTTATTAATTTCCAGCGAATCTTTTTTCTCGTATTGAATGCGGCCGGCTTCAGTTAATGAGGATCGTTCTGACGGTATCAACACTTTCGGCGGCAACCAGACTTTGATCACAAAAATGCGGCCACGCAAATTGATATCCATATCCAACGGGAATGGCAGCGCGATTTGCGGCATAAACTGATCCAACGTCAAAATAACGGCAGGCTCATCGCCATTCATCAAGCGAACATAAAATGAAACCCGATCTTCTTCCGCTGCATCATGCAGACGCCGTTGTTCCTCGATGGCCGATTCTTGCGCCTGCAATTTGCTTTCGATCTCCAGCCGGGTATCTCGCTCAATTTTTGCCAATATCCTTGTCCGGTCCTGAAAGGTTTTGTATTGCAAAAAACCAACTGCCGTGAGAAGCACGGCGACCAGCACAAAGGTCAGCAAATACGGCAGCACCGCAGCGCACAAAAGCAAGGCTACCATTCCAGCCCATTGTCGCGTAATGGGCTGGCGGAATTTTTTCTCTGCCGCCAACAGTCGTTCCGGCAACAGGGATTGATACTCCTGGCGGGGCGGTTCCCTGAACGGTTCTTTTACTAAAAATCGGACATAATCGACCGGATCATAGCTAAATTTACTTACATAGGCCAGTGCCTTTTCCACCGATTCGTTATGCTGATGCTCCGCCAACCAACGGTCTCTTTGCTCGTTTTGGCGGTAGTAGCGATCGCCGGCATATTCCTTGGCCACGCCGCTATGAACGGTATATTGTTCTTTGGCAGGCATACCGGAACCTGAACTTTTCACCATGGGACTACCTCCTTGAGTACAATCGAATCTCACGAACACAAGCGGATATTTCCCCGATGATACGAGAGTTTTTACTTTACCTTTGTTATTACTATATCATCTGCCTCATTATCAGGGCAACTCAAACAACGGGTTGAATCCACTTATGATATAATGAAACACGAAATCTTGAAAATATTTGGGGAGGGATTTACTATGCCATTGGTCACTTCAACCGAGTTGTTCAGAAAAGCGTATGCCGGAAACTATGCAGTCGGAGCGTTCAACGTCAATAATATGGAGATCATCCAGGGAATCGTGGACGCCGCCAAGGAAGAAAACGCACCGCTGATTTTGCAAGTTTCGGCGGGCGCCAGAAAATATGCCAAACATATATACCTGATGAAATTGGTGGAAGCAGCCGTAGAAGATTCCGGCCTGCCAATCTGTCTGCACCTTGATCACGGCGAAGATTTCGAAGTTTGCAAATCCTGTGTGGATGGCGGCTTCACTTCGGTCATGATCGACGGTTCCAAACATTCTTTCGAAGAAAATATTGCTCTGACCAAACAGGTCGTTGAATACGCCCATGCCCGTGGCGTAGTGGTTGAAGCGGAACTGGGCCGCCTGGCTGGCGTTGAGGATGCCGTCAAAGTAAATTCCAAAGATGCAACGTATACTGATCCGGATCAGGCAGTCGAGTTCGTTGAACGGACCGGTGTCGACTCACTCGCCATCGCCATAGGTACCAGTCATGGCGCCTATAAATTCAAAGGGGATCCCTCCCTCGATTTTGTCAGGCTTGAAAAAATCTCATCCTTGCTGCCAAACTTCCCGTTGGTCTTGCATGGCGCCTCCACCGTGTTACCCGAATTTGTTGCCAAATGCAACCAATACGGCGGTAAAATCGATGGAGCGCAAGGAGTCCCGGAAGATATGCTGTTAAGAGCCGGCAAGTCGGGGGTCTGCAAAATCAACATCGATACCGATCTGCGGTTGGCGCTCACCGCTGCTATCCGTGAACATCTGGCCCTCCATCCGGGAGATTTTGATCCGCGTCAATATCTCAAACCTGCCCGCGATGCAATTAAAGGCATGGTGCAGCACAAGATCAAAAATGTCCTGAACTGTAGCGGCAGAGCTTAATTATCAATAATAAAACCGGATGTGGCTATGCTCATGTCCGGTTTTTTGTTTCAGCCCGTTTCTCTGCAGCCTGTCACACAACGATGCCAGTCCCCTTTGCGTTCGATTTCTCAAATGCCGGCTTTCCCATAACCGGCTGCCAATAATTACTGCGCAATTATTTTTGCAATTTTTTCGCAATACAGCAGGATTTTATGGGGTGTTTGTGTAAAATACTATGGTAGGTTCGTTTAGGTTCGTTAAGTCCCGAACTGTGTCGAAAAAAAACTGAAAGGAGCTTCTATTTTGACGGGTTGGAAAAAGGCTTTACTGGCAGTGGACTCATTTGTCGAATCTTTTTGTCTGCTTAGCATGTTAACGATGGTCCTCATCGTTTCTGTGCAAGTCATTACGCGGAAAATGTTCAACTTCGTTTTTTTCTGGTCGGAAGAGGTCACTTTATTGTTGCTGGCTTGGTTTGCGTTTATGGGCATCGCCATTGGTTGCCGTGAAAACTTGCACCTTGCTATGGATGTGATGGAGTCTTTCGCCTCCAAGAACGTTTTAAAGTGGCTGGATAAACTAATCCAAATTACTACATTTGTTTTTGGCATCTACCTCATCCTGTACGGTTGGGAGTTTACATCGCTAATGAGCGAATCCACCCTCCCCGCAACAAAAATGCCCAACAGTGTGCTCTATGTAGTCATGCCCTTGACTGGAGTAATGGTTTGCGCTTACTCACTGCTTCAGTTGTTTGGCATTGATACCCGGCGCCACAAAAACCTGGGGGGAGGACTCGAATAATGCCTGATCAAACTACCGCCAGCTGGATTCTGGGATTCAGCTTCGTAATTCTACTGATTCTTCGCTTCCCAGTAGCACTCACGCTTGTTGGTTCAACCGTGATCACGTTATGGTACCTTGACCTGCCGTTAATTGTTGCATCGCAGCAAATGATTCAGGGGATAACCAATTATTCATTGCTGGCGATTCCGTTTTTCATTCTCACCGGACAAATCTTGCAAGAAGGCGGACTGGCACATCGCATTGTTGCAATGACCAATGTTTTTGTCGGTCGTATCCGTGGTGGGCTGGCACTTGCCAATAGCGTCGCCTGCATGATTTTTGGCGGCATGTCCGGGTCAGCTGTTGCTGATGCCTCCGCCGTTGGTTCCGTAATGATCCCGATGATGGTAGAAAAGGGTTATGACCCCGATTACGCAGTCGGAGTTACCATTTCTTCAGCCATCCAGGGTGTCATTGTCCCTCCCAGTCATAACATGGTTTTATACTCTATTGTTGCTGGCGGAGTTTCGGTTGGCAGCATGTTTCTGGCCGGCATGTTTCCTGGCTTGATTATGTTGGCGTCCCTAATGATCACAGGGTATCTAATCGGCATAAAGCGCGGTTACGGTTATGGCGAAGCTGTGATCAAAAAGCAAATCCCCAGCATCCTGATCCATGGAATGCTATCATTCACTCCGGCTGTAATCATCGTCAGCGCGATCATTTCGGGTTGGGCCACTGCTACAGAGGCTGGAGCAATTGCCGCAGTTTACGCCTTCATTTTAGCGTTCCTGGCTTATCGGGAAGCGCCACTGAAAAACATCTGGGGCGTGCTAATCCGAACCTTCCGTACCGTTCTGATGGTATTTTTCCTGATTGCCGCCTCGCAGGCATTCGGCTGGGTCATGGCCTACCTCCACCTGCCTGACATTATCACCGACTGGTTTCTTGGCGTATCCGACCAACCCTGGATCATTCTGCTGATGATCAATGTTCTGTTGCTGCTACTAGGCGGTCCGATGGATATGGCGCCGATGATTCTGATCCTGACACCGATTCTGCTGCCTGTTTGCGTCAAGCTCGGTATGGATCCGATCCAGTTTGGCATTATCATGATTTTCAATTCTGGCATGGGCCTATTGACGCCGCCGGTCGGCACGGTATTATTCGTAGGCTGCGCCATCGGCAAAGTTTCGGTGGAAGCGGGAACCAAAGCTATGTTGCCATTCTTTTACGCCATGTTTGTTGTCCTTATGGCTATCACCTATATCCCGGCGATTACGATGTGGTTGCCCAAGATGTTCATGTAAGCCCCAATGAAACAGGGAGTTTTTCCTTTCGGGGAAATTGAGACTTCAAGACAAAATAACAAGGAGGTCAAATTCATGAGTAAACATCGTTCCCTTGCACTCCTGGTCGTTGCCCTGTTTGCCCTTTCCCTGCTTGCTGCCGGTTGCGGCGGCGACAAAAAGCCCGCTACCCCTGCTGCTCCTGCAGCGGCGGCTCCCATCGTTCTCAAACTTGCTGAAACCCATCCACCTGATTACCCCACCACGCTGGGTGACAAAAAATTTGCCGAACTGGTTACTGAACGTTCCAAAGGCCGCATTAAGGTTGAAGTGTATCCTTCCTCGCAATTAGGTGAAGAAAAAGCTGCCATCGAGCAAGTTCAACTCGGCGCGTTGGCCTTCACCCGCGTAAGCTCCGGTCCGCTTGCCGAATTCAACAAGCCGCTCGGCGTCTTCTCGTTGCCGTACATCTTTGACTCCTCCGAACACATGTGGAAATTCCTTGAAGGCCCGGATGGCCAGAAAATGCTGGATGGACTGCAGTCGGCCAAATTCGTCGGACTGTGCTATTATGATCCAGGCGCCCGCAGTTTCTATTCCACAAAACCGATTAAGGAACTGGCTGACCTCAAAGGGTTGAAATTCCGCGTTATCCAGAACAAGATCAACATGGACATGGTTGCCGCGGTTGGCGCCAGCGCCACTCCGATGCCTTATGGACAAGTGTTCAGCGCATTGCAGACCGGTGTTATCGACGGTGCGGAAAACAATGCCCCCAGCTATCTGACCTCCAACCATTATCAAATCGCCAAATTCTATCTGCTTGACATGCATCAACGCGTTCCCGAAGTTCTGGTCATGAGCAAAGTTGTCTGGGACAAACTGTCGCCCGATGATCAAAAACTGGTTAAACAAGCCGCTATCGATTCAGTCAAAACTCAGCGCGAACTGTGGAACAAATTTGAAAAAGAAGCGATGGATAAAGTGAAAGCAGCCGGATCCACCGTTACCGAAGTAAAAGATGTAAAACCCTGGCAAGCAGCTGTTAAACCCGTCATCGACAAATATCGCGCGGATTACAAAGAAGCACTCGAAGCAATCGACAAAGCCCGCAAATAAAACATCGTCTTTTCTCGAATAAAGGGAGAGTATCGCATTACTATGTGATACTCTCCCTTTTCCTGTTGCCGGGCAGGAATTTGTTCGTTGCGACAGAATATATGAAGTAACAGAAATATAGCTTAGCAGGGGATTATGAACTTGTCAGCAAGCACCATCCCCTGCTGGAAAAATGCAAGAAGGAAGGTTCATCATGCAGAAATCACTACAAACCCTCTTATCATTTTTGTTTAGCGCCCTACTTATATTCTCTTCTCCATTGGCCGCAGAAGCTGCTGCCAACCCCATTACGCCGACCACCGCCCCGTCAACCATCGTGGTAACCCCGACAACTCCACCGGCCTCTTACCTGCAAGCCGTAAAAACATTACAGCAGAACAAATATGGTGAGAATGAAATCAAAAGTTTTGTCTATCAGGTCTTCTCCCTATTTGACCGACATGCAGAGCTCAGTCAACTATTGCTGCTATTTGCCGAAGATGTCAATATGGTCGTGCCGGAAGCAAAAATCACTTCACACCAGGAGTTTGAAAAATGGTACAAGGATGTTGGCGCACGGTACCAATCCAATATTCACACCATAGAGCGAATTGACGTGCAGATTCCTGCAAAAGGGGATTACAGAGTCGATTTAATCGTAAATTGGCAAGCCATGGGCATCGACGGAAAATACACTGCATTCAAAGCCCGCCAACAATGGAAGATCGTCGATGGCGGTGGCTACTGGCCGCGAATTGTCAGTTATGTTGTCGAACCTGCCCACTAAATAACCGACTACGACAAGAACATCGTCAGCCGATCCCCAAAAATCCGATGATAAAAGTGCGCAAACACTTTACATTTCTCTAAAGTGTTTGCGCACTTTTATCCAGAAGAGTGGAATTCTCGTCGCATAGATCTTTACGCTTGTTGGTTTGTCTCAATCTTATGCCGTGCTTGCCCCTGCGCGATTACGGTTCGCCAGTTGCCACTTACAATCGGTTCTCCCGCTGCCCAACAGCGAGCTTCTGCTTGGGGAGGGCAAAGATAAACCCAGGCATTTGCCTCGCCTCCCTGTTGGTCCGTAACGGCAACCAGACAACGTTCATAGTAATTCCGGGGATCGCCCGGCCCGACAAATCCTTCCAGCGGATCAAGCAAGGCAAGAGCAGTTGCCGCATCCGTCAGATATACCAATTCACCATGAACGATTTCATCCCCGGAAAACAGCATTGGATACCCTTCGCCTGTCAACTCCAACAAACGTCCTCGCACCGTTGCCGGATTGACCGTTTTCACGTAGGGAGCAAGCAGGAAATGATTCTCCATTCCCTGCATCAAACTTCCATAAACAAAAATTTTGTCGATGTATTGTTCGTTTTGCACGAGTAGGCCTCCCCAAAATAAAAAGAAGCACAATTGAATAAAGCTGCCAATTATTTATGACAGCTTCTAACTCATCCTGTTTTCTCCATTGCTTAATGCCGGCTAAATTCAGTTGATTCGTTCGCGATTTTTTTGTTCCATAAAAACTTGAAATTCATCCAATAATTTATTGTGAGACAGAAATTCAAATAAATATTTTGTCATCGTCCGGGCTTCCAATAAGTGTCCTTCGATTTCATCCAAACTTTGACTTATTTCTTCACATTCCTGACTAGCTTCAACAAAACTCTGCATGGCCATAGGAAACAACTGCCGAACAACATCTTCGGCATTCAGCTCGCCCCGGTTCATCCGCCGGACAATTTCATCCATCTTCAGCGATAGTTCATGGGTCTTGCTGATCGTCCGACTCATCATTTCTCCTATTCGCTTTCACTGGGAAAGCAGCACTTTCTTTCGCATTGACACAACTTTGCTTTGACATAATAATTCGACATTCCCCTTTGATAATTCCTGCAAAATCAAACGAGAAAAAGAATATTTCGCGCCAGACAGGAACCGAACAATTGGCAACGAATATGATAATATCAGCTCCAAGGAGGTGTCGTGTGGATTTTATACAACTAACCATCGACGACAGATCAGTGACTGTTTCACCAGGAACTTCCGTCCTGGAAGCGGCCCGGCAAGTCGGAATCAAAATTCCTACCCTCTGTCACCTGGCTGACTTGACCCCCACTGGCGCCTGTAGGATTTGCGTCGTCGAGATCGATGGAATGAAAACTCTGGCTGCAGCCTGCTCTATGCCGGTCAGCGCAGGCATGTCCGTGCACACCCACTCTCCGGCTGTCTTGGAAACACGGCGCATGGTCCTTGAGTTAATGTTGGCCAACCATCCCGCCGATTGCTTTTCCTGCGGCCGCAATTTGAACTGCGAATTGCAGGAACTTGCCGCAGAATTGGGGGTTAAAAAAATCCGTTTTGATGGAGAGCGCCGCCATTATACAGTCGATGACAGTAATCCATTTATCGTGAGGGACAATGAAAAGTGCATCCTTTGCGGCCGCTGCGTTCGGACTTGTCAAGAGCTGCAAGTCTGCAACGTGCTCGATTTTACCGGTCGCGGCTTCGACACCAAACTCGCACCAGCATTTGACAGTGCTACACGCGAATCTGATTGTGTTTTTTGCGGCGCTTGTGTATCCGCCTGCCCGGTCGGCGCCTTAACAGAAAAAGTGCTCTGCCAGTCGGGACGACCTGACCAGAAGGTGCGAACGACCTGTCCATTCTGTGGTGTCGGCTGTAATTTTGACCTGAATGTCAAAGATGGTAAAGTGATTGGCGTCACTTCCACGCCAGACAGTCCGGTCAACGGGCGCCTGCTCTGCGTCAAAGGCCGGTTTGGCGTTGATTATATTCACAGTCCACAACGCCTAACAACACCGCTGATTCGCAAGAACGACAAGTTGGAACCGGCCTCCTGGGATGAAGCGCTGAATCTGGTTGCCCATCGATTCAAGGAAATCCGATCGCAGCATGGGTCGGATGCTTTAGCGGCTCTCAGTTCGGCTCGCTGTACCAATGAAGAAAACTATGTCCTGCAAAAATTCATGCGCGCGGCGATCGGCACCAACAGTGTTGATCACTGCGCCCGAACCTGACACAGTCCCACCGTGGCCGGTCTGGTCACAGCATTTGGTTCTGGCGCCATGACTAACTCCATTAATGAAATCAGCGACAGCAAAATGATGTTTGTTATCGGCGCAAATCCCTCAGAAGCCCATCCGGTCATTGCAGCAAAAATGCGTCAGGCTCGCCGCAAAGGCGCCGGCTTGATCGTGGCTGACCCGCGAAAAACTGAACTCGCAGCCATGGCTGATGTTTGGCTGCAACTAAAACCCGGCAGCGATGTCGCTCTACTGAATGGTCTGATGCAT
Organism: uncultured Veillonellaceae bacterium; assembly: GCA_964386615.1. Lineage (GTDB taxonomy): Bacteria > Bacillota > Negativicutes > UBA1444 > UBA1444 > UBA1444. The sequence continues at coordinate 55,215 of CAYLSL010000001.1, forward strand.
ATTATCCTGCGCGACGGCCTGCAGGATAGCGACTTCATTGCCCATTGCACAAGCGGCTTTGATTCGGTAGCCGCCACTGTCGCCAACTATCCGCCCGATGTCGTCGAGCAAATTACCGGCGTCAGCTCCTGCTTGCTGGAACAAGCTGCGCATCTGTATGCCAAGGCGGAACGGGCCCAGATTTTTTATACTCTGGGCATTACCGAACACTGCTGGGGAACAGACAACGTCCTGTCGATCGCTAACCTGGCCATGTTGACCGGTAATGTCGGCAAACCTTGCTCCGGCGTCAATCCACTGCGCGGGCAAAACAACGTGCAGGGGGCTTGCGACATGGGTGCGCTGCCTGATGTCCTGCCGGGTTATCGTAAAATAACCGACGAAGATGAACGGAAAAAATTTGAGCAGGCTTGGCAAATCAGCCTACCTGCTCTGCGCGGCTTCACTATCCCGGAAATGTTCACTGCTGCTGTAAATGGCGAAGTCAAAGCCATGTATATCGTTGGTGAAAACCCGGTGCTGTCAGACGCCAACGCCAATCACGTTTCCCATGCACTGCAGTCGCTCGATTTTCTGGTGGTGCAGGATATTTTTCTGACGGAAACTGCTCTGTTGGCTGATGTGATACTGCCAGCCGCCTGTTTTGCCGAAAAAAATGGCACTTTCACCAATACCGAACGCCGCATCCAAATGGTGCGAAAAGCAGTGGAACCGCCCGGACAAAGCCGGACCGACCTCGAAATCATCACGGACCTCGCAGGCCGCCTCGGTTATCCGATGCACTACGCTGGCCCGGAAGATGTCATGCGGGAAATTTCCACCCTGACCAGGATTTATCACGGCGTGACCTATGAGCGCCTGCAAGAACGCGGTCTGCAATGGCCGATACCTGATATTACCCATCCCGGCACTCCGTTCCTGCATGAGAATGGTCAGTTCACCTGTGGCCTGGGTTGGTTCACTTCGGTTGAATACCATCCGCCGGCAGAAGGGCCCGATGCAGAGTATCCGTTAGTTCTTACAACCGGTCGACGGCTCTATCATTACAATGTCAGTACCTTCGGCAAGTCCGCTGCGTTATCCGAACAGCTGCCGCAAGAACGGCTCTGGATTCACCCCGCCGATGCCCGCCAGCTAGGGTTAAGCGACGAGCAATGCGTCAATGTCGAATCCCGCCGCGGCAGCATTCAGACAAAAACCTGGCTTACCGAAGCCGTCCCGCCGGGACTGGTATGGCTGTCCTTTCATTTTCCCGATGCACCGACCAATCAGATTACCAATGATGCCGGCGATCAGATCACCCGGACCTATGAGTACAAAGTCTGTGCCGTAAGAATTACCGTTCCACCTGCCGCAGTCAATACAAGCTCCTGTTAATTTTGTAGGCGTTATTGCACTTTTTGTATGCAATAACGCCTACATCTTTTTTAGCACTTTCTGCTGTATTCATCCATCAACGGCTCCGTAACAGCGGCAAATAATTCGGCCGACTGGAGCCTTCGGACCGTTTGATGCTGCTCGCCGCTGGTCATTTTGATCAGGACAAGCAATTCACTCAGCAACTCTTCACGCATCC
>CAYLSL010000002.1:0-13361 GCA_964386615.1 uncultured Veillonellaceae bacterium
GAATAGTTCACACCTGTTACTGCCATGGTTATTCACCTCCCTTGCTCAAATTCGGTAATCCACTGCAGTTGCTGACATAACCTGCAATTTTCCATTACTGGAAAAAGCCAGCGCGTCATCATACTCGTCAGGTCGTGCATGGTTGATCATGCTGCGCATTTGTTGTTGTTGCGCCTGTTGTTGTTCCTGTTGGCCGAGAAATTCCTGCATGCCGCCAAAAACGCCATCAGAATCAAATTGCCAACCTTGCTGCGACATTTCCTGACGCAATTGCGGCAGGGAGCTTTCCAAAATCCCCCGAACTTCAGTACTAGCTGCATGAAAAGCCGCCGTTACCTTGTCGCCGTCCACGTTGATCTTAACAGTAACTTCACCGAGATGCTCCGGTTTGAGTGTGATAATCACCTGGGAACTTTTCAGCTGTTGAACCGGAGAAACCATCCCATCCATGACCTGCTTGACTACCTCATGCAAATCTGGTCTAGGTTGCACTACCGGCGGAATAACTGCTGCCGGTTCTTTTACAGATGCCATCACTTTGTCAAATCCAACAGGCACCGATAATGTTACATCATTTTTTTCTGACAGACCGGCTTCCGTGTCGGTCTCCGAATGCGACATTGACTGCTTCGGCAATTCCTGCTCTTTTGTTGGCGTAACAACCGTTTCCAAGGTTGGTTCCGCTTTTCCAATAACGGGCTTGGAATCCTCAGACTCCACAGTTTTTAATTCCTGCTGAGGTATTGGAACGTCTGACTGTTTTGCCGGAACTGTCGGATTGGTGATAACAGTCGATACCTGTGCAGTCAACATGTCTTGCCGGATTTGTTGTTGAACTGGACTTGCCAGCTCACCATCGACTGGCGCCTGAAGTGGTTGCGGCAAATCAACCGGTTTCCCCTGCTGTTGTTGTGTTACTGGTTGAACGGTTGTCACAACGCCTGTGTCAGGTTCTTTTTCATTAACCATGACCACACTCTGTTCTTTGCCGATCATATTGTCTATTACTGGTTGGTTTGCCTTGTTACCAGCCGGTATTTCGACAGTTGGAGTGGCAGCAAGCTCTGTAACGGGTTGTTGCGGAAGTACCGGTTGTTGGTTTTGCAAATTTGTTGCAACAATACCAGTGGGATTGTTGCCAGCTTCGGTACTCGGTTGCAAAAGATTCTCCGTTTGCAGCGGCAGCTGTTGCACGTTTTGCGATGTAGCAACATCAGGCTTTACCGGGGATAAAAACTCAGTTGCCGCATTTGCGACACCGCCGACCAATGCAGCTGCCATCGGAGAGCTTAGAACAGCAGGTGTTACGGCTTGTACGATAGTGGGCAAAACGTTTGCAGTAGCTGCTGCCAATCCTTGCAGCGCAGCATTCTTCAAATCCAGCAACATCTCGGCCCCGTTCGTCGCAGTTTGATCATTTGATTCAACCGTAACGGGCGCTATACCATAGGGAAGCGATCCCGTCACTGCTTCAGAGTTGGATTCAGTCATTTTTTCCTGACTCTTTTTCACGGTAACTTTTCCCGCAGTTTCCAACCGGCCGGCAGATTCGTCCAAAGCTGCAGATAATCGTTCGGAAAAATCAGTTTCTACCGGTTGCGAAGAATCTTTTACGGTTTTCTGTTTGGCCGGAATTTGCAGCGAATTCGCTTGCGGCATAGCTGCCATGAGTAATGAAAAATTGGCTGAAGCCTCTTTATTGAATGTCATTTCCATTTTTTCACCTCCTTTCATCGCGGTTTATCACGCTATTTGCGCTTAATCATCGCCTGTGTCAGGCGAGCCGCTCTTTTAGGTTCGATCGTACCCAGAACTTTTGCTGCCGCCTCTTCTTCCATCCGTGACAAAATCAGCACAACTTGCTCGTCTTCCAAATTATTAAATACAGCCACAGCTTCTTCCGGCTTCATGGCACCATACAGTTTGGCCAATTTCCCGTACACTTTGCTGGTTTCCGGGTCCAATTTCCCGCCTGTTGGCGGTTTGGCACCTGTTGCTGGTAATGGAGAAGCGGCGGCAACTGCTGGAGAGCCGGGAGCTGTAGCCACTGCACCTGGAGTTGTCGCAGGTTTTTTTTCGTCTTTATCCAGTTCCACCAATGGGAAGTTTGTCTGGGGATTTGCCACTGGCGGTTGTTCGGCCGGTTTACTGCCAATACCAATTTTCTCCAATAATGGTTCCGCTTTCTTTATTAGCGATTGTGCACCGTCAATGGCGGTTGCCAGGTGTTCCCGATACGGATCAATTTTTGCATCCAACTCTGGATCAAGGGGAAACCAACGATGGTACAATCCCGCTAATGCGATTCCCATTATTAAGAAAAAAACCAAAGAAAACTTCAACAAAAGCCGACGTTTCTTTGGTGTCGGTTTTGACGGAGTCCCTTTTTCAGCCGCTGGCCCTGGTTTCACTTTTTTCTGTACCATTATCCGACGACTGCCTTTCTGTCAAAATTTCTATTCACTAGTTGTTCCGAATGTAGCGTTGCCCAGCCAAATCATCGAGGAAAGACTGTTCTTCGTGCAATACTTCGGCTTGATATTGCTCCAGTTTCTTTGCACGTAAATTATCAACCACTTTTCGTTTACGGGAAGCTTCTTCAAATAATCTCAGACAAGATTGTCGCCTGTCGGCGGCAGCTGCGACTTTGACCGCCTGTAGCCTAATCCCTTCTCTTGTTCTATCGATGTAATCCTGAAACATCTTAAGCATTAACAGCGAACTTGGCTTGCCCTGCTCGGCCTTCAACAGATCGAAAGTTTTAACCAGGGTTGCTTCCATCTGCTGCATTTTTTCCTTTTCAAGCAAAAAAACGCGAGTAGCCTTGGCAAATTCAGCCTGAGCTTGTTCCTCGCGAATTTTTCTGTACTCCAATAACTTTTGCAGCTTAAAATGAAATCGTTGCATCTTATTCTATCTCCAACGCTTCATCAACCAACCAGTTGTTTCATCTGGACTACTGTTTCAGCAAGATTTGCCTGCTCCATAACTCCTTGGCGCAAAAAATCACGGATACCCGGGTTTCGGTCGATTGCCTGATCAATCTCGGCGTTGCTGCCTTTGGCATAAGCGCCGATATTAATCAAATCTTCCGCCTCCTGGTATGTTGCCTGCAAGCTGCGAATTCGCTGCGCGGCCTTTATATGATCCTCGCCAACCACTTCCGTCATTACGCGGCTCAGGCTGGCCAAAATATCGATTGGCGGGTAATGGTTTTGGGTTGCCAGACGCCGCGACAACACGACGTGTCCATCTACAATGCTGCGAACATTATCGGCGATTGGCTCATTCATATCATCACCGTCGACAAGGACCGCATATAAGCCGGTAATCGAACCTTTTTCACCAGTGCCGGACCTTTCCAGCAGTTTGGGCATCATCGCAAAAACAGATGGCGGATAACCGCGCGTTGCCGGCGGCTCCCCGATTGTTAACCCAACTTCACGCTGCGCCATCGCAACCCGGGTCAACGAATCCATCATCAACATCACGTCTAGCCCTAGATCACGAAAATATTCCGCTACAGCTGTTGCTGTATTCGCGCCTTTTATTCTCAGCAGAGCCGGTTGATCTGAAGTTGACACGATCACAACCGATTTTTTCAAACCCTCTTCGCCCAGATCTCGCTCAATAAAATCAAGCACTTCACGTCCACGTTCGCCAATAAGCGCTATTACATTGACATCGGCGCTCGTATTGCGGGCAATCATTCCCATCATAGTGCTTTTCCCAACGCCACTGCCTGCCAGAATCGCCATACGCTGACCTTTTCCCAAAGTCATCAATCCATCGACAGCCCGTATGCCAACAGAAACCGGTTCACAAATTCTGCGACGCGATAATGGCGGCGGCGGAGTGTTTTGGATGGCATACTCACATTCAGCAATGATTGGTCCTTTTCCGTCGATTGGATTACCCAGACCATCCAGGATCCTTCCGAGCAGATTCTGACCTACTTTAACCCGCAGCAAATTGCGTGAAGAAACCACTTCACTGCCAGGACCGATCCCCTGCATTTCGCCAAGCGGCATCAACAGTACCCGGTTTTCGCGAAATCCAACGACTTCCGCCGGCAATGGCGGCGCATCAATACGCGGGTAGATATAACAGAGTTCGCCCAGATTGATACTCGGACCATCGGCTTCAATCACCAGTCCGATAATTTTGGTAATTTTACCTTTCATCAGCACAGTTTCTGTACTGTTGATTGCATTCAGATATTGATCCGCACAAAAATTCTTCACGGCAACATCCCCTGCAAAACGCGATGTATCGAATCCAACTGCGTATCGATACCAGCTTCAACGGTACCGAACGAAGTTTCAATCAGGCAGCCGCCTTTACCCAATACAGCGTCTGCAGTCACGGTAAGTGTCTGCTCCGCTCCCACGACGGCCTGCAATATGCGGCGGGACTGCATGATAAATTCGTAGTCATCCGGGCTGACGTGAATAATAATTTGGTTTTGGTCACGCACTCGTGCCAGTGCACCGCGGACCAACTCCAAGACAACAGTGGGCCGGGTTTCAACTTCATCAATAATGACTTTTCGACTAATCGCCATAACTAACTCGATAATTTTGGGTTCCGCTTCCTGCAATATTTGTCGGGTTTCCTGCTCAGCTGCCGCAACCATGGCATTGCACTGGTCACAGGTTTGCTGCAGTTGGGCAGACATTTGCTGCTTAGCGGCATCAAGTCCCTGTCGCAAGCCTGTTGCATGCCCCTCAACTTTTCCTTCTTCGGCCGCCTTTACTTTTAGTTGTTCCGCTTCCAATGCCGCTTCACGAATCGCCTGCTGTTTCATTTCATCGATCGTTGAATTCGCTTGTTGCAACATCTCTTCAACTTGTTTTTTGCCGGCAAGAACCAACTCTTCCTCCGCACTCAGCTCCGGTTCCTGGTTCTTCGTTTCCTGATCTAAAACCTGGTCGTGCACATCACCAGACATCTCTTCATCGCCCGGCTCGATGATCGATACATCGAAATCATCGAATTCATGCATGGCAATAACGACCGGATTCGCAGAGATTTTCGCGTCCTTGATAATGCGACTGTCAGATGAGGACATCGTCGCCTCTGCCGGTAGAAATCACAATTTCGCCGGATTCTTCCAGTCTGCGAATTACTGCCACAATCTTTTGCTGCGCTTCTTCTACGTCACGAATACGAACCGGTCCCATAAAGTCGATCTCCTCACGCAACATTTCCGCGGCTCTTTTGGACATATTCTTGAAAATTTTATTGGCTACATCTGACGAAGCAGCTTTCAGTGCAAGACCCAATTCCTTGCTGTCCACTTCACGCAATACCATTTGCAGGGAACGGTCATCGAGCATAATGATGTTTTCAAACACAAACATACGTTTTTTGATATCTTCGGCCAATTCGGGATCTTGTACTTCCAAACTTTCGACGATGGTTCTTTCGGTAGTACGGTCGACTCGGTTCAAAATTTCGACTACAGCATCGACACCGCCTGCGGAAGTAAAATCTTCCGTGGCCAGCGACGACAGTTTACGTTCCAATATTTTTTCAACATCCCGGATTACTTCCGGAGAAGTACGATCCATCGTCGCCATTCTTCGCGCCACGTCAATCTGACGGTCCGGCGGCAATCCAGACAGGATTGCGCCCGCCTGATCCGGTTGCAAATATGACATAATCAATGCAATCGTCTGGGGATGTTCATTCTGGATAAAGTTCAATAACTGCGCAGGATCAGTTTTTCGAGCAAAATCAAACGGCCTGATTTGCAAGCTGGATGTCAGTCGGGTAATAATCGCACTCGCCTTATCAGTGCCCAGCGCCTTTTCCAAAACATCCCGCGCGTAGTCCAAACCGCCCGATGACAGGTATTCCTTGGCAATACACATTTCGTGGAACTCATGAATGACCTTGTCCTTTTGTTCTTGCGTCAATTTGCGTTGATTCGCAATTTCAAGGGTGAGCTTTTCAATTTCTTCATCACCCAAGTGTTTCAGAATTTGGGACGACAGGTTCGGTCCGAGTGTGATCAATAATACTGCAGCCTTTTGCTTGGCAGACATTTCGGCAACCTGGGCCATACCGACACTCCCCGTTGTTTATTCTTCGGCCAGCCAAGTCTTCAAGAGCATGGCGACCTCTTCCGGTTTTGCTTTTGACAGGGTCTCAATTGCTTCCAACTCTGCATTACGGGCAAGCTCTTCCGGCGATAATTCGCGAATCGCATTAATAGCCTGTTGGCTTACGCTTTCCTTATCGCCACCTGCCGTCATTTCAGTCTCCATCATCGTAACTTCCAGTTCTTCTTCCTGACGCCGTTTCAGCACCCAGAACCCGACTCCGGCAATCAGCAGGACAACCGCTGCGCCTGCGCCGATTTTTGTCCACTGCGCCCGTTGTTGTTCTTGCGCCTGATCCTGCTCTTCTTTCTTGATTTTGTCAGCAATTTCAGTACTAAACGGTACCGTTTCAACACTAATTACATCACCGCGCGCTGCGTTGATCCCCGCCGCTGATGCAACCGCCTTGGCAACACTATCCTGCTGCGCTTTGCTGATACTGGCATCAAGCAGAACACCGACCGATATCCGCTTGATTCCTCCAGGTGCAACGACTGTTTTTTCTTTTGTCTCGTTAATCTCATAATTACGGGTGGCATCTTTCTTTTCAAAGGTTGACTGGGAATTTGCCGAGTTGGTCACATATCCCGGGATATTCGAAGTAGTCCCCGGCGGACCCCCTGGTTGCGGATTAGTACCTTTAAAGGATTCATTACTTTCTTGAGTACTGCGCAAAATCCCCTTATCATCCACCACAGGTTCAAATGTTTGCTTATCCACAACTTTTTGATCAAAACTCAGTTCCAAACTAACCCGTACAGCAGCCTTATTAGGGCCAAGCACCTGTTCCAACAAAGTTTCCAGTGCTTTTTGCATCTCATCTTGCTTTTTGCGGGTCAATTCAACTTGTTTGATATTGATCGTCGCATCCAAACCCATCGGGTCGACATTTTCATTCAATACTCGGGCAAAACTATCGACAACGGTAATGTTTTCCGCTTTAAGTCCGCGAATACTGTGCGCAGTCAGGTTGACAATCCCTTTTACCTGTTCCGGCGACAGTTTGGCTCTAGGTTTCAGCTTCAGCATGATCGAAGCAGTAGCTGCTTTTTCATTTTTCTTATAGAGACTATCTTCAGGAAGTACGATGTGAACCCTGGCCTTTTCAACCTCAGCCATTCCTTCAATCGTCCTTGTTAGTTCTCCTTGCAATGCTTGCAATAACTTGACCCGATTTTGAAATTCGGTAGTGCCAAATTTGCTTTCATCAAAAATTTCAAATCCTTTGTTACCTCGGGGCAACCCTTGTCTAGCCAACTCCAAACGGGTTTTGTAAACATCTTTTTGTTGTACAGAAATTGCTGTACCATTATTGATAATTTCAAACGGTATCTTCATTTCCTGAAGCCGGGCAGCCACATCTCCGGCATCTTTGCTCTCCATATCGGCAAACAATGGAACGAATTGCGGTTTTCCGCCCACGAAATAACTGGCGGCCAACACGGAGATAAAGAGAAGCAACGCGGAACCTAAAATGATCCAGCGTTGTCGTGGTGAGAATCGTTCCCATAAATTTTTCAGCTGCTCCCGCAGTTCAGCCATCCTTCATTACCTCGCCGTCATCAGACTTGCATCCGCATCATTTCCTGATACGATTCCAACATTTTGTTGCGCACCTGAATTGTCAGTTGAAGTGCAACTGCCGCTTTTTCCGCAGCAATAACAACCTGCGAAATATCTTCAATTTTGCCGGTTGCCAAATCCATTGAGGCTTGATTTGCCTTTTGTTGCAGATCATTGACATTTCCCAATGCGTCCATCAGGATGTCGCCGAATGATTTTTCCGCAGTGGCCGTACTGGTTGCGGCAGCTCCCCCGCTTGGCATCATGGGCAATTTTGTCGCATTTACTGCTTGGATTGGCACGATTTATCCCTCCCGGCACTCTCAAATATCACGATCACTTACCAATTTCCAAGGCTTTCAACATCATGCTTTTCGCAACATTCACCGCCGTAACATTGGCTTCATAAGCCCTCGACGCAGTCATCATATCTACCATCTCAGTAATAATATTAATATTAGGCATTTTTACATATCCATTGGCATCAGCATCTGGATGCCCCGGTTCATAAATCATTCGCGGCGGGGAGTCATCTTTTTTTATTCCGCTGACCTTGACGCCATTCAATTGCGGTTGTTGATTCGATTGCAGCTGTCGGCTCATCATTTTAGAAAAAGATCCTGTCCCCGGCCTGGGCTCAAACACAACAAACTGACGCAAGTACGGCCCGCCTTCAGTCGTGCGGGTGGTATTCACATTGGCAATATTATTGGAAATAACATCTAGCCGCAAACGTTCTGCTGTCATCCCTGATGCAGCAGCATCAATCGCCCCAAAAAAACTCATCCCCATCAACCTCCCTTGATCGCCAGTTTAATGTTGGTATAGTAACCGTTAATACGCTGAGCCACAGTATTGTAAAAAATGTTATTCTTGGTCATGGCTGCCATCTCAGCGTCGATATCAACATTATTTCCATCCGTTCGCAGCGAGGTGTTCTCGATGGTTCGAATCTGGTTGGGTGCAGGAACCTTTTCCCGCGGCGCAATGTGTTTCGGATGAGTTAAGGCGATTCCCGAGCGGGGTTCCCCTTTAGCCGCCACAGCAAGCTCTTCTTCAAACGAGACTTCCATGCGTTTGTAGCCCGGTGTATTGATATTGGCAATATTATTGCTGATCACCTTATGTCGAAGCGATGACCCGCTTAACGCCTTTTCCAGCGAATCAATCGGTTGCGAACCAAATAGGCGGTTAAACAAAGCCATCACTCCTTCCTGAAATATCTCTACTATACTATCGCAATATCATCTCTATTTAATAACGCTTCGACATTATTAAAATTTTTCCTGCCGATGTGTAGTAAACCACCCGCCAGGGTGGTTTACTACAACCTATTTTTTCAGTTTTTTCAGTTCATCGATCAGTTTCTCGTTAAGCACCTTGATATAGGTCCCTTTCATTCCCAACGATTTCGATTCAATCACACCGGCGCTTTCAAATTTTCGCAGTGCATTGACGATGACTGAACGGGTGATGCCTACACGATCGGCGATCTTGCTGGCAACAAGCAATCCTTCATTGCCATCTAGTTCGCCCAATATATGCATAACCGCTTCCATTTCAGAGTATGAAAGCGTTCCCAATGCGACCTGAATTGTGGCCATTTTTCTTGCATCATCTTCGATGCGCTCAGTCCGGTCTCGTAAAAATTCGATGCCGACAACTGTCGCAGCATATTCAGCTAAAATCAGATCATCATCAACAAACGGATCGTTAAATGTAGCGGCAATTAGGGTGCCCAGTCTTTCTCCGGCGCCATAAATCGGCACAACCGTCGTATACTTTTCATTGGCGATACACGCCGTATCCGTACTAAACGCGCACATTCCATTGTTCAGGGTAAGATTTTCCGAAGTCTCCAGAACTTTCGACAACCAGTTGACGTAACGTTCAGGAAACCGTCCGGTTTTCAGGACTTTTTCCATCATCAATTCACATTCAAATTCATCGACAATACTGTAGCCTAGAATTTTCCCATCCCGATTTACCAAATAAACATTGGCGCGCATAACATCACTAAGTGTTTTTGACAAATCGGAGTAAGCAATTTTCTCAACTTTTTCCAGCAACCGGCTAATTTTTCGGGTTTTTTCCAACAACACACTTGCCACGGGAAATTCCACCTTTCTTCAATTCATTTCGATAGTTCTCGGAATAACATCAAGACTTCAAGCCCTTGGATGTGAATTTCGGTACACGGACAATAGTCTTTCGCTGGACACATGGGTGTAAACCTGCGTTGTTTTCAGGCTTACATGGCCCAACAACTCTTGGACCGAACGTAAATCGGCCCCGTTATCCAACAAATGGGTAGCAAAACTGTGTCTGAGTGTATGAGGTGTCACGCTCTTCTTTACAGCCAGCATTTCCACGTATTTTTCCAAAATTCTGCGGATGCTTCGATCACTCAAAGGAGTCCCGCTATGATTCAGAAACAAATTGTCCGTTTTGTTTGCCTGTTTTATACCAAGTAACGGACGACTGTTCTGCAAATAGACTGCGATTGCCTGTACCGCTTTTTGGCCGATGGGAACGATCCGTTCCTTTGAGCCCTTGCCGAATACCAAAACATATCTTTCAGTCAAGTCGATTTGACTTAACGTTAACCCCGTCAGTTCTGACACGCGAATCCCCGCTCCATAGAGCAGTTCCAAAATCGCAAGATCCCGCCGCCCCAAAATCGTATTGGTTGGCAACTCCATCAGGTGGTCGATCTCCGGCACATCAAGGAATTGTGGTAAGCGGCGTTCCAGTTTTGGGGTTCGAATCCCGACGAATGGGTTGACCTCAAGCAACTGCTCACGGGATAAATAACGACCAAAGGATCGCAGGGCTGCAATGTGCCGAGCAATCGACCTGCGGGAATAGTTTTGATTCACCAGTGATGCCAGATAGCGCCGGGCCAGATAAGTGTCCATCATCGACAATTGAAAATCGCCGGGATCTATCCGGCGCAAAAAAACAATAAATTGTTCAATATCCCGACGATAACCGATGACCGTATGTGGGGAAACATTTTTTGCTCCCTGCAGAAATTCTAAATACTGTTCAAGCAATGTCGTCAGTCCATTGTCCATTCCTGATTGCCTCTAGCTATCTTTTGGAATTTATTGTAGCACAACAAAAAAAGTGTGGCAATACTATTGTCACACTTTTCGCAATTGTTTTCGAAAACATCCATTTTCGACTAGCGTTGTATTGTCAAGGTTTCGGGCTTTTTCTAGCAGTTTTTTTCTTATTTGTCAGCTTCTTTGGTGATTTGGCCACAATTTCTGCGGTTTTTTTTGCCGCAGGTTTCGTCGTGACTGTTTTGGGCTTCGAACTTGATTTCGATTTTATTTTCGTTTCCGGCTTTGTTGCTGCATTTAGTTTTGAACCGCCCGGTGCTTTGGGTGCAACTTTTTTGCCTTTGTTCGCCTTAACGCCCTTACCTTCAGTAGGCAGTTCTGCGTCAACTGATTCAATCTCTTTGCCGGCGCGCGTACTGCATGAACTATTGCTGCATTCGGTAGTTGCCGGTTGATTACGATATTTTTTCTCCACCATAAAGGAGCCGCAAACCGGGCAAGGCTCGTTGACCGGCTTATTCCATGAAACAAAAGTACAGGTTGGATAGTCACTGCACCCATAAAACAGCCTGCCTGCTTTTGATTTTCTTTCTACGACCGGTTTTTCGCAAACCGGACAGGCAACGCCGATTTCTTTTACAATGGGACGAGTTGTGCGGCACTCCGGAAATTTGGTGCAACCGAGAAATGAACCAAATCTTCCATGTTTAACTGCCATAAATGCGCCACAGTTTTCACAGATAATATCCGTAATCTCTTCCGGAACTTTGACCCTTGCCGCTTCCTTTTCTACCCGTTCAATCGTTTCAATGAATGGGCCATAAAAATCTTCCAATAAATTTCGCCATTCTACTTCACCTTGTGCTACGTCATCCAGACTTTTTTCCATTGTGGCGGTAAAGTCAGTATCAACGATTTTGGGGAAATGTTCTTTTAACAGATCACTCACAATAAAACCTAACGGCGTGGGGTGAAATTTTTTCTCGGTTTTCACAACATAGCCCCGACCCTGGATAGTATCAATAATCGGCGCATAAGTACTGGGGCGACCGATGCCCTTTTCTTCAAGCAGCTTGATTAGCGCGGCCTCGGTAAACCGAGCCGGCGGTTCGGTAAAATGTTGCTCGGATCTGATTTCTTTTGCTGCCAGTTGCTCTCCTTCTGTCAACGCTGGCAGTATCTTGTCTTCAGCAGCTGTTGCCTGCCCTTCCGCATTATCAGAATAAACGGCTAAAAAACCGGCGAACCGCAAAATCGAGCCACTAGCCTTTAAACCATATTTGCCTGCGGAAATCCCCACTGCCATCGTATCAAAAACAGCTGGTTTCATCTGGCTGGCAATAAATCGCTTCCAAATCAGATCATACACGCGTTTTTGGTCCCGACTGAGCGATGCTGGCAACTCTGTTGCCGATACTGTCGGCGCTGAAGGCCTGATTGCCTCATGGGCGTCTTGCGCAGCTTTCTTCGCATATTGTGGTGCGGCCGTCGGCAAATATACTGCGCCCAGATTTGTTTCCACCCACTGACGCGCCTGGGTTTGGGCTTCTGCCGAAACACGGGTCGAATCCGTTCGCATATAGGTAATATGCCCTGCTTCATAGAGCTGCTGCGCCAACATCATCGTCTTTTTGGCACTAAAACCGAGCTTGTGTGACGCATCCTGCTGCAGGGTACTGGTGATATATGGCGGATAAGGTTTTCGTTGACGATCCCCCCGTTTAACTGTTTCAACCGAAAACCGAGCTTGTGACAATTCCTGTTTTATCCGCGCGGCCATTTCAGCCGAAGAAATAGCAGCTTTTTTTCCATCAATTGTGTTGAGTTCTGCTTCAAATTCTGCAATTTGCCCGAGTTGAGCCAGCACTGCATGAATCGACCAATACTCAGTCACAACAAATGCTTCAATTTCACGCTCGCGGTCACAAATCAAACGAACTGCAACCGACTGTACACGACCGGCGCTCAAACCCCGGCGCACTTTCTTCCACAACAATGGACTAAGCTTGTAGCCGACGATTCGGTCAAGCACCCGCCGAGCCTGCTGTGCATTTACTTTATTGTCGTCGATGGTTCGAGCGTGCTTTATCGCATCAACGACCGCGGTCTTTGTGATTTCATTGAATTCGATGCGACAGGCATCCTGGGGTGGAAGGTTCAATATCGTTGCCAGATGCCAGGCAATTGCTTCCCCTTCCCTGTCAGGGTCAGTTGCCAGATAGATTTTTTTCGCCTGCGAAGCCTGTTTAAGCAAGTCTTTCACCAAATCCGTCTTGCCACGGACGATAATATACTTGGGCTCAAACCTCGCTTCGACATCAATGCCCAGCTGACTTTTGGGCAAATCACGCAAATGCCCCATAGAAGCTTTGACGGTATACTCATTTTTGCCGAGATATTTTTCAATCGTTGCCGCTTTGGCAGGTGATTCGACTATTACTAGGTTTTTCGCCATTTCGTCACTCCCTGGCTACTTTTATGTATCGCATGGATTGGTCTTTCTCAACCTGACCGGTCATTTCAAGCTGTAACAACAAAACCTGAGCTGCGGCCACAGTTATGTCAAGTGTTCCGAGGATCTGTTCCAACGATTTGGGTTGTTCCGGGGATAATGCTGCAAGAA
>CAYLSL010000002.1:13461-33160 GCA_964386615.1 uncultured Veillonellaceae bacterium
CTTGTTTGCAGGTGGTCTATGAACCCCCAGCTCTTCAATCAGCTCATCAATGGAGCTGATAAGTCGCGCGCCTTGCTGAATCAGGCGGTGGGTGCCGCGACTGGCCTCAGAATATATGCTGCCCGGAATCGCATACACATCCCGGTTTTCTTCCATGGCCAAATCCGCTGTAATCAAGGCGCCACTTTTTTCTGCCGCTTCGACAACCAGAACCCCGATGGACATCCCTGCAACAATGCGGTTCCGGGCAGGAAACCGTCCGGCTGATGGAGGTGTGCCTGGCGGATATTCCGAAATCACACAGCCGGTATCAATGATTTGATTGATCAGTCGGGCGTTTTCCCGCGGATAGCAGACATCCACACCGCATCCCAACACTGCCACTGTCGCCATTCCAGCCGACAAAGCGCCTTCATGAGCTGCCGCATCGATACCTTTTGCCGCCCCACTTACAATTGTCACGCCACAACGGGACAATCCTTCACTAAAAGAGCGAGCCACATTCCGACCATACGGTGTCGAATGTCTGGAACCGACAACAGCTAGACAAACCGCTTCCGATTGGATTCTACCACGATAAAACAGATAGGGCGGCGGATCATAGCATTGACCTAACAGTTTTGGGTAGTCCGCGTCACCTATGCTACAGATCTTGATTCCGCTGGCCTGCCACGCAGCTACAGTTTTATCGGGGTTAAGCAACAGACGTTGCCGCAAAAAAGCGTCCAGCTCTCTTTCATTGAGAACCCTTGCCTGAGTCAATTGGTCAGCTTTAGCATACCAGGCGGATTTCGCATCACCGAAAGCGGTCTTCAGCTTCTCCAGTCGCGATTTGCCAATACCTGCCACACTTAATAATAGCGCATCGTAAAGATGTTGCATTTTCACCTCAAACCGAAGTAATAATACGGACCTTATTATAGTCCCCCATGGAAAGCGGGGTCAAGCAATAAAAAAACGCGGACAAGCCGCGCCTATCCGCTATAGCCTACACAAAACATTTTTCGTCGGAATTCCATTGCACCTTTTTCCATAACAGGACCGCATTTTTTGCATCTGCAATACGAGCTACTGTAATTTCACCCACCGATTGCCCATTTGACAGTTGAAGGTGCGGGGCTATGTCGTTCAAGGGAATCAAGACAAAGTTGCGGTTCGCAATCTCGGGATGCGGCAGTCTTAATTCGGGTTCTTCAGCAGTAATCTCATGATAAACCAGTAAATCAATATCAATGATCCGCGGTCCCCATCGCCTGGTTCTGACCCTTCCCATCTCTGTTTCTACGGATAGGCATCGTTTCAGTAATTCAATCGGCGTTAATGACGTTTCCACCATTGCTGCCATATTTAAAAAGTCAGGTTGATCCGTATCGCCAACTGGTTTTGTTTCGTAAATGTTGGATATCGCGGCAATACAAATGTCGGCATTATCTGACAGTTTCTGCAAGGCTTGTTGCAGTTGTTGCTCACGATCGCCAAGATTACTGCCAAGACCCAACAATATCATGAGTTGCGCTCCCGGGTAATTTCGATCTGAACCCAATCCAGCAAGCCGGCCAATGGAACTGCAGGCTTGCGGATGCGAACGGTAACTGAATGAATTGCTGTTTCCGTCAAAACTTGATCACTGATTCTATGCGCCAATCGTTCCAGCAAATTGTACCGTTCGGTTTCTACAATACACTTTACCTGCTCAAAAACAGCTGCATAATTTACGGCATCCGCCAGAGAATCAGTTTGTCCCGATTTGCTGGCATCGACCATGATATCCAGGTCAACTGCAAACTCCTGCCCATTTTTTTTTTCAAACTCTTCGCAACCATGATATCCATAGAATTTCATGTTTTGCAGCGTGATTTTATCCAAGCCCATAAGCCCTCCAGTTTTGCAATGCATCAGTCATGACTGCCATTCGTTTTGCCATTTCCACGTCATGGACCCGAACTATGGAGGCGCCGTTCAGAATTGAATGTACAACGGTAGCGCCGGTTCCTTCGGCACGCTCTTCCACCGGAAGATTTAATATTTCTCCAATAAAGCGTTTACGGGAAGCCCCCACCAGTATCGGACAATCCAACGTTTTCAATTCAGTCAGGCGAGCCAGTACCTCCAAATTTTGCGCTGTGTTTTTGCCAAAGCCAATGCCCGGGTCGATAATAAACTGCTCCCGGTTAATTCCCGCCTGCAGCCCGATTTCGATGCTGCGATTAAAAAACTCAATCATTTCAGCCATAATATCGTGCTGCAAATCTGCGGAAGAAGCTCGATTGTGCATAATTACTACCGGCACTTGGTATCGGGCTGCCAGGCTTGCCATTTCCGGTTCTTGCTGCAAGCCCCAGATATCATTCAGGATATGTGCACCCGCCTCCAGCGCTTTCGCTGCAACGACACTTTTATAGGTATCGACAGACACGGGTACCGTTGAAATTGACAGGATTTTTTCCAGCACCGGCATCAACCGCGACAATTCTTCATCGGCTGTTATTTTCACCGATCCATAGGGACGGGTTGATTCGGCCCCAATATCAATAATGTCGGCCCCGTCTTCAATCATTGCCATGGTACGTTCCACCGCGGCATTGATGTTGTTATGCTGACCACCATCGGAAAATGAGTCGGGGGTCAGATTTAATATTCCCATGACCATTGTTTTACCCGGTTGAATCGAAAAGGGACGGCCCTGTACGAGATACTTCCGGCTCGGACGATTCGCTTCTGCTGCCAAAACCTGTTCAACCGCCTTGGCCAAATCTGGCAAGCCCCACGGCTGCTGCCTCAATTGCGCCAAAGCCTGACGATATTGTTTATGCGTCCCGCAAATTAATACTGGGGTCTGCGCTGCACTTAAATCAGCGGTACCTCGGGCGACAGCCACTTCCGCGCCTTTTGCCAAAAAAGTCTGTTTCAATAGGTTGGCGGCCTTGGTCGTGATGCTCTCGATATAAACCGTTTTGAACAATGCTTTGGGGGCCATGATCGATATCCCCGCCGGATCGCATCCCATGTCTTGCATGAGTCGTTTTACAGCATCTTCTTCGTTAAAATACAGCACTCGCGCCGAATAATTCATACATGTCCTCCTGTTGCAGCCAGACTAACGATATTGTATCATAGTAACAATCAACAATTGCAATACCAGC
The DNA here is from genome assembly GCA_964386615.1 of uncultured Veillonellaceae bacterium. GTDB lineage: Bacteria > Bacillota > Negativicutes > UBA1444 > UBA1444 > UBA1444. The sequence continues at coordinate 16,605 of CAYLSL010000002.1, forward strand.
AAGGAGGCCCTTTTGATGAAGCAGAGACTGCCGGCAGCCCACTTTAACCTTCCGATAGATGATATTCGCAGCGGATATTACAGCGACAGTTATTTTGTCCGATCAAAAATGATCCTGGAAAAGGATAATTATAATCCTCAGGTCCTGATGCAGGTTTTTCAACGCCAACATGCGGTATTGTGCGGGATTGACCATGCCATTGCTATCCTCAAGACCTGCGCTGATCACCCTGAACACTTGAAAATCCGGGCCATGTATGATGGAGACCGCATAACTCCCTGGGATACCGTTCTCACCATCGAAGGGAAGCTGGCAGATTTTGTCCATCTTGAAACAGTATATCTTGGGGTATTGTCCCGGCAAACAAAAATTGCCACCAATGTTGACCGGGTAGTAAAAGCAGCCGCAGGAAAACCTGTTTTGTTTTTCCCATCACGGTTCGATCACTATGCAGTACAGGCGCAAGATGGATATGCGGCAAAAATCGGCGGCGTTGCCGGCGTATCAACACCAGCGAATGCTTCCTTTTGGGGTGGAGAAGCGTTGGGAACAATTCCCCACGCTTTGATTGCTGCATATAAAGGAAACACGTTGGCAGCAACCGAAGCCTTTGACCGCCACATCGATCCTTCTGTCAACCGGGTTGCGTTAGTCGATTTCGACAACGACTGCGTTAAAACTTCGCTTGAAGTTGCGCGAAAATTTGGCGCCCGTCTGTATGGAGTCCGTCTGGATACTGCAGATACGCTGGTTGACGTTTCCGTTTTACCCCACATGGGCTCATTCAAACCTACGGGAGTTTGCTCCTGTCTCGTCAGGAATGTCCGTCAGGCGCTAGATGCCGAAGGATTCAACCATGTAAAAATTATGGTTTCGGGTGGATTCACTGCCGAAAAAATTGCCGCATTCGAAGCGGAAAAAACACCGGCCGATGTCTATGCGGTCGGCAGCAGCTTGTTTAACGACAATATCAATTTTACCGCCGATATTGTCTCCATCGAAGGAAAACCCTGCGCTAAAGTCGGTCGCCATTATCGCGAAAATCCTCAGTTGTCGCCAGTTTGACCCTCAACCCAAAGTCCCCTTACTCCTCGTCCATCACAAAAGCGCCTGCTTTTAGTTCGCTCTCCTGTAAATTTGCGACGATGCGACGTTGCAAATCGACCGGAGTATCATCGAGTCGGTTAATGGTGCCGGCAATACTGACAGTCAGGGACAAATCTTCGGAATTAGTCGAATTGGCGGCGCGCATCGCGACGCCTTTTATTTTTTCCGCCAGTAATATCAGCATGGCTCGTTTGGTGTTGGGTATGATGATAATAAACCGAGTGCCATCCCACCTTGCAGCAATATCGAGCGGCCCTACCTCTGCAGCGATATTGCGGGCAACTGTACGCAAAACCTGGTCGCCGATTTCAGGCCCATACTTGTCATTCAGCGCCTTAAACCCCATAAGATTAATCAGCAGCATGCCAAACGGCGATAAAGTCTTCTTATGCTCAGCCAGCATAATCCCCAGTCGGCTTTCTACGTAACGCCGATTCGCCAAACCGGTTACCAGGTCAAAATATGCCAATGTTGCCAGTGCTTTTAATTTTTTGGTCTGCTCACTACCAGGAGTCATATCGGCAAAAATTTGAACGGCTCCGACAATTTGATTGGAAGGTGATTTAATCGGAAATATCTTTGTCGAAACAGGAACCCGATATCCTTGCTTATGTCGCAAAAACAACATCTCTTCCCGTAGGACTCCATCCAATAAAGTTTTTCCCATGGGACAGTTTTTTTCACATAGTATAATTCCTTCGTCATTCTGATGCATCAAGATATTCCAAAAACACGGTTTATGGAGCACTTCAGTTTCATTATAGCCTGAAATTTTCTCAGCACCATTGTTCCAAAATGTGATTTTGCGATCGGTATCGACAAAATAAACGCCTTCATTCAGGTGGTTCATTACCGTCCGATAAAACCCCAGAGTGCCTTCCATGATCACTCCTCCGATCGTAAACTTGTTAACTTCCTGAACCAGCAGTTTTATTTGCAACGCATTGCTTCAATTGCCATGTGTGCTATCGGCAATTGCCAATCGTAACTGCACCGCTTCCGCCATATGGTCATAAGCAATTTTATTCTGCCCGGATAAGTCGGCAATTGTTTGCGCTACTTTAATAATGCGATCATAGGAACGCGCGTTCAGTCTCATTCTTTCGAAAGCCTGACGCAACAGCTCCTGCGCGTCCCTGGCAATTTGACACTGCTCCTTTATTTGACGATGATTCATCTGGGCGTTGCAAAACACTCCTGCACCCTCAAAACGAAAAGCTTGGCGCGCCCTCGCCTCCGCAACCCGAACAGCAATTACTTTGGATGCTTCGGCCTTTTGTTCGGTTGCCATTTCTTCATAGCTTAATCGCGGCACATTGATGTGCAAATCAATCCTGTCCATCAACGGTCCGGATATTCGACGCAGATATCGTTTTATCTCTGTCGGGCTACAACTGCATTCATGAAGTAAGTCGCCGAAATAGCCGCAGGGACATGGATTCATGGCAAGAATCAACATAAAGCGCGATGGAAAAGTATAGGTAGAATTTACTCTGGCAACCGTCACCTGACCATCTTCAACGGGCTGCCGCAATACTTCCAGTACCTGCCGGGGAAATTCGGTCAATTCATCCAAAAACAGCACGCCGTTATGGGACAGTGTAACCTCTCCCGGTCTGGGGATTCTGCCGCCACCAGCCATCGCTGCCGCCGATACGGTATGGTGCGGCGAACGAAAAGGACGCCGTTCAACCAAGCCAATTGACGGTCCCAATAATCCGGCCACACTATAAATTTTACTTACTTCCAAAGCTTCATCTTTAGTCATTGGCGGCAATATTGAGGCGATTCGGCGGGCCAACATGGTTTTTCCCGCTCCCGGCGACCCAGTCATCAGAACATTGTGTCCACCTGCTGCAGCAATTTCCAGCGCACGTTTGGCAGCAAATTGTCCTTGAACATCACAAAAATCATCATTTTTTTGCCCTGATTGCTCGCCGACACTACTGCATTGCAGAGGTTCCGGCTGTTCTGGAAAGTCGCCTGAAATAGCTGCTATTGCAGCTACCAAATTATCTACAGCCACTACCTCGATCATATCGACAATCCTTGCTTCAACTGCATTGTCCACAGGCAAAACAATTCTTTTTATGCCTGCTTGGCGGCACATAATCGCCATCGGCAAAACTCCGTTGATGCCACGCAGTTTTGCATCCAGGGATAATTCACCCACCAGAACCACATCGGTCAATGCACTCACCGATAGCTGTTCAGAAGCAGCAAGAATCCCTATCGCAATCGGCAAATCCAGTCCCGATCCATCTTTTTTTTGATCCGCCGGCGCCAAATTGACTGTAATCCGCCGGCATGGAACCTCATACCCGGCATTGCGGATTGCCGCCCGCACTCTTTCTTTTGACTCACGCACTGCCGTATCTGGTAAGCCGACGATTTCCATCCCGGGAATTCCGTTGGAAATATCTACCTCGATACTGAATAATACTCCATTAAGACCTAAAATTCCTGCGCCGAATGTTTTTGCAAACATATATTTTCTCCTTATCCGTTGAATGCATTGATAAAGTGCCTGATTTGCGGTTCACCCAGCGACGGTTGCAGTATTTCTATCACATCAAACCGACAGCGCTGATTCCACAAGCTATATCTTTGCAGGTACAGCATTGCGACTTGCACTATTTTTCTTTGTTTACGCGCATCAACTGCCTCTGCGCCAGTTCCAAACCTTGTACTACTGCGACTTTTTACTTCGCAAAACACCAAGGTTTCTCCATCAAGAGCAATAATGTCAATTTCACCGGCTTTGATCCGCCAGTTTCGAGTTAATATCCGATATTTCTTGGCAAATAAAAAGGCCACCGCGAGGTCCTCTCCGCGGTGGCCTTTGTCAACACAGTTCATTATTTTCATCGTCGAGCCTTCATTCTTTCTGCAGCCCGTCCATCCATTCGGTAGACATACGCCAGTACATTGGCAACTGCCTGATATAGCTCCGGCGGGATCTCCCGATCCAGTTCCACTGCCATCAACAGTTGCGTAACCGTCTGATTCTGATAAACCGGCACGGCATGACGCCGTGCAATCGCCAGTAGTTGTTCAGCTACAAAACCTTTGCCTTTGGCCACAACCCGCGGCGCATTTTCGCGGTCCCGGTCATAACGTATGGCGACCGCTTCTTGTAGCGGGGCTCTTTTGTCTTTATCCATCGCCTTTACCTCCAGGATGAATCCTGCCGGTTACGGCAATTTTTTTCAATTCCAGCGAAGTTCCGGCCATCTCTTTGCGTAATTCCGGCAAAGAAGCCCTAAACTCGGACGCAGCATCCGGATTGGCAAATCGACTGAATATGGATAGGTATTTTTTGTCCTGAAGCCGGAAGCTGAGATCGACAGTTCCAATATGATCAGTTTCCAGCGAAACACGGACCCACACTTCCTGTTCCGGCAATTGGCCGTTTCCACGTTCTTTCTTCTCTTCAAATACTTGAATGAGTGCTGGATATGGCGTTTCCTGCCCTGGAGCATACAATGGGATCTGCATCATGAAACTCCTGGAAGTATTGTCTTCGCGAGGTGTCCGAAATACTTCCGGTTGCTCATATGTTGTATTTAGCTCTTTAAGCACTGTTATCAATTGTTGCCGCTCCAGCGGTTCCATGGTTAGCCAAGGTCCCAAATCAGCTACTTTTGCCGCTACCCAGAACTGTAATAATACCGGCTTTTCTTCCTTCTCTGCCATGGTTTTAAGCCATTTAGGCGCTGCCTGTGTCAATGTTTCGTAAGCAGCTTGCTTCACTTGATCGGATTGCAATAATTCTTTTGTTGGCAAAGTCTTCGGTAAAACAGCAATCATTTTTTCCAAGAGTTCCGGACGAGCTGCCACCGAAGACAATAGAAGTTCAAACTGAACAACTTGCGATGTTGTCGCTAGTTGGGCATTTGCTGCAACAGGTTGGGGCGGTATCGGTAAATCAGATAACTTTTCCACAACGGCCCGCATGTAAGGCAATTTGTCTTGTAATGCTGGTAATGCTACCCCAGCGGAGCTAACTGCAGGCAAAGCAGGATTTTCCAGTGTCTCAGTGGTGGTTTGTGCCGAGCTAATCGAAGCCGCAGAAAATTCCTGAGCAACTGCCCACCCCCGGATCAATTCCGGTTTACCGATATTTTGTGCCAAGCGCAAAACTTTCGGATCAACTTGGGTCAACCATTTCGCCAAAGCCGGTTCCTGCTCAACCTTGTCAGCATGCTGATTAAGAGTATCCACAACTTCGTCAACCCAGGCAGAAAATTCCGGTGCGAGCTGCCCAGTCTGCAACGCTTGCGCTGACTGACGTACAAACAGCATGACCGGGGTTGCCGGAACTTTTTCCGTTGCTATAGACGATTGCAGCACTTGAAGTGTTACCTTGACCAGTTCGGGGATTTCTTTCATTGATACCGGCTGTAGTTTATTAGTTGGCGATGTAGTTTGTTGACTATCGACTATGCCAGTACTAGCTATTTTAGTTTCAAGCTGTTGCTGTTGAGCCTCAACTATTTTCCCCAGACTCGGTACGCGTTCAACAAACTCCACCTCAGATATGATCTGACGTAGTGTTTCCGTCATCACTCTACTGTCACGCGCTAATCCGGATACCCCCTGGGGAAAGGTCGGATTGTTCATTGGCGTGCTTTCTGTTGGACTAGACAATGTAACTTGCCGTGAACCGTTTGAACCAGTTGTTTCCGGCAATCTATTTTGCACAGATTGCGGCAACACTTCCAGCAATTCCTGCCGCCGCGTCAGTAATTTGCCAAACGCCTGCAATAGATCCGGAAAGAAAAAATCCACATCCGGCACACTATCTACGATTAAACCCGCCAGGTCCGGCGACGTCGAAATACCAGCCTCCACTTTTCCTTTGGCGGCTGGTTCCATTTTGACCATTGTTTCCCGGATGAACTCGTCAATTTTCATCGGTCAATGACCTCCATGATTTGACCGGCGCAAAACTTCGCCGATGGATGGCACAGGGACCAAAGGTTTGAATGGCTTGTACGTGGGCTGCTGTTCCATATCCTTTATGCTGACGAAAACCATATTCGGGATACATCGAATCATAATCTTGCATGATTCGATCCCTGGTTACCTTGGCAATGATGGAAGCAGCGGCAATACTGGCACTAAGAGCATCCCCGTGGACTATGGGCACACAAGGGACTGTCAATTCAGGTAGCGGCATTGCATCTGACAACACAAGGTCAAATGGCTGCCGCAGTCCTGATAAAGCCTGCATCATCGCTAAACGCGATGCTTGGTATATGTTCATGTCGTCGATATCGTTAGGCTCGATCCTGCTCCATGCATAGGCAATCGCCTTTGCCTGTATTTCGTCAAAAAGGAGTTGACGGCGGCGATCAGTCAGTTGTTTCGAGTCATTTAAAAATGGAATCTCGATTCCTTCTGGCAAAATAACGGCGGCTGCAACCACCGGTCCCGCCAGAGGTCCGCGCCCGGCTTCATCGGTACCGGCAATCACCCGATACCCCTGGTTGGCCCAGTATCGTTCATAAGCAAATAAACCATCTGCACTTTGTGGACCAGTATCGCCGAATAAGTTGGACTGATACTGACTATTTTTCGTCTGGCGCTTCAAAAGAAATCGGCCCCAGTCGGCCCTGACGAAAATCTGCCAATAGCATCCGGGCCATATTTTCTGTCTGCACTATCCCATCTTTGCCGAGCTGCCCCTGCGTTTTTGCCGCCTGCTCCAGCAATTCCTCAGTCGTGGTTCCTTCAACCGGCTTTCCTTTTAAAAAGCGTTCTTTAAATTTCCCCGGATAACGGATTTCCAGTTGGCGAATCAATTCCAGCGCCGCTTCGCCTGTGTCATAAATTGTATCTTTGATTGCACCACAAATGCCAAGTAACAAAGCACTTTGTTGGTTTGGCAAGCTCGGTGGCAAAATTCCCGGTGTATCCAGCAAATCAACCTCGTTGTCGACCCGTATCCATTGCCGTCCGCGCGTAACTCCCGGTTTATCGCCGGTTTTAGTCATCGCAGCTCGGACGACACGATTGACCAATGACGACTTACCGACATTGGGAATTCCGATAATCATTACGCGAACTGGACGCGGACGCAATCCCTTCTTGGTCAGTTTTTCAAGCGCCGGTGCACCAGCCAGCTTGGCCTTTTGAATTAAATTCCGCATCCCTTTGCCTTCCACCGCATTGATCAAAGCAGCAGGGCGACCACGTTTTTCAAAATAACGCACCCAGGCTTCGGTAACTGCCGGATCGGCCAGGTCGGATTTGTTGAGTGCGATCACCGAAGGGCGAGTCCCCATCAACTCCTGCAACACAGGATTTGCACTACTGCGCGGCAAGCGGGCATCCAACACCTCAATGACCACGTCAACCACCTTGAGGTCATCGGCCAGGATCCGCGTTGCTTTTGCCATGTGACCAGGGTACCATTGAATTGTCTTACTCATCATTACAACTCATTACGGTAACGTCTTAAACTCAGAAGGTGGCCAGAACACCAACATAGCTTTGCCTTTAACCATCTGGAACGGCACAAACCCCACAGCTCTGGAACGGCTATCTTCCGAGTTATTTCGATTGTCGCCCATAGCAAATAAATGACCTTCCGGCACCTTGGTCGCCGGGAAGTTGCCGCGTGTCATCTCCAATATATAAGGCTCTTTCAACAGTTCACCATTACGATAAACCTGCCCCTGCTGCACTTCAATCACATCGCCTGGAACACCGATTACGCGCTTGATAAAATCGCGACTCGGATCACGGGGATAACGAAATACAATGATTTCGCCCCGCTCCGGTGTACGGAAATAATAAAGGAACTTATTTACAACGAGCCGTTCGCTGTGAACCAAAGTCGGCCGCATCGAAGGTCCTTCAACCAAATACAGCTCCACGATGAAATAGCGGATAAACAGGGCCAATACTACCGCAATAAGTATCGATACAATCCAGTCCTTGACTTCCTGACCCCAATTGATCGTTGACAAAAAAACACGACCTCTCCCGCAAATGAAGAAAAAGGGACTGCTCGCAGCCCCTTTTCTCGTTTAAATTCTAGCGTTTTTCTTTAATTCGGGCTGCTTTACCAGTCAGTTTCCGCAGATAGAAGAGTTTGGCACGACGAACCACGCCGCGACGAACGACTTCAATTTTTTCGACACGCGGAGAATGCACCGGAAAAGTTCTTTCCACGCCGATGCCGTAAGAGATGCGACGGACGGTGAAAGTTTCGCGGGAACTGCCGCCACTGCGACCAATAACCAGACCTTCAAAAGCCTGCAGACGCTCACGGGTTCCTTCCACAACTTTTACCTGAACCCTTACGGTGTCTCCCGGCCGAAATGCGGGAATGTCGGTACGCAACTGTTCTTGTTCCAAAATCCTGATAATATCCACAATAGCTCCCCCTTCTTCGGATGTTCATGGCGGCGATTCCCACTCAGCGGACCATCCTGTATAAACATAGAGATTGTATCATAACTGATTTATAAACACAATGCCAAGACTCAGTTTACGGTTTATTTTTTTTCAACTCTGCCAAATATTTACGATCCGACGGTGATAAAGGCGCGCTCTCCAATAATTCAGGCCGTATTGCCCAAGTGCGTTGCAAGGATTGTTGCCTCCGCCAGAGGTTAATTTCTGCGTGATTGCCAGAAAGAAGAACCGGTGGGACTTCCCATTCACGAAATTGGCGGGGGCGTGTATATTGCGGATACTCCAGCAGGCCGGACGAGTATGAATCGTCAGTGGCTCCATCCTCGGCGCCAAGAACTCCCGGCAGCAGTCGGACTATGGTATCAGTCACGATCATCGCCGGCAACTCGCCGCCGGTAAGCACATAGTCGCCAATCGACAGCGCTTCGTCGCACAGATGCTCGCGAACCCGTTCATCGACACCCTCATAGTGGCCGCATAACAAAATAACATGCTCATACTGACTTAAACGTTCGGCATCAGCCTGACAAAAGCGCGGCGCAACCGGACTCATCAAGATCACGCGCGGCTTGGTCGCCGCCACGTCGGAAAGCAGGCTCTCCACACAGGAAAAGAACGGATCCGGTTTCATCACCATGCCGGACCCGCCACCAAAAGGATAATCATCAACGATATGGTGCTTGTCGGTAGTAAAATCGCGCGGATTTACCACTTTTAACTCCACCAGGCCCGCGTTACGGGCGCGACCGATGATGCTGCAGCCAAGCGGGCCGTCAAACATTTCTGGGAATAATGACACAATATCAATGCGCATTTTGCTTACCAATACTCGGGAACAACCACGATCATCTTGCGGGCGTTCATATCAATCTGTTTGACAAAGCTTTCAATCGCCGGAATCAGCAGTTCTTTCCCATCCAATAGTTTTATCGCATAAACATCATTACTGCCGGTTTGCAATACATCCGTCAGCTCGCCCAAGGCATTCCCCTGCTCATCAAACACCGACAATCCGGTCATTTGATAAATGTAGTACTGGCCGTCCGGCAGCGGCACCAGCTTGTCTTCGGTGACATAAAGTTCTTTATGCCGATATTCTTTCCAGATTTCCGGCGTGTCCATACCGCGGAATTTAGCCAGTACCATATCCCTTTGCACACGGGCGGATTCCAGCACCAGTTTTGTTCCATCGGCAAGCAGCAGATACTCGGTGGATTCAAAACGATGCGGAAAGTCCGTGAGAGGCAATAATTTAACCTCTCCACGGACTCCATGCGCTGTGGATATTCTGGCTACAGCGATCAAATTCTCTTTCACTGCGCCCTCATCTCATTCTCGAATCGCCAATACTTTGCCGTCTTCCAGCAAAATTTCACGATTCATCAATTTTTGCAGGTCATCGCCTTCTTGAACCGTAACCATCTGTTCCATCGTTCCCTGAACAATCTCAGCGCCGAGTTCCAGTTGGCTTGTTTCTTTCAGTTTTTCCTGCAGATGATTTTTGAGTTCCAGCCGTTTTTGTTTTTCACCATCGATTTGCTGCCGCAATGCAGTTAATCCCTGCACATCGGAACGAACCTGCTCGGTCATCAATCGTTTGGCATGAAACTCGATCTGTTGGAGCTCCATATCGACCTTGACCATGGCTTCCTTGATTTCGGCGACCAATTGTTCCTTAAGAACATCGGTAACCTTTGATTTAACCGTCACCGGGCATTTTAAAGTGATCGTGTTCATCCGATTATCTCCACCATAACCCTTCGATTATCACGGGTTGCTGCAGCTTTGGCCACGGTGCGGATCGCTTTCGCAATACGCCCCTGTTTCCCGATCACTTTCCCCATATCTTCCTGCGCAACAGTCACTTCGTAGATCCAGGTATCATTTTCTACGCGTTCAGTGACACAGGCCTGATCAGGATTTTTCACCAAGGACTTAACCAACAATTCGACGAGTTCTTTCATCTGGGTTAGCCCTCCTTCCGGGCCTGTTGTTTCATTTCGTCAATCTTTTTCAGAGTGCCTTGCTTCTGAAGCAGAGCTTTCACAGTGTCAGTGACCTGTGCGCCTTTTTCAATCCACTCCAGCGCTTTTTCTTCATCCATCTTCACTGTTGCCGGTTCTGTTGTCGGGTCATAATAACCGATGGATTCAATAAAACGACCATCGCGAGGAGACCGGGAATCCGCCACTACAATACGGAAAAAAGAGTCCTTCTTGCCTCCCATACGACGCAAACGAATTTTTACTGCCATATCTTTCACCTCCTTTACATCATCAAACCAAACTTGGTGCTTGCTATTCAACAATCTCAGTTGCCAAAAGGCAACCGGAAAGAAGAAAGTTTTTTGCCGGCTTTTTGCATTCCCTGCATGCGTTTCATCATTTTTCGCGCTTCCAGGAATTGTTTCAATAATCGATTCACATCCTGAACCCGGGTACCGCTGCCATCCGCGATGCGCTTACGACGGCTGCCATTGATGATGGAAGGATCACGCCGCTCTTTCTTGGTCATCGATTGGATGATGGCTTCAACCCGGTTCATGTCCTTTTCATCGACCTGCATTTCCTGCAACTGTTTTGCTTTGCCGCCCAGTCCGGGAATCATGCCCAGCAATTGTTCAAAAGAGCCCATTTTACGGACAGTCTGCATCTGCGACAGAAAATCATCCAGTGTAAACTCATCTTTGCGCATTTTTTGCTGCAAAGCCATAGCTTTATCTTTATCGAAAGTTTCCTGCGCCTTTTCGATCAGGCTGAGCATATCGCCCATTCCCAAGATTCGTGACGCCATTCGATCCGGATGGAACATTTCCAGGTTCTCGGTCTTTTCGCCACTACCGACAAATTTGATTGGCCGACCGGTTACAGCTCTAACAGATAACGCCGCGCCACCACGGGCATCGCCATCCATCTTGGTTAGAACGACACCATCAATTCCGACTACGCCATGAAAATTTTCGGCGACATTGACGGCATCCTGTCCGGTCATCGCATCAACGACCAACAAAATTTCATGCGGTTTAATCAGGTTTTTTATGTTATTCAATTCATTCATTAAGTCTGTATCTACATGCAGTCGTCCTGCTGTGTCAACAATCACAACATCCCGTAGTTGTGACAGGGCTGTTTCCCGGACTGTGCGAACTACTGCCAGCGGGTTTGTTTCCCCTTCCACTGCCAACACAGGGATATCCAGTTGTTTTCCCAAGGTCTGCAGTTGTTGCACGGCAGCCGGTCGATACAAATCAGCTGCGACCAACAATGGTCTTTTGCCTTGTTTGGCAAAATGTCTGGCCAGTTTGGCTGCGGTCGTGGTTTTTCCTGAACCCTGCAAGCCAACCATCATGATTACCGTGGGCGGCTCAGATGCCATGGCGATGCCGCGCTGCGCTCCACCCATCATTTCGGTCATTTCTTCGTATACAATCTTGATCACTTGCTGAGCCGGATTTAAACTTTCCAGCACATCTGCGCCCACAGCACGGTTTTTCACCCGCGCAATGAAATCCTTGACCACCTTGAAGTTTACGTCGGCTTCCAACAGGGCCATTCTGATTTCCCGTAAACACTCATTAACATCGGATTCCGACAAGCGACCGCGGCCGCGCAAATTTTTGAAAATTCCTTGAAGGCGATCTGCTAATCCTGAAAATAACACTACCTAGTCCCTCATCTCTTGTTTGAGAATACTGTCGATTTCATCCAACGCTTTTTGCAACAAGACTGGATCATTCTGTACTTTTTCCCGGGCCGCCAACAATAACGATTTGATATTTTGGAGGGCTTGCATCCGCTTTTGCTCCTGCGCTATTAAGCCAAGTTTCGCTTCGTATTGCTCCAAAGATTCTTCGGTGCGTCGCAAAATGTCATTGATGGCCTGGCGGGAAACCGCGAGTTCTGCAGCGATTTCGCCCAGCGAAAAATCTTGCAGATAATGCAGCTCCAGGCATTTTTTCTGATGCTCCGTAAGCAATGCACCATAGTAATCGTATAAACGGCCAACCCGAACCATCTTTTCAATCATGGAATGATTATAAAACAAACCGGCATCACTGTCAAGGATTAATCCTTGACAGTGATGCCGGTTGTGCAAAATTGCATTCAAACAAATTCATGCCGCCATTGTTAGCGGATTTCCACGACCAATGGATTTCGTTCAACTAATCGTTGATATTGATATTTGGGTACGCCCAGCATCAGTGCGCCGGTAATTGCTTTCCCTTCAGGCAGGCCAAGCAAATCAAGCAGTGGCGGATAGTTTGCAAAAGCAGCCATCTCAAAGAACCCAGCCCAACAACTCCCCAGGCCTAGCGCCGGGGCAAACAGTTCCGTATAGGTCAAAGCATAACGCCCGTTATCCCGTCCAATCGGATTTTTACTTGCTGCCAGCGCCAGGACCAAGTGGGGTGCGCCGCGCAATACCACGTCATAGCCGGTCTCACGATAAATTTTTGCCATGCCGGCATAAGGTTTGACCCAAGCCACTTCCTGACGGATTTGCTCTTCCAGCCATTCAATTACAGTCGCAGAAATCTGTTTAAGAACTTCTGGATCACTCAAAACCAAAAATGAAATCCCCTGTGAGTTTCCACCGGAAGGCGCCATGCGTGCTACATTCAACAACCGCAATAATGTGTCGGGTGAAATTTTTTCCGGCTTATAAGCGCGAATGGAACGACGGCCTCTTAGAAATCGCTCTGCCTCTTCAGCAGTCAGTTTGGCAAATTGCGAAATTTCGGTTTGACTAGCCAGCTGATTTCGATTGTGATCAATCGCTGCCTGCGGGCAAACAGCTACGCAGTGGCCACATTTAATACAGGCTTTGGGCGCAATCAAAACCGGGCCGGTGTCATCCACACGAATAATGCCTGACGGACAGACTTCACTGCAAAAACCGCAACGCGTACATTTTACCAAATCAACCTGGATCGCAATTTCATTCGTTTGCATTGAGATTCCTTCCTTCCTGTTTTCCTACAAATTTCTTTAGTTTGCATTTATCTGCTTGTTTTAGATTGTTTATTCGCCACCTGGACTATGATTCCTGCCCACGAGCTATATGAGAGAAGACCTGGAAATGCTGTTCCAGGTCTTCTCTCATATTTCAGGCCAGTTCTGCAAGCTTCTCTGCCACGTTGTTTATAGTTTGATCCGTTTCCCTTCCTCAGCCGACCAATATGCTGCATAAGTAGCTTGAATTGTTTCAAAGGCCAGCGTCAGATCAGCCAGCGGCTCGCGCCCTTGCGACACACACTCCATAAAATCCTGGATCTCCTGGATGTAGCCGCGGGTCCATTCTTCTTCCAGACAAACAAACTGCCAGCCAGTTTTACGGTCTACTTTTTCAGTGATATATACATCTGACAGTTTACTTTCATCAGTCAGATAACTCATCATCCCCGTGTTGGGACAGATGTTGGCATTGAGTATTCCGCCGCTTGTGTATGTTTCAACCAGATTGCGTACTCCACCCAAAATCATATCGCCGGCAAAAACCGTGCTTTTGGTTCCATCGGTAAACGTCATATTCATCATCGCCCAATCTTCCACGTCAACCGGATGCGACAAAATATACTGGTGATCCTGTGGAGAAAGACCATCGCCAATGTTGCCGACATCCGCCGTGACATCCGCGATAGCAATTTTTTCGCCCCTGGCCTTTGCTTCAACCTGTTTAAGGTATAACACTGCCGACAAGGGATGACACCCCTGGCGAATCAGCGCGCCTCCTCCCGTCAGGTCCCAACGCGCAGCATGGTCGGCATGAGATCCGCTGTGACTTTCTTCTGCTTTCATAAACAAAATCTTGTCTTTTGTCTTACGGATAATTTCGGCGCTTTTTGCTACAGCTGGCGCATAGACCCAGTTTTCCGCATACATGAACAACTGCCCACTGGCAGAAATTTTGCGCTGAGTCTCAGCCATTTCTTCCATGACCCGCTCATACATCAGCGCCTTCGACATTTTTCGGCCAATTGGCGCCGGGTCATTTTGACGGCCAAAATAACCGGTGAAGGGTTTTTCACAAATGACATGCTTACCCGCCTGCATCGCTTCGACAATCATCGGTGCGTGCAAAACCGCCGGAGTACAGATGTCAATCACATCAATCTCCGGGTCTTTGAGTATTTCTTTAAAATCACGGTATACTTTTGCAATCTGATACTTTTTGGCAAAATCCAGCACATGGTCGCCACGCGACACGACTGCCGCAACAGAAACGGCAACTCCATATACCCTTCGGTAGGCATGCATATGCAGTTCAGCCACGAACCCGCTACCAATCAGGCCTACCCGAATCGGTTTCAACATTTTATTTCCCTCCCGCAGATTCGCTAACGTCTTTGGCAGCCCAACGATCAAACAACCCCAGTTGGGCTGCGATCATCAGCGCAATAATGATAGCAAAAAACAGACAGATTGGCCGCGTAAAGAACGGCAAAATACTACCGTCGGATAATGTCAGGGCCCGCCTTAAATTGGTGTCGGCCATCGGGCCGAGAATAACTCCGAGTAAGAATGGTGCACTGGGAAATTTCATATGAGCAAGAAATAATCCGACGAAACCGAAACCAAACATAACCCAAACGTCGAAAATGCGATCATTGATGACATAGGATCCCACCACGCAAAATAGGAATACAACCGGCATTAGAATTTGCGGTGATACTTGCAGAATTTTTACCGTAAAGCGCGAAATTAGCAAACCAAGTGCCCACATGACAAAAGACGAAGCAACCAGATAAATTGCAACCGTATATAAAAATCCTGGTGTTTCCGTCATCATCAAAGGGCCTGGCCGCAATCCATGTAGCCAAAATGCAGCCATCAATACTGCTGCCGGCGCACTGCCGGGCACCGCCAAAGATAAGATCGGAATAATTGCGCCGCCGATACAGGCGTTATTGCCAGTTTCCGCCGATACAACCCCTTCCGGATTTCCCTTGCCAAAAAGGGATCGGGCTTTGCTGCGCATCCGGGCCGCCCAATATGATAACCAGCCGCCGACATCTTCACCGACACCGGGAATTATTCCAACCATGACACCAATAAATGTTGAACGAATGATCGTTTCCCAATTACGACCTAAAATTCGCCAACCTTCCATATAGTCAATGCTTTGCAGTTCGCCTACCACAGTTTTGGTCTTTTTAAAAGAAGCTACAATTTCGGGAAAACCAAACAAGCCGATCATGATCGGAATTAATGAAAAACCAGCCATCAAATCTATATTATCGAACGAAAACCGCGGAACCCCTTGCAATCCATCTAACCCCACAAGTGAAGCCAGCAAACCAAGTATGCCGGAAATCCAACCTTTGAGAGGATCTCCGCCCGAAGCTAATTGCCCGCAGATCATGATTCCGAACACTGCCAGCAAAAAGAATTCCCAGGAACCAAATTTCAAGGCAAAATTAGTCAATAACGGGGTCAAAAATAATAGAAATATGACACTGCCCAATGTGCCGAGTGCAGAAGCTGATGTTGCAAGGAAAATCGCTAAGCCGCCTTTTCCCTGCTGCCCCATCGGATAACCATCTTGAGCAGTAGCCGCAGATGCCGGTGTCCCGGGAATATTTAACAAAATTGCCGATTGGCAGCCACCAGAAATTGCGCCAACATATACTCCAATCAGAGAAAGAATCGCCATGTCCGGACTAGTCTTATAAGTAAGTCCTGTCAATAAAGCGACAGCCATTGTTGCAGTCAAGCCTGGCAACATACCGACGATCAATCCAAAAAAAACCGACAGAATTAGGGTAATTGCCGCTTCCGGTGTGGCCAGCAGGCTTAATGCATGCGATAAGTATTGAAATTCCATACAATTCCCCTCTACGGCAACGTTACATTGAAAATTTTATTGAACAGCACAATGATTCCTCCCACTGTGCCAATCGTCACCAAGACAATACCCACATAGGAGCTAGCCCGCAAATATAAAAAAATTGCCAATAAAAACATGGAGGAAGAAAGCCAGAATTCAAAAACAGGGACCAAGGCAAATATATAGATAGCCAA
>CAYLSL010000002.1:33260-51935 GCA_964386615.1 uncultured Veillonellaceae bacterium
AGGAAGAAAGCCAGAATTCAAAAACAGGGACCAAGGCAAATATATAGATAGCCAAGAGAGCAATTCCGCCCAATACCCGTTTCCAATCCGAGTTTTCAGCGCAAAACCAATTAAAAATATGCTGTTTGACCGATCCGGACAATGCGGCTGCTCTTTGCTGTTTCATGCTTCGCAATAACAGAATCAGCGAACAAAGCAACAGACAGGAACCCAAAAATACCGGCAACAGCGCCGGTGAAACCTGCCAGGCAACTTTTGCCTCTTCGTGAATCAGCAGACTTTGTTGAAATAAAAAGCCGGTAAAGAGGATCAGCAGCAGGGCTGAGAAAAAATCGCCAGTACTGCCGGGACGTAGTGAAGTTCGCACACGTATCCATCCTTTGTCAGAGAATTTGCGGGCCGACCGTCAGCCGGCCCGCAACAGCGAGAAAATTAAGGCTTGGCGATGTTGAATTTCTCAGGAGAGATTTTTGCAGTACCCGTATCAAACAAAGTCCAGCAGACAACAGACGCCAGGTTATCCAGTTTTTTCAGTGATTCTTCCGGGCCATAGCCAACCAGAACAACCCCTTTATCTTTGGCAAACTTCTTCATCGTTTCACTCTGCATTGCTTTCTTGAATGCGTCGTCAATTTTTTTGATCGCTTCCGGCGGCGCATCTTTCGGCATGGTCAGACCAAAGAATTCGCCCATCGGCAACGTCTTCTTCAGGTCCGGCAACTCGTTGCCAAGTGAAGGAATCGGCTTTACTCCATCAATCTCCAAGGGCTTGTCGCTCAAGGAAGCCAGCGCGATTAACTTACCGGCACGGAACATATCTGTCATTTCCATCGACAATTGCGGCGTGAAATCGACTTCTCCGCCCAGGGTGGCAATAATCGCCGGGTTGCCGCCTTGATAAGGAACATGTTTGTATTCAAATTTTCCGGCACGACGAATGATTTCAATCCCCATGTGCCCGCCCGAGCCAACACCAGCGGTTCCGGCGGTAACTGCGCCTGGTTTCGCCTTGAATGCCGCTAACAGCGATTTAGCATCTTTATAGGGAGATTCAGCGCGAACTGCCAGCACGTTGGGCGAAAAGGTTGCGGTCCATGTAATCCACTCTTTGTGCCCCTGATCCATGTACCCCATGACCTGATAACTGGTAAATGGCATAAAACCGGCGCCCAAAATTGTATAGCCGTCATGCTTGGCGTTCCATACGCTTTTGGTGCCAACCGAGCCGTTAGCGCCCGGCGTATTCACAACAGCGATATTTACTCCAAGTATTTTTGACATTTCCGTTGTCAACGCACGAACCGTCAAGTCTGTTCCGCCCCCGGGATTCCAGGGAACAACCACAGTAATATCCTTGGTCGGCCATTTGACTTCTTCTTTTTTCTCAGCTGCCTGCTGTTTGACGCCACAACCCGCCAAGGTAATAATCATTGCAATAATAATGAGTAACGAAAGCATGAGACGTGAAGTTTTGTTCATAATTCTTTCCCCTCCTGATTAAATTCTGCAACAGATTGTCCCGGCTGCAAAGTACACGGAAACACCCGGCTTTGCACACTTTTTTGTGGATCGTTCATTTTTTCCAACAGCGCCTGCGCTGCCGCTTGCCCCATTTGTTGTTCTGGTCGTTTTACACAGGTCAAACGGGGCCGGAGCATTTCTGTCCATTCCGGCGTGCCAATCAGGACGACGGAAACCTTCCCGGGCCATACCACTCCTTTCTCCTGAAAATGTAACAATACTCCTTTTGCGGATTCGTGGTGACCAAGAACCACGGCAGAAACTTTGTCCAAGTCCAATTTTTCCGCCATTAAACGCCCCGCATCCATCGAGAGCTCATCAAGCATTATCAACTGTTCACTCTCATTCAACCCCCGCTCACGCATAGCAGTGCTGTATCCGTCGACCCGTTCACGCACATTGGGGATCGGTGCATCCCAACCCAAGAAGGCGATCTTACGATGTCCCGCATCAAGCAAAGTTTTCGTAGCCAAATAGCCTGACTGAAAATTATCATGACCAACAAAAGGATACAGCGGGGCTTCTGCTTCCAGGGACCGCTCCAATACAACATACGGAACATTGTGCCGGCGCAGCAGTTCGACATTATCACTGCGAGAAAAGGCCGGGCAGAGAATGCATCCATCAATTCGCTGTGCAATCAATCGTTCCAGAATAATCCTCTCTTGTTGGAGATCCTCTTCGCTGTTGCACAACGTCACCACATAGCCTTCTTGTCGGGCTATTGATACAATTTCCACACACATGCGGGTAAAGAACGTGTTGCCAAACTGGGCAACAACCACTGCCAAAATTCCTCGGCGTTTGCCTTTTAGACTGCTGGCAGCGGCATTTTTCACATAACCGATTTCTGCTGCGGCCTGCAAAACTCGCTCACGCAACTCAGGCCGCAAGTAACGCTCAACATTACTGAAAACATAAGAAACCGTGGCAATGGAGGTGCCAGCCTTCTTTGCCACGTCTTTAATCGTAACGGACCCACGGGGTCGGGTAGCATGCGCCATAACGATAATCTCCTGATGGAAACGTTTACATATTAAGTATGGTGAATTCAGATTTATTTGTCAATACTAAAAACAAATTTTTTATTGCGCAAAAAAAGAAAGTCCCGTTTTCGCTGCGAGACTTTCGACTTATCAACGCAAAATTATTTTTCGCTCAATAATGCATGGGCATATGCGGTTGCGTCAAACGGCGCAAAGTCTTCCTTTTTCTCTCCCAACCCAACCCACCGCACGGGAACTCCCAGTTCGGTTTTGATGGAAATTGCAAAACCGCCTTTGGCCGTTCCTTCCAGTTTCGTCAGAATCACACCAGTCAGTTCCGTGACTTCATTGAAAATCTTCGCCTGATGCAAGGCATTTTGGCCAGTAACGGCATCCAACACCAATAATGTTTCCTGTGGCGCTGACGGTAATTCCCGTTGAATAACGCGGCGAATTTTCTTCAGCTCTTCCATCAGATTGGTTTTTGTGTGCAACCGTCCTGCCGTATCAATGATCAATACATCGGTTTTGCGCGCCTTGGCTGCCGCCATTGAATCATAGACCACTGCCGCCGGATCGGCCCCCTCGCCGTGACAAACAATTTCCGCGCCGGTTCGTTCTGCCCAGAGGGTCAACTGTTCACCGGCCGCGGCCCGAAAAGTGTCGCCTGCTGCCAACAATACCTTTTTCCCTTGTTGAATATAGTGAAATGCCAACTTGCCAATGGAGGTTGTTTTTCCAGATCCATTCACACCAACGATCAAAATTACATGTGGCGATTCAGTAACTGGTAAGGCGCCGGAACCATCATCCATCATCATTGCGGCAATTTCTTGTTCCAGAACCGGCAATATCTCGGCTGGATTCTGCAAGTTATTTTTCCGAACCGTTTTGCGGGCCGATTCAATCAAACGGCTGGCAACCGTAGCGCCGGTATCCGACAAAATCAAAGTTGCTTCCAATTCTTCAAAAAAGTCGTCATCCAAGGCTGAAGACCCGCGGATCAATCCGCCGAGTTTTTCCGCCAAATTGCGACGGCTTTTTTCCAATCCGCTTTTTAATGAATCAATTAGTCCCACGCATCATTCGCCCCTCTTCCATCGCTTTACCATCTTCCAAAAACTTCACCGATACCAGACGTGAAACACCGGAATCTTCCATGGTCACGCCATGCAAGATATCAGCGGCTTCCATCGTTCCTTTGCGGTGGGTGACCACAATAAACTGGCTGTGTTTCGAATACTCGGCCAAAAATTCACTGAAACGACGCACATTGGACTCATCCAGGGCAGAGTCTATCTCGTCAATCACACAAAAAGGCGCCGGCCGATAGGCCAGGAATGAAAACAAGATCGAAATAACGGTCAGTGCCCTTTCGCCCCCTGACAGCAACGCCAGGTTTTGACGCCGTTTTCCCGGTGGTTGGACAAAAATCTCCACTCCTGACTCCAGAATGTTATCAGATTGTGAAAGTTCCAGTACGGCACTGCCGCCACCAAACAACCGAACGAAAATATCGGCGAAATGTGTGTTAATTGCAGCAAATCCTTCGGCAAACCGTTCTGCCATCGTGCGATCAATGTCAGCGATAATTTGCCGTAGCGATGCTGCTGCCGTCTCTAGGTCAGTCGCCTGCGAAAGCATAAAATCATAACGATCGGCAGCCCGGCGATATTCTTCGACTGCCGCCGGATTCACCGGCCCGATTTCTTGAATGGCCGCCTCGCAACGCCCGGCTTCTGCTTCAATTTCGGCAACGGGCGCGTCGATTCGGTTTTTATAGGCAGCTTCGAGTGTCATGTTATATTGTGTTTCAATTTGTTCGCGGCAATGTTTCAATTCATATTCAAATTTTGCACTATCCAGTCGCAGTGCATGCGCCTTTTCTTCTAGATCGTGGCATCGCCGTTTCAGGTCACGCAGACTTCGGTCCAGTTTTTGCACCTCGACCTGCAAATTCGTTTTTGCAGTATACAGTTCGGCGCGGAAGGATCGATAAGTTTCGGTTTTCTTCAGCAACTGCTCCCGTTCGAACAAAGCATTATTTAATTCCACTGTAGTTTGTTCGGTTTGCCCGGCAACGGTTGCCAGCTCCGTCTGCAACATGGCCCATTGTGTGTCATGCCTGGCTTTTTCTTCTGCCTGACGGGTTTGATCAGCAACAGCATTTTCACGGCGGTGACTCAAGTCATTCTGCCGAATCCTCAATTCAGTGACAAATTGGTCCTGCAGTTCCCGCTCAGCCTGGGTTTGGGCCAGACTGGCCTGCCACTCATCAATTTTCCCCTTATTTTGCGCTTCCCGTTCCCGCAAAGATTCCAGTCGTATTTGTGTCTGCTCTACCAGGGCAATTTGTTGCCGCTTATTTATTTCGCTTTGTTCCAATTCCTGTCGGCAGGTTTCAACCGCCAGTTTCAAACGTTGTTCATCTTGCCGCCACCGGACAAGTCCCCTGTCAATATCGGCGCGTTGCAATTCCGCCTGCGACTGCTCAACACTAGTCTGCTGCAATAATGATTCCTGTTTTGCCAACGCTTCCGTTGCCTGGGTTATCTCTGTTGTCGACTGTTCAAGTGCGGTTTCAACCTGTCCAATACTCCGGGTCAGTTCATCGATTTCATTCTGGCGACTTAAAAAGCCTTGTTCTTTTTGACTGGAGCGTCCACCGGTTATTGCCCCGCCTGGATTAATCAGCTCTCCGTCAAGCGTAACCACACGAACACGCTGTCCGCTGTTTTTGGCAATGCGCATGGCAGAATCCAGATCCGTGGCAACTATGGTCCGGCCCAATAACATTTCGACCAAAACCTTATAGCGCGGCTCCGATTGGACTAGTGACGAGGCCAAGCCGATCGCTCCGGCAGAAGCAGCGGCGGCTACATCATGTTCACGGGGCGCCTGAGAGCGAATCGATTGAAGCGGCAAAAAAGTTGCCCGCCCCAAACGGCCTTCTTTCAAGTAATTCACTGCCGCTTTGGCGGTTTGTTCATCTTCTGTGACAATATTCTGCAAGGTCTGTCCCAGTGTCGTTTCAATCGCTGTTACATAAGCATCCGGCACCGTCAATAATTGAGCTACGGCGCCTAATACGCCTTTTTTCCATGGTTCTGTACTTCGCAATACGCTACGACTGCCAAAACTAAAGCCTTCATAAGCACTTTGCATAGAAGCCAGCACTTTGCGCTTGGAAAGATACTCCTGGCGTTGGTTCGTCAATTGTTGTTCCCGTTGTTGCAGTTTGCGCAGCTCTGTCTGGAGTGTTTCCTTTTCTTTCAGCAATGCTTCCTGTTGCCGCAATAGTGTTTGTAACAGTTTGCTCTGCTGTTGCAATTCGACTTCTTTGGTACGCCGCAGATCCCAGGCCGCCTGATATTCAGTTGATAAAGACTCCATTTCACGCGTGAGCCGGTTCTTCTGCTGGGACAATATTTCAATTTCGCGTTCAGCCTGCCGCAAATTATTGCGTTCGTCAACCACTTCCTGTAGTTGATCAAAAACCAGGTCACGGGTTTCATGAATTTGCTGTTGCAGAGATTTAATCAATTGCGTTTGCTGATCAAGCCGTGTTGCAGCTTCATTTAATTCTACCGTTGCTTGGGCTTCCTCATTTTGCAAAACAGCCAGTTGTTCTTTGCTCTCAGATATCGAACCCGCCAAAAACTCGAGCCGCGATGATAATGTAGCTTTTTCACTGGTCAATTTTTCTTGGCGTTGGCCAATATGCTCCAACCGCTCGCGCCCCACCTGAATCTGACCATCAGTTTTTTGCAATGAAAGATTGCTGGTGGCCAATACGCGGTCATAATACAACAATTGTTCATCTGTGTTGGCCAGTTCAGCGGCTAACAATTCCCGTTCACTTTCGGTAACGGATGTCTGGGTCATCGCTGCAATCGCTGCATCCAAGGCTTTCTTTTCTTCCGTCGCCAATGCTGTCAGCTGCTTCTGCGCTTTATCAAAGCGATTTACATACAATGTAGTCTTGCATTTTACATATTCAGCATAAAGTTGATTATATCGGTTCGTTTTATCAGCGCTTTCCTTGAGCGGTTCAAGCTGGGACTCAATTTCGGCAATGATATCACGCACCCGGGTCAAATTTTGTTCCGTATCATCCATTTTGCGAACCGCATCTTTACGACGTTGTTTATAGCGGGCAATTCCTATGACTTCCTCAAACAGTAGTCTTCGTTCTTCCGGCTTGCTGTTGAGAATTTCATCAATTTTATTTTGACCAATCACTGCCATCGATTCACGGCCCAAACCGGTCCCTGCCAACAATTCATGCAAATCCTTCAGCCGGCACTGCGATTTATTGATCAGATACTCGCTTTCACCCGAACGAAACACACGCCGGGTTATCGTAACTTCCCCAAAATCCAGCGGCAACAATGCGTCATAATTATCAAAGGTAAGCGAGACCTCAGCAATCCCCAGTGGTCGTCGGTGGGTAGTCCCGGCAAAAATCACATCTTCCATTTTTGCGCCCCGCAGGGTTCGGATACTTTGTTCTCCCAATGCCCAACGAATCGCATCCGAGATATTACTTTTACCGCTACCATTCGGGCCTACAATTGCATTGATACCAGGGCTGAGTTCAAGTTCGGTCTTGTCGGCGAATGATTTAAATCCAAAGACCTCGAACTTTTTTAGCAGCAAACGATCACATCCAGTCTTTATATCTCATGATTTCGTCAATAGTATCATCAAATCCGACCAGAGAAATTTTAACACGAGACAGCCGGAATCACAAATATAACCTGCCCGTATTGTAGCGGGCAGGTTATATTTGTCCCGTACAGCCATTAACGCGGCTCAACAACAAAATGAATTGCGGTTTTTAATTGCCCGTCAATTTCTACATCAACAAAAGCAGGAATCGCCACCAGATTTACTCCTGCCGGGGCAAGATAACCACGGGCAATCGCAATGGCCTTCATGGACTGATTAACGGCGCCCGCGCCTATCGCCTGCATTTCAGCAGTTCCCTGTTCTCGCACAACTGATGCCAGGGCGCCTGCGACCGATTTAGGATTGGATTGGGCAGAAACCTTCAGAACCGTCATGCAAAAACCTCCCTGCGCTATTGATTCACATATCCAGTATTATTATGTTCTGCATCCATATCATAAATCCTTGCGAGAAAAAACAAGAAAAAACAGTCAGAAATTACTCCAACTGTTTTAAATGGTTCAGTGCTGCTTGCGCCGCTGACTGTTCCGCTATTTTTTTACTTTTCCCCGTACCAACGCCCAATACAGTACCGTCAAGTGACACAGAAACGGTAAATTGACGAGCGTGGGCAGGTCCCGATTCTATCGTAACAGCATAGACAATATTTTTTGGACCTTCCTTCTGGAGTTCTTCCTGCAACATTGTTTTATAATCAGCGAATAAGAGGCCTGATCTGGCTTGCACCAACATTTCTGACAAAACAGTTTCGACAAATGTTGTAGCGGCAGACAGTCCACCATCAAGGTAAATTGCGCCAATCACAGCTTCAAAAGCATCAGCCAGAATCGAAGGCCTGCCTTTAGCATCGCTCGCCTGTTCCCCACAGCCGAGTAAAATATACTGTGGCAATCCTATTCGTCGTGCTGCGGCAGCCAAACTGCGTTCACATACCACGGCGGAACGAGCCCGGGTCATTGCGCCTTCAGTTAATTCCGGTTCCGCCCTGTACAGCCAATGGCTGACAATCAGTTCCAGTACGGCATCACCCAAAAACTCGAGTCGTTCATTATGAGCCATTTGCAGTTTTGGGTTTTCATTTGCATACGAAGAATGCACCAATGCCTGAAGCAAAAGTTGCGGTTGGGCAAAAGAAAAACCGAGAGTCGTCATCAACGTTTGAAGACGCTCCCGGTTAAGATTACTGTTCAAACTTTTTGATGAGCAGGGTTGCATTATGGCCGCCAAAACCAAACGAATTGGATAGCGCAACTTTTACAACTTTTGCCCTGGCTTGATTGGGGACGTAATCAAGATCAAGTTCCGGATCGGGATTGTCATAATTGATCGTCGGCGGCATCATATCGTTTGCAACAGTCAAAGCTGTGGCCACACATTCGATCCCACCGGCAGCGCCGAGCAGATGCCCGGTCATTGATTTGATCGAACTGACCGCTATATTTTGGGCATGGTCGCCAAACAGCCGTTTAATTCCCAACGTCTCATTCTTGTCATTCAAAGGTGTTGAAGTGCCATGCGCATTGATATAATCAACATCCGTCACTTGCAGTCCGGCATCTTTAATCGCCAATTCCATGCAACGGGCTGCTTGAGCGCCTTCGGGAGCCGGAGCCGTGACATGGTATGCGTCAGCATTCGTGCCATATCCTGCCAGTTCCGCATAAATTCGTGCACCGCGGGCCAATGCATGTTCCAATGATTCCAGAATCACTACGCCAGATCCTTCGCCCATGACAAAGCCGTCACGATCTTTTTCAAATGGGCGGGAAGCTTTTTCCGGCGCATCGTTACGGGTCGACAACGCTTTCATCGAGCAAAAACCAGCCATGCCGGCAGGAGAAATCGCCGCTTCAGTTCCACCAGCCACCATCACGTCGGCATCACCGCGCTGGATTACTTTCATTGCATCACCAATGCAATTGGTGCCTGTCGCGCAGGCAGTGACCACACAACTGCTCGGTCCTTGAAGACCAAAAGCGATTGAAACCTGTCCCGCCGCCATATTGGCGATCATCATCGGGATAAAGAACGGACTGATCCGGTTCGGGCCTTTTTCAAACAGCGTCTTATATTGGTCATGCAAGGTATCCATGCCGCCAATGCCGGACCCAACGTAAGAACCGATACGGGATTTGTCTTCTTTTTCGAGATCCATGCCGGAATCGTCCAAAGCCATTTTAGCAGCGGCAATCGCAAATTGTGTAAAACGGTCCATGCGGCGAGCCTCTTTTTTATCAATAAAAACAGTCGGGTCGAACCCTTTGACCTCGCCGGCAATTTTCGCATCATATTCTGCAGCATCAAAGCGTGTGATCAGCCCAATCCCTGATTTACCATCCAATAGCGCCTGCCAAAATTCAGCCGCAGTATTGCCGATAGGGGAAATAGCGCCTACACCGGTTATTACTACACGTTTCTTCAATTCAGTCACTCCTCATCATTCAGTCGCTTCGGCTTCTTTAACCAACGTTGCCATGATTTCCTTGACTGATAAAATTTTATCGATTTGGTAAACATTTTCACCGGTAAAGACCAGTCCGGTCTCTACATCACCCTGTTGAGCGCGAATCAGCGCTTTGATAATACAGAAAGATTGGGAACAATGTTTCAAACAAGCGTCGCAGGAATCCGGTTTAGGTACGGTGCCATCTGCAATCTTGGCAGCAAATGGGTTGCGTACCGCCTGCCCCGGCAAACCTACCGGACTGTTGATCAACATCACATCTTCCGGTTTGGCTTTTAAATAGAACTCTTTTAATGCCGGACCTGCATTGGACTCTTCACTGGCGGCAAATCGAATTCCCATTTGAACGCCATTGCCGCCAAGGCGGATCACATCGACGATATCTTTTCCATTCATTACACCGCCAGCACCGATTACCGGGATTTTCACCGCAGCTCGCACTTCGGGAACAATCACCCGCATTGAGCGGTCTGTACCCAAGTGACCGCCAGCTTCCTTCCCCTCGACAATTACTGCCGCTGCACCCAATACTTCGGAAATACGGGCCAACTTGGCACTCGAGACAATAGGAACAATTGGTGTACCCGACTCTTTGCCCAAAGCAAACATATCGCGGGAAAAACCTGCACCAGCAACAACCAAGTCAATGCCTTCCTCAATGGCAGTTTTTATCATAACTGCAAAGGAACGAGCCGCAACCATCATATTGATACCTACGATCCCATCAGTCAGGGATCTGGCCAGTCGAATTTCATTGCGCAACTCGTCCACTGTCATTCCAGATGCGGCAATCAGGCCAATTCCACCCTCACGGGCCACTGCCGCTGCAAGCGGCGCCGTCGAAAGACGAATAGCCATACCACCTTGAATAACTGGAACTTTTGCAACCAGTTTTCCTATTCTTAACTCCGGGAGTTTCAATTGCCTTAATCCCCCAATCGACATCTACAGATAACCTAATGAGTCTCGGTCGCTTTAAGAAAGTCCCGCGAAACAGTTCCGCGGGACTTTCTCACGCAACAATCAGTTAAGCTTGTTTTTCCTTCTCAATATAGTCCACCGCGTCCTTGACGGTCTTGATCTTTTCGGCGATTTCGTCAGGGATTTCAATGTTGAATTCCTCTTCAAAAGCCATGATCAATTCCACGATGTCCAGAGAGTCTGCGCCAAGATCATCAATAAACGTGGAATCGATTTTGACGTCGTCGGCAGCTACCTGCAGCTGATCTACCACGATCCGCTTGACTGTTTCAAATGTCGACATGCTTTTCACCTCCTTCCAAAGTGTGTCCTGTTGTTCACATTACCATTCCGCCATCAACATGAAGTGTCTGGCCCGTTATATAGTCAGCGCCGGGCGATACCAGAAACAGTACCGCACTAGCGACATCTGCGGGATTTCCCAAGCGTTGGAGAGGAATTTGCGACTGAAGGTCTGTTTTGGCTTGCTCAGGCAAATCAGCCGTCATATCCGTCGAAATATATCCTGGAGCAACTGCATTGACATTGATATTTCGTGATGCCAATTCCTTGGCCATCGACTTGGTGAATCCAATCACACCGGCTTTTGCCGCAGCATAGTTGGATTGACCTGCATTGCCCATCACGCCGACAACCGACGTCAGGTTCACGATACGACCGTAACGTTGCTTCATCATTAACTTGGAAACAAGTTTTGTGCAGTTGAAGATGCCTTTCAGATTGGTATGAATTACAGCGTCCCAATCTTCTTCTTTCATGCGCATAATCAGATTATCCCGGGTAATTCCGGCATTATTAACCAAAATATCAATCGAGCCGAAACGCTCTACGACAGATTTAACCATCGCATCTACTGCAGCAGAGTCGCCAACATCAGCTTGAACCATAAATGCCTGACCACCGGCTGCTTCAATCAGTGCCACCACTTCTTCGGCTGCGGCACGATTTCCGGCATAGTTTACAGCAACTTTAGCCCCGGCCTTTGCCAGTTCAATAGCGGTCGCGCGGCCAATTCCTCTAGAAGCGCCGGTAACAAGAGCCGTTTTGTTGGCTAATAGCATTTTAGCGGACCTCCTTGAAATAATCAAGCGTTTTTTGTAATGACTCCAAATCTTCAACATTCAAAGTAGTGATTTGCGGCGCAATTTTCTTGGTAAAACCCGTCAAAACTTTTCCTGGCCCCACTTCAATGCTCACATCAGCACCATACTCTGCGACAGTTGCCACGCAATCTTCCCAAAGGACCGGGTTGGCAGCCTGAGTCACCAACAATTCTTTGATGCCATCCTTGGAAAAAGATGCTTTGCCATTCACATTGGCCACAACCGGGATTTTCGGTTCATGAAACTCGACTTTTGCCAACTCCAACGCCAGTTTTTCGGCTGCCGGTTGTAACAGGGAACTATGAAACGGTGCACTCACCGGCAATAATATCGCGCGCTTTGCGCCAGCAGCTTTTAGAGCTTCTGCCGCCTTTTCCACGCCTGTAGTTGTACCGGCAATTACGATCTGCCCTGGGCAATTGAAATTGACGGCTTGCACCGCACCATGTTCTTTTTCCACTTCCGCGCAGATAGCCACGACCTTGTCCCGCTCAATCCCCATGACTGCAGCCATGGCGCCTTGCCCCAGTGGAACCGCTTCTTGCATGAAGGCGCCCCGTTTGTTGACCAAGCGGACTGCATCGGCAAAATCAAGCACGCCAGCTGCTACAAGCGCCGAATACTCACCCAGACTGTGCCCTGCAGTGATATCAACCTGCACGCCAGCTTCCTGCAGTACGCGGAAAGCAGCGATACTGACCGTCAGAATAGCGGGTTGTGTGTTGACCGTTTTGCGCAGTTCCTCTTCCGGCCCTTCAAAACACAGTTTGCTGATCGAATAGCCAAGCGCCGCATCAGCCGATTCAAACACCGCTTTTGCTACAGGAAAATTATCATACAGGGCCTTGCCCATTCCAACGCTTTGCGACCCTTGACCGGGAAATAGAAACGCCGTTTTTGCCATAACTAAGTTGCCTCCTCTAAAAATGTCCGATTATTTGTGGTGCCAACGAATTACTGTCGATGCCCAAGTGAGCCCGGCGCCAAAGCCAACCATGACTACCGTCTGTCCCGACTTAATTCGGCCGTCATGAATCGCTTCTTCCAGCGCGATGGGAATCGATGCAGACGAAGTGTTGCCATAACGGTCAACATTGACCACTACCTTTTCCATCGGCATTTTCAATCGCTTTGCCGCTGACTGGATGATCCGGATATTGGCCTGATGCGGAATCAACCAATCTACATCGGCAGGTTGCATTCCAGCTTGTTCAAGCGCCTTGAAGGCAGCCTCGCCCATGATCTTGACCGCAAATTTAAAAACTTCATTGCCTTCCATATGGATATAATGCAAACGATTTTTCACGGATTCTTCCGTGGCTGGAATTCTGGTACCACCAGCCGGCAAACTCAACAGAGGACCGCCACCACCATCTGATCCCAGATGTATGCCCAAAATTCCATACCCTTCAGGAACTTCGCCCAAAACTACCGCCCCTGCACCATCACCAAACAATACACAAGTATTTCGGTCGGTAAAATCCATCAGCCGGGAAAGCGCTTCAGCCCCAATTACCAGAACGTATTTGTATAAACCTGTTTTGATGAACTGACTAGCCGTTGCAATCGAATACATAAACCCAGAACAACCGGCCGACAAATCATAGGCGGCTGCCTTGCTCGCATTCAGGTTATGCTGCACCAGGCAGGCTGTCGATGGAAACAACATGTCCGGCGTGGCAGTAGCAACCACAATCAGATCGATATCATCCGGAGTCAGATTGGCATCTTTTAGAGCACGTTCTGCCGCTTTGGTCGCTAAATCCGATGTGTGCTCGTTGTCTGCAACAAAATGTCGGCATTTTATACCGGTCCGGTCTGAAATCCACTCATCGGATGTTTCAACAATCGCTTCCATATCTTTATTGGTAACAGTTTTTGCTGGGACATAACTACCGATTCCAACGATCCCTACGGCGCGATCAATCTTTGTTGTCACTGGTCAATCCCTCCCGAATCAAGTTTTCTCGAATATGTTCAACAACCCGCTGTTCCGAGAACTCTTTGGCAGCACGGACAGCACTTTCAATCGCCCTGGCTTTGGAGCTGCCATGACAAATCATAAAACCGCCATCCACCCCCAACAAAGGGGCGCCGCCATACTCGGCATAATCCAGCTTTTTTTTCAGTTTTTGCATTGCCGGCATGATGAGCAACCCGCCCAATTTGGCCATAACACCGCCCTGCATAATGGTTTCCTTGACCAGTTGCATCAACGACTTGGCCAATCCTTCCGCCGTTTTGAGTACGATATTGCCGACAAATCCGTCGCATACCACTACATCGACAGTGCCGGCCGTAATATCACGGCCTTCGACGTTACCAACAAAATTAATGGTTTTCAGGTCAGACAACAACGGAAAAGTTGCCAGCGCCTGTTCGTTCCCTTTGGATGGTTCCTCACCGATATTAAGCAAGCCTACGCGCGGTTTTTTCATTCCCAGGACATATTCGGCATAAATTGAGCCCATAATCGCGGCCTGTACCAAATGTTTGGGTTTTGAGTCTACATTGGCCCCGGCATCCAGCATCACCGTTTTGCCATTCATATTGGGCAGCACGGTAGCAATGGCAGCACGCTCAATTCCGTTAATCCTGCCTAAGCCAAACAATGCTGCTGCCGCGGCGGCGCCTGTATGTCCGGCCGCAATGGCCACGTCACACTGTTTTTCTTTGACCAACCTTGTCGCCACGACTACAGACGCATCTTTCTTGCGTCGCACCGCTGCACCCGGCTGATCGTTCATGTCGATTGTTTCCGAAGCATGAACAATCCGCACCGGCAATTTGTCCCAGTCGGGAATTTTGTGTAAAACTTCCCGAATACGAACTTCATCGCCAACCAAAAACACTTCGCATTCGAAATTTCGCGCGCCGTCAACTGCCCCCATCACAATTTCTGCAGGGGCAAAATCTCCACCCATTGCATCAACAGCAATTTTTATCATTCTTGTCATCCTTCCAGTGATACCATGATAAATTTGGCTCTAAAGACTTCCTGTGCACCGGAACGGATTTTGACCCAAATAAAATTCTTATTTCCCCTGGTTCTCACGATTTCTGCTTTTGCCACCAATTTTTCACCTTCACGGGCTGGCGCCTTAAATTTGATATTGGCAACTCCCGTTACGGCAGCGGGTGCATCCATAACTGCCAACGCCAACGAATTGGCCTGCGCAAAAATATGATGTCCGCGAGCCAGCTTTGTTTTTTCAAATACCATAAGCGGGCTCACCACCATGGTTGAAATCCCCGATTTACCCAATTCTAGATCCAGAATCTCGCCAACCATATCTTGACTGGCAATTGCTTTGGGATTGGCATGGGCTTCTTGCGCCACCTGGCGGGTACGTTCCCGCAATTCAGGAATACCCATTTCCATCCGGTCCAAACGAATGGTTTGAATGCTTACGCCAAACCGAATCGCCAACTCCTCGTCGGTCACAAACGGCGAATGCTCAATCAGATTTTTCAGTTGTTCATGACGAATCTTCTTGGCTTGTCGCGCCACATTCACCACACCATTTATATCACTTGATATTATTATCTGCTACTATAAAAATTATAGCGGCAAGCAGATATGAACGCAATAGTATTTTAAATAAAAAAACCGGCCTGAGACCGGTAATAATTTTTAAGATTATTTTTGTGAGTACCAGTAAGCACCATCCTGCCAGTTACACTGGACTTTGTCCTGCGCCAACAGAAACTGCAAATGAGCCAATGCTTCACCTGTAGCAAAGAATTTCTGGACCGGCGCCACTTCATCCCAGGTGCGGAAAACCATGTCCCAGGTCATATATGATGCTACCTGGTAGCCGGTCATTGGTCCGCTTTGCAAAATGGAATAAGCTTCAGACAAGCGATGCTGGTGGTGTGCATACAGTTCTTCAATCCTGCCCTGACAGTCACTAAACATTCGGCGGTGGCCCGGCAGAACTTGTACCACTTCAAGCCGCTCAATCAAATTCAGTGAGTTCAGGAATTGTTGCAACGGATTGCGCTCACCCCAATAATAAGTGATATTGGGGCTGATGTCCCCCAGTATGTGATCGCCGGAAATTAACAGTTTATGCTCCGGTTCATATAAACAAATATGCCCTTGCGTATGTCCGGGCGTAGCGACGCAACAAAACTTAAATGGCCCTGCAGCAATGATATCGCCATCGGCAACATAATTAAATTCCAACCCTGCTTTTGAACCGATATCATTGCCTGGGTGGCGCCGGATGGCAGCAACCGCTTCATCCGGTGCAAATCCATTTTGGCAGGCAGCGATGCGCAGCGGTTCCATCGGATCGGCAGATATAAACATATGATTGATCACTGCCGCATCTTCCGCGTTAGCGAAAATACGTGTTGTTTCCGTCTTGAGAAACGGCAGTAGCCCGGAGTGATCGGCATGCATATGGGTCACAAATATATCCGTATGCTGCAGATCCACCTGCAGTTCAGTCAACCCTGCCTGAATCGCCGTCAGGGCTTCGGTGCAATTTTGTCCGCTGTCAATCAACAGAGCCCGTTCTGTCCCTTTGATGACATAAGCATTTGTAGCTTTCAGCGGGCTCCTGGGAATCGGGATTTCCATCCGATATATCGCAGGATAAACCTCTTCAATCATACAATCGTTCACATCCTAATATGTCAAATACAACAGAAAAAAAAGAACATAAAAAAGAAAGGATCAGGCAACCCCGATCCTATCTTAATTACAAAACTTTTTCAGACCTATTCGGCCTTTTTGACAACTTCTTTACCATCATAATAACCGCATTCCGGACAAACCCGGTGAGGCATTCTCAGTTCGTGGCAATGTGGGCAGGCCGAAAGATTGGGAGCTGTGAGTTTCCAATTCGCCCGACGCCGATTTTTCCGTGAATTCGATAGTTTCCGCTTGGGTACCGCCATGTCATTACACCTCCTTCACGTGCCACTCTATATATATAGAGTCTTCACAATTCATTATTCCAGCAAACGGCTCAATCCAGCCAACCGGGGATCAATCACATTTTGTTCGCACTTGCATTCTGTTCGGTTACGGTCGACCCCGCAGTGAAAACAAAGTCCTTTACAGTCTTTATCACAAAGCGGTTGCATAGGTTCGTGAAAAATTAATGCAGCACGAAGTGTTTCGGCAATATCAAGAGTACCAGCAATGTGATCAATTTCTTCCGCATCAACATCATCTTCCAGCGAAAAAACAATTGGCTGTTCGAATACGCTGAGACAGCGACCGCATTCCAATGTTGCCTTGCCGGTAATCCGGGCGATAAAGCGGAAAGCATTGCCCACATTGATGATTTCGCCGGAAACAGCAAGATTACCATCAAACCAGGGCTCAGTTTCACCAATAGCATCAGCATCGACAATTAAGGAAAAAGGCTGACTATCGCCGACTTGCGCAAGAATTTGAGAAACATCGACTTTTATCAAGGCTCAATCACCTTACCCATTATAGCGATGCTGCCAAAGCTTGTCAAGAATTCTACTTGACCAAAGGCAAACAGATTGTTTTTGTGTCTCTGGCAATGACCAGCTCTTCATTGGTCGGTATGACAAAGATTTTCACTTTCGACCCGTCTACGCTGATTTCCTGTTCTTTGCCGCGGCCTGCATTCTTGGCTGCATCAACCCGCGTTCCCAAAAATTCAAGGCCGTTGCAGATCTGGTCACGCATGCGCGGCGAGTTTTCGCCCAGTCCTGCGGTAAAGACAATCGCATCGACACCACCCATGGCTGCCGCGTAGCTGCCGATATACTTGCGCACTGTATAAGCGAATACGTCAATTGCCAATTGCGCCCGTTCGTTGCCTTTGTCAGCTGCTTCTTCGAGGTCGCGGAAATCGCTGGATAGGCCGGACAAACCAAGTACGCCTGATTTTTTGTTCAGGTAGGTATCAATTTGGTCTGGCGTCATGCCTTCTTTACGCATCAAATATGGACCAATCGCCGGGTCAATATCGCCGCAGCGGGTACCCATGACCAACCCTTCAAGCGGGGTGAAACCCATGCTGGTATCAATCGATTTTCCATTCTTGATCGCAGTAATGCTGGCGCCGTTGCCGAGGTGACAGGTAATAATCCGCAGATTGCTCATGTGGTCGCCGATCATCTCTGCAGCACGTTGCGAGACATATTTGTGCGAAGTTCCATGGAACCCATAACGACGAACCCCATACTTCTGATATGCTTCATAAGGTATCCCATAAAGGAATGCATGCTTCGGCATCGTTTGATGGAAGGCGGTGTCAAAAACTCCGACTTGAGGAACATTCGGCAGAATCTCCGCACAGGCATTGATCCCGGAAATGTTGGGGGGATTGTGTAGCGGCGCCAGCTCGGTGAACTCATCAAGCGCAGCCAATACAGCCGGCGAAATCAGGACCGAGTCGCTGAACTTTTCTGCGCCATGGACCACCCGATGACCAATCGCATCAATCTCTTCAATGCTGGAAACTACGCCGTGTTCTGGATCTGCCAACGCATCCAGCACCATTTTGATGGCAACCGTATGATTTTTAATTTCAGCTGTCAGGGGAACTTTCGGTTTGCCTGTCGGTTGATGGTTAAGCACCGAACCGTCAAGACCAATACGATCGACCAACCCTTTGGCCAATACGCTTTCATCTTCCATGTTGAACAATTGATACTTTAGCGAAGAACTTCCACAGTTTACCACGAGTACTTTCACTTTTTTTACCTCCCAAAAATAAATAATGAATCGAATCATTCTTCGATCCCGGCAGGATAATTAGCTTGTCCGCCCGAAACATACGTCTAAGTAATTATATTACAAAAGGAACAAACTGACAATGCAAACTGTAGGGATCATCGCAGAAT
This sequence comes from uncultured Veillonellaceae bacterium, assembly GCA_964386615.1. Classification (GTDB taxonomy): domain Bacteria; phylum Bacillota; class Negativicutes; order UBA1444; family UBA1444; genus UBA1444. Next base: position 51,848 of record CAYLSL010000002.1, read on the forward strand.
ACAACCCCTTTCACAACGGGCATGCATATCAGGCAAAACAAGCCCGGCGCCTGACGAATGCAGATACCGTGATTGCCGTGATGAGTGG
>CAYLSL010000003.1:0-50425 GCA_964386615.1 uncultured Veillonellaceae bacterium
TAAACACTTCTTTGGCAGGACCGGTTTTATAGATATGATTATCCTCACGCCATTCAATCAGCAATTCTCCGCCATCTAGTTTCAGTGTCGCCCGTCGGTCGGTTTTACCGTTTAACACTGCAGCAACCAACGTAGCACAAGCTCCGGTTCCGCAGGCAAGCGTCACGCCAGCACCGCGTTCCCATACGCGCATACGCAGCGTCTGCCGGTCGAGCACCTGAACGAATTCGACATTTGTCTTGCGGGGAAATGCCGGGTGTATTTCGATCGGACGGCCAAACATCTGCAAATCCAAATTTTCCACGTCATCAACAAAAACAACGCAGTGCGGATTCCCCATGCTGACGCAAGTTACCGCAAAGTTGGAGTTATCGACAAGCAAGGGAACATTGACCGCCTTGTCCTCAGGGTCGCCAACCATGGGAATTTCAGACCGTTTCAACCGAGGCTCACCCATATCGACGCATACAGAGGTAATAACACCGTTTTCAAATATCAATTTCGGCCGAATGATTCCGGCCAATGTTTCAATCGCCAATTCGGTTTTGCTGGTCAAACCGGTTTCATAAACGAAACGGGCGAAGCAGCGGGTCACATTGCCGCACATTTCCGCTTCGCTGCCATCCGAGTTAAAAATACGCATCCGAAAATCAGCGACATCCGACGGCAACGCAATAACCAAGCCATCCGCGCCAATGCCAAAGTGTCTGTCACAGACTTCAATCGCTTTGCTGGCATAATCCGCAATTTTTTCCTGAAATCCATTCACAATGACAAAATCGTTGCCGATTCCCTGCCATTTGGTAAACTTCATTGCCAATTCCTCCTGACTCTGCGTTCACTATAATATAAGAATTATATACAAAAAGCCGGCCAAAGTCCACTACAGGTGGAATGAAAAGCGGCCGGGTGCTGCCCCCGGCCGCCGTGCATCAGCCTGTGCGAGAGTTCGATCACGCCTGAAGCAACAATTACTCTTTCATTTCAACGTTCAGACTTTTCATCACAGAGCGCAATTGTTCCGTTTCCGCCGTTGTTGGCGGAACCATCGGCGGCCTGAGCACACCGCCCTTTAATCCCATGAGGGTTACCGCCGTCTTGATCGGAATCGGGTTGGTCGTAACAAAAATCACTTTAAAGAACGGCATTAGTTCAAGATGGATATCACGCGCCTTTTTTACATCGCCGGCAAAATAGGCAGCAATCATCGCCTGCATCTTTTCCGCAACGACATGCCCGGCCACGCTAATGATCCCACAGCCGCCAACCGACAGGATCGGCAAAGTCAGACTGTCATCGCCGCTATACACCTGGAATCCCGGCACTGCCGTGCGTACGATGTCAGAAACCTGTTCCAGGCTGCCGCTGGCTTCTTTGACCGCGACAATATTGGGAATTTCCGACAGTCTGGCAATCGTCGGCGGCAAGATATTGGAAGCGGTACGTCCGGGTACATTATATAAAATGATCGGCAACTTTGTTTCGTCGGCAATCATTTTGAAATGACGATAAAACCCTTCTTGTGGTGGCTTATTATAGTACGGACCCACCAGCATGGCGCCATGAACGCCTAGTTTTTCTGCTTCCTGGGTCATTTTTATCGAGGCCAGTGTGTCGTTGGAGCCGGTACCGGCAATGACTGTGGCTTTATCGCCAACCGCATCCAATACTGTACTGAACAGACGCAGTTTTTCTGTTGAGTTCAAAGTGGCCGCTTCGCCGGTGCTGCCGGCAACAACCAATCCGTCATTGCCGTGGGCTACCAGATATTTGGCCAATTCTGCTGCTGCTGCGTAATCCACACTGTAATCATCGTGAAACGGAGTCACCATTGCCGTTAATACCCGACCAAAACTTTTCATTTCCGTTTCCTCCTGTTTTTTTCAATCTAGACCAAACTTACTGTGCAACACACTAACCGCCTGTTCCATATAACGTCCTTCAATCAGCGCCGAAATGGATGTCTGGGAATCGACGGTCTGTAGAATGGGAATCGCATTGGCAGTCAATGCTTCGACAAAGTCGGCCATGACGCCCGGAACATCGCCCATCCCGCCGCCAACGACCGATACTTTGGCGCACTGTTGCAACCTCTGCAGCCGATAGCCGGCGGCCGCCAACCGTTGCTGCGTTTCCGTCGCATCGTGCTCCTGAACGGTAAACAAAACCTGCCGGGGCAATACGTTGATCAGGTCAACATTGATTCCACTGCCAGCCAGGATTTTGAACACTTGCGAGCTGTCAAAGTTATTCGCATTGCTTGCTGGCTCTACTGTGATCTGGGATATGTTTTTCACATAAGTTACCCCAGTCGCAATCCGGTCAGAAATCGTAGTGTCGCAGGTTTCTTCAACCTGGGCGCTGGTGGTGATCAGAGTGCCCGGTGCGTTGGAAAAAGTTGATTTGACGACGAGTGGAATACTTTTTTGCATGGCAAATTCAACAGCCCGCGGATGAATCACTTTGGCGCCCTGATGCGCTAGCTGCGATACCTCGGCATAGCTGATCCGGTCCAAAATTTGCGCCGTTGGCACAATGCGGGGATCTGCAGTCATGATTCCATCCACATCGGTATAAATCTCGATGGTCTCAGCCAACAGAGCCGCTCCCAGCGCCGAAGCCGTCGTATCGCTGCCGCCACGCCCCAGCGTGGTCATGTCTCCTTCAGCCGTCACGCCTTGAAAGCCGCAGACAACGGGGGTTTTTCCACTGGCCAGCGCCTCGCGGATGCGAATCGGATCTACCCGCAGTATCCGGGCATTTCCATACTGATTATCGGTAATGATTCCGGCCTGGCCGCCCGTAAACAGCATCGCTTCGATCCCTTCAGCCTGCAGGGTTGACACCATGACCACTGCCGAAATGATTTCACCGCAAGCCATCATAATGTCAAGTTCACGCCGCGACAGCAGCGGATTGGCCTCACGCGCCACGCCGATCAACGTATCGGTCGCATACGGCTGTCCATTCCTGCCCATCGCAGAAATCACGATAACTGACTGAAAGCCTTCGTTAATGGCGTTACGGATTTTATCCACCGCACAGCGTCGGTTTTCCGGCGAAGCTACCGAAGTGCCGCCAAATTTTTGGACCAAAATGCGCATGTTTCTACTCCTAAAGCAAGTTTTTGGCAATCATCAGTTCGGCGATCTGCAATGCGTTGAGGGCGGCGCCTTTGCGGATCTGATCACCAACGACCCACAGATTCAATCCATATTTCACGCTGTCATCCTGACGGATACGACCGACAAATACTTCATTGCGATTCGAAGTGAATAGCGGCATCGGGTATTCCATCGCCGCCGGATCATCCTGCACGATCACGCCGGGGAATGCCGCCAGCAATTGTTTCGTCTCTGCAACGGACAGCGGCTGCTCGAGTTCGATGTTGACCGATTCGGAGTGGCTGCGATAAACCGGCACTCTGACGGTTGTCGCGGTAATCGCCATTTCCGGTGTGCCCATAATTTTGCGGGTCTCGTGAACCATTTTCATTTCTTCCTTGGTATAGCCATCTGCCAGGAACACATCAATTTGCGGCAGCAGGTTGAACGCAATCTGGTAATGCTTGTCCAGGCTGGCGGACGGCAGAATTTTTGCTTCGACCGGCCGGCCTTCACTAATAGCCCTGACTTGCTCGGTCAATTCATCAATGCCCTCTTTACCGGCGCCGGATACAGCCTGATAGGTAGATACAACCACCCGTTTTATGCGGGCCCGGTCATGAATCGGTTTCAATGCCATCACCATGATAATCGTGGAACAATTGGGATTGGCAATAATCCCCTGATGATTGCGCACGGCCTCCGGATTGACTTCCGGCACTACCAAGGGCACGGTCGGATCCATGCGGAACGCGCTTGAATTGTCGATAACCACGGCGCCGGCTTTGACGGCATGAGCAGCAAATTCCTTGCTGGCCGATCCGCCGGCAAACAGTGCAATATCGATCCCTGCGAATGAATTTGCAGTTGCCTCTTCCACAACATATTCTTTGCCGGCTACCATCAGTTTTTTGCCGGCCGAACGGGAAGACGCCAATAATTTCATCCCGGCAAACGGGAAGTTTCGCTCTTCAATCAGATTGATGAACTCCTGGCCGACAGCACCTGTCGCACCCAAAATCGCTACATTGTACTTTTTCATTGTCTTACTCCCCCTATTCTCCCATTAACTGATCCAAGCCAACAATCAGGCCCTGGCGCTTGACAATCTTCTTGCAGGCCAGGACAACCCCCGGCATAAAAGAGCCTCGATCCAAGGAGTCGTGGCGGATGGTCAGGATCTGACCCACACCGCCGAAGATCACTTCCTGATGCGCCACATAACCCGGCAGGCGAACGCTGTGAATGCGCATACCCTCGAAATCGGCGCCGCGGGCGCCTGGAATTTTCTCTTCTTCATCCGGGTGACCTTGTTGACACGGCTGACGCTGCTCGCTAATCATTTTTGCCGTCAGCAGTGCAGTACCTGAAGGGGCATCCAATTTTTGATCATGGTGCATTTCAATAATTTCGCAGTGCGGCAGATAGCGGGCTGCTTCCTGAGCAAAGCGCATCATCAGCACGGCGCCGATGGAAAAGTTGGGACAAATAAAACAAGTTGCCTTATTCTCTTCACAGAATGTCCGGATCATTGCAAGATCAGCTTCTGTGATTCCCGTAGTCCCGACAACAGGAATTACACCATTGCGCAGTGCAGTCATCACATTGCCGACAACCGATTTCGGATGCGTGAAGTCTACCATAACTTGCGGTTTGTGGTTTTTAATCGCCGCTTCAAGGTCTGATTCCATCTTGACGCCAGACTTGCCAAGACCAAGAATCTCTCCCACATCTTCCCAGGCCGCTTTAATGTCGACCGTCGCAACAATCTCGCATTCCGGGTCCTGAGTTATTGCCCGCAGGACTTCACGTCCCATTCTGCCATTTGCGCCTGATACCAATACCTTGATCATTTCTACACCTCCTGAAAATAAAAAACACAGCCAATGAGAGATATCTCACCGGCTGCTGAAAAGCTGCTGCGGCTCCGCTGCAAAATACAACTTCCTTGTTGTATCAGTCAGCTTTGGATGAGATAGCGCTCCACCAAAAAATTTTGGTGACAGTCCCATGCCTGTTCGACATAAAACCAGCGCCGTACGATGTGCCCGCATCAACGCTTCGGCAACATGCCCTTTTTCGGTGGTTCATGGATGCACGATCTCCTCACCGATACTATTGCAGGTTGCGCCTCTACTCTGTCCCTACGAAAGGGGTCAGCCATATTTAATTTTGTATACATTTTAACGCAGCAACCATTCCCTGTCAAATATTTCTTTGACAAAAAACTTACAAATTGCCGGTACTGCCAATTCCACCACTACGGGTGTCTTTTTTTGATACAGCATCATTATCCGTCAACAGGTACTTGCAAAAAATCCCCTGGGCGATTCGCATTCCGGCTTCAATGACCACATCCTGCTTACCGCCATTGACGACTGCGATCAAGATATGTCCTTCATTATCCGGATTATTGTAATAGTCGGCATCGATAATTCCCTGACTGTTGGCAAGGTATAACCCCTGTTTAACGGCAAGGCTTGAACGGATATGGATGCCAAGGTATTCATCGGTTTGCATGTAAGCCTTGAGACCGGTCGGAACCAGAGCCCGCCCGCCAGCATGCAAACATACGTTTTCCGCCGCTGCAATGTCATAGCCGGCACTGCCTGGCGTACTGCGGGTTGGTAATTTTAATCCCGCCGCTGCAAATGCAGTGACAAATTCAAACCCCCGCTGGCGTATCATGCTAGTGCGGCCAACCCGGCTGCTTCGACCGGCCCCAGTGCAGTCAGGCATGTCGATTCCGGACGATAAAGCGGCTGAGCCATTGCAAACATTTGTTCCAAAGTAACAGCTTCCACTTTGGCAGCCAATTTTTCCGGTGACAGATATTCACGGGACGAAATCTCCGCCCGTCCTACACGCGACATCCGACTGGCTGAACTTTCCATGCTGAACATCAGTCCTGCTTTCAGCTGTTCTTTGGCTCGTTTCATTTCTTCCGGCCGAACGCCATTTAAACGAATATCGGCAATGATCGAATTGGTGATTTCGATCACTTCCCGCGAGTTTTCCGGTGATACCCCGGTATAAATTGTCAGGAGTCCTGTGTCGCGAAAGCTTGAAGGATAGGAACAAACCGAATAGGCCAGTCCACGGTCTTCGCGAATGCTCTGGAACAATCGGGAGCTAACGCCGCCGCCCAAAATAGTGTTCAGAACATGCGAAGCGTAATATTCTGGCGAATCGTGGGCAACACCGGGTGTGCCCAGACAAATGTGGAGCTGTTCGATATCTTTTTCCTGCATCAGACGCGCCGCCACAAAAGTAGGGGTTGGATCCAGAAAGACTGGACTTCTTCCCTGGACACCATCCCAATAGGTCTGGCATAATTCGACCAGTTGATTATGGTCCAGGTTGCCGGCAGCAGCAATGACCAAGTTGTCCGGCATATAGTGTCGTGTTCTGTAATCCAATATCGCCTGGCGGTCCATTGCCGCGATAGTCTGGCGGGTTCCCAAAATATTGCGGCCCAAGGCATGCCCAGGCCAAAGCGAATTCATGTGCAGGTCATGGATCAGTTCGTCGGGCGAATCTTCGTACAAACTGATTTCTTCCAAGACAACCTGGCGTTCTTTCTCCACATCCGCATCGGCGAATTTCGAGTTGAGCAACATATCACTCAGAATATCCATTCCGAGTGGCAAATGTTCCGGCAAAACCTTGATATAGTAGCAGGTATTTTCCCGGTCAGTTGCCGCATTCAGCTGCCCGCCAACGTCGTCCACTGTTTCGGCGATATCTTTTGCCGAACGTTTGTGGGTTCCCTTGAACATCAGATGCTCAATGAAATGGGAAACGCCCTGTTCTGCCGGCGTCTCATGCCGCGAACCCGTCCCGACAAAGATACCGAGACTAATTGAACTCATATAGGGAATGGACTCCGATACAATCCGGAGTCCATTAGCAAGGGTCGTCTTTCTATACAATGAAGGTCGCTCCTCTGTTACTCTTTTGCCGCTTCAGGCGCCGCTGCCGCAGGTTCATCCTTCAGCAGAATACTGCGGGACAGGTTTATCCGGCCCTGGCGATCAATCTCGGTTACTTTGACCGTAATCTCATCACCGATTTTTACTACATCTTCTACTTTTGCCACCCGGGTGCGGGCCAGTTGTGAAATATGAACCAGGCCATCTTTGCCTGGCAGGATTTCAACAAATGCGCCAAAGTTCATCAGGCGGGTAACCTTGCCTGTGTAGATGGCGCCGACTTCAACCTCGCGTACCAAACCCTCGATGATTTTGACAGCCTTGTTGCCGGCTTCCATATCAACCGCCATGATGAAGATTTTTCCGTCGTCTTCGATATCAATCTGTACGCCGGTATCTTCAACGATCTTCTTGATAATTTTGCCGCCTGGTCCGATAACATCGCGAATTTTGTCCGGATTGATCTGCATGGTGATCATGCGCGGTGCGTACGGTGACATCTCTGCCCGAGGTGTCGAAATGGTCTGCGTCATCTTGTCCAGAATGAACAAACGACCTTTCAGCGCCTGTTCCAGAGCACTGGACAAAATCGCGCGGCTGATGCCGCCAACTTTCATGTCCATCTGAATCGCCGTGATGCCTTTGGAAGTTCCGGCTACTTTGAAATCCATATCACCGAGTGCATCTTCCATGCCCTGAATGTCGGTCAGAATCGAGAAATTCTCACCGTCGGTAACCAGGCCCATCGCTACGCCGGATACCGGTGCTTTTATCGGCACGCCGGCATCCATCAGCGACAACGTGCTGCCGCAGACGCTAGCCATTGAGGAAGAACCGTTGGACTCGAGAACTTCCGATACCAATCGCAGGGTGTAAGGAAATTCGGTTTCCGACGGCAATACCGGCAGCAACGCCCGCTCCGCCAGATGGCCGTGACCGATTTCGCGCCGGCCGGGTCCGCGCATCGGACGGGTTTCACCGGTGCTGTAAGGCGGGAAGTTATAGTGATGGATGTAACGTTTGTGATCTTCTACACCCAGACCGTCCAGTTTCTGTTTGTCGCCAATCGCACCCAGTGTAGTAACATTCAGGACCTGGGTCTGGCCACGGGTAAACAGACCGGAACCGTGAACACGCGGCAACACGCCGACTTCGCAGCTAATCGGGCGGATTTCATCAAGCTGGCGTCCATCCGGACGAATTTTGTCCACAGTGATCATCCGGCGCACGGTTTCTTTCAAAACCTTGTACAGAACATAAGAGACATCTTTTTTGTTGTCGGGATAAATCGCGGCAAAATGTTCAGCCGCCTGTTTCTTAACTTCGTCGATTTTGGCTTCCCGCTCAAGTTTATCGGCATTGACCACAGCTTCACGCATGGCTTCAGTCACATGAGCGCGAACATTCTCTTCCAGGTCGGCCGGCGGGGCATACATCTTGATTTCGCGTTTCGGCAAGCCTACAGCAGCGACAATCGTGTCCTGGAATGCGATGATGTCCTTGATGATCGCATGTCCATAAAGGATTGCTTCCTGAATCACCTGCTCGGACAACTCATTGGCGCCTGCCTCAACCATCAGAACGGCATCTTTGGTTCCGGCGACAATCAGGTCCAGTTGACTTTCTTCCATTTGTTTAACTGTAGGATTTACTACATATTCATCATTGATATAACCGATTCGCACTCCGGCGATCGGGCCGTTGAAAGGGATATCGGAAATCGACAGTGCACAGGAAGCACCAACCATAGCAATGACATCCGGCGTGTTATCCTGGTCCACCGAAACCACCGTTGCCACAATGTGTACATCATTACGGAATCCGTCGGCAAACAGCGGACGAATCGGCCGGTCTATCATCCGGGCGCTCAATATTGCAGTTTCCGTCGGACGCCCTTCCCGTTTGATAAAACCGCCGGGAATCTTACCCACCGAGTACATTCTCTCTTCATAATCCACCGTCAACGGGAAAAAATCGATTCCTTCACGCGGGCCTGCCGAAGCAGTCGCCGCCACAACCAGCGCCGTTTCCCCATAACGGATCAACACCGCACCATTGGCCTGTTTTGCGTATTTGCCGGTCTCGACGACCAACTGGCGGCCTCCCAGTTCAAATTGAAAAGTCTGCATGCACCTTTTCCTCCTCATTCTTCCTTCTGTTCATTCACGCTACAAATTATATCCTATTCACCAGGAAAAGAAAATGTTATTTCTTGATCAAGGCATAAATAAAAGCGGGTTGCCCCGCTTTTAAGTCCGTAATTACTTGCGTAGATTCAATTTAGCCAGAATCGCCCGATAACGCTCAAGATCGGAAGCCTTGAGATAGTTGAGCAGACTGCGGCGGTTACCGACCATTTTCAACAGTCCCCGACGGGAATGATGATCTTTTTTGTGTTCCTTGAGGTGCGTGGTCAGTTCATTAATCCGATCAGTAAGAATCGCGATCTGAACTTCCGGCGACCCGGTATCCCCTTCATGGCGACGATGAATCTGAATCAGTTCCTGTTTTTTCTCTGAAGTAATCATTTTTTCCTCCTCAAATTTTGCTCACTTTCCATTAGCCAAGAAGAACGCCGGAGGGTCGATCATCCTAGCCAAGGAGACGGCAATGATTGCAAAAAGTATTGTATCAAACTAAACCTGTGATGTAAAGCAAAAGTTCACATACGTCCAGCGTTTTTTTGACCAAAGAACTTATCCCGGGCCTGTTGCAGGTCCCCATTCATTTGAGCAATCAGGTCCTGCGCGGAAGCAAATGTCTTCTCTGAACGTAGTCGAGCAATAAACTTCACCGTTAACGGTTTTCCATAGATTTCCCGGTTAAAATCAAGAATATGAGTTTCAACCCTGAGCGGCCCCTGGACAAATGTTGGATTATTGCCTACATTACAAAGTCCATTGTAATATCGGGCGCCAACTTTTACCCGAACGACGTAAACACCTTTCCCCGGAATCAAAAGCTGCGGCGCCACTTGCATGTTCGCTGTGGGAAAACCAAGCGTACGTCCGCGATGATCTCCATGCACAACGCGACCGGTCAATTCAAATGGACGACCTAGCAATTTCGCAGCCGCATCGACTTCACCAGCCGCCAGCAAACCACGAATCACCGTGCTGCTGACCATTACGCCCTGTTCATGGATTTCCGGGCAGATTTCAGTGTCAATGCCATAACGTTGGCAAAGTCCGGTCAACATGGCGGGGTTGCCGGCTCCTTTATCGCCGAAAGAGTAATTCGGCCCCACTACGATATGACGGGGTCTGATCTTTTTTGCCAACAACTGGACAAAATCTGCCGGTGGCAAATGCAGCAACTCTTTGGTGAAAGGAATCCGCACCAGAACTGTAACGCCCTGTTTTCTGATTTGTGCAGTTTTTCCTGCCAGCGTCTGTAGTTGCGGCGGCACACGCTGCGGATGAATCACTGACAGTGGGTGGTTGGAAAACGTAAAAACCATGCTGGCGCCCGAATGGATCTTACTCCACTCTACAGCACGGCCGATAACGAATTGATGGGCCAGATGCACTCCGTCAAAAGTTCCCAGGGCCATGGCAACATTATCAAATTGGCAGTGCAGTTGATCTAAACTTGTGATAATCAGCATGGTGCACCCATTTCACCTGAAAATATTTTTACCGGCCGTAATAATCCCGTGGCCGCATCCAAGCGGCCGATGCCAAAAAAGTTTTGCTGGCAATCATACAATCGAAGTATCAGATCCCGATCGCCCGGCAATTCCGAAACATTCTTCATAATTGGCCTGCCATGCGTCAAGTGACCGGTTTCCGTCTCATTCAGGGTAAAAGCCGGCAATTCCGAAACCGCAAAGTCTGCAGGCAGTAAAGCCTTGACCGGATCGGCAGTTATTTCTTCGATCGTTGACGCCTGGTTGGCTGCAAACGGCCCCACACGGGTACGCAACAGCAATGACATGGTGGCCGGCATTCCCAGGCGAAAACCAATATCTTCACATAACGTCCGGATATAGGTTCCCTTGGAGCACGTCACTTCAATCGTAAGCCGGCAGTCATGCACGGCCATCAACTTAATCATGGGAATCTCAATGCGCCGGGGTTGCCGTTCGACTTCTTGCCCCGCCCGGGCCAGTTCATACAATTTTCGGCCGTCAATTTTGATGGCGGAATACATGGGCGGGATTTGTTCATAGCCGCCCTGGAAGGAGCGGACAATCTCTTCAAGCTGCTGCTTCGCCGGCAATTCAACTGTTTTGTGCTGCAAAACCCTGCCAGTATCATCGCCGGTGTCCGTTTTGATGCCCAGCAACACTTCCGCGCGATAGGTCTTGTCAAAAGAATCGGCATATTCGACGAGTCTGGTGGCATTGCCCAGATATATCGGCAATACTCCTGCCGCTGCCGGATCCAGGGTGCCGCTATGTCCAACTCTTTTTTGCTGATATATGCGACGAACAAAAGAAACCGCATCATGGGAGGTCATCCCCGGCGGCTTCAAAAAATTCAGCACCGCACTGATCATAACCCGGCTTCCCTCAGGGCTTCCAGTACGCGGGTCAAAACGCGCGGTTTCACTTCATGGATCGACCCTTTCAATGTACAGCCGGCTGCTCTGGCATGACCGCCGCCGCCCAATGATCTGGCCAGGTCACTGACATTCAGGCGGCGGGAACGAAAACTAAGTTTGACGGTTTCTTTTTCTTCGGACGGTTTGTACATGATTGCCACTTCAACACCAGCAATATTACGGGGATAGTCGATGAACCCCTCCGTATCTTCCACATCGGTTGAGGCCACGCCGGGCGGGACCATGACCGAAGCAACCCGGCCGCAGCTGGAAACCTCCAGTGTGTCAAGCACTTTGGATAATGCCGTAATTTTGGACAAAGGCATCGTCTGCAATTGTTCCGATATTGTGTGAGGCTCCGCGCCATAGCCGACAAGCCGCGCTGCCGCATAAAGAGTCTGCGCATCGGTATTGGCGTAACGAAAGAATCCGCAGTCGGTTGCGATCGCAGTATAAAGACAAGTTGCCATTTCTTTTGTCACGGTACCATCGGCTTCTTCAAGCATCCTAAGGATGATGATTCCCGTTGCTGCAGCTGTTTCATCGACCACTGTCAAATCAGCAAAATCAGAGTTGGACAGATGATGGTCAATATTCAGGCTGCGCCCCCGGTAGTTATGCCCCGCACTACCGGTACGACTCGCATCACCTGCATCGAGCACAACAAACAAATCGACTTGCTGCGGTGATGACGGTGGACGAACAATCTTGTCAAGATGAGGTAAAAAAGAATACATCACCGGCAGACTATCGTCCAGCCACATCTGGACCTGCACTCCACGGCGTTGCAGGAATAAATACAGGGCTATCATTGATCCCAAAGCATCGCCATCGGGATTAATATGAGTAGTCAGTACAACCGAACGGGCCCGGGCCAGTTCGCGCAACGCATCGCTGGACGTCCCCCGCATGCTTACAACTTCCTTTCTGGTGTTTGCAAACCGAGTAGTAGTTTTTGAATATGGTCGCTATTATCCAGTGAATTGTCGCGATGCAGCGACAATTCAGGAGTATGGCGGATTCCCAGCCGACGGCCGACTTCAGTGCGCAAAAATCCCAATGAGTGTTGTAATCCGTCCCAAGTATCCTTTTTCTGTTGCTCGGATCCCATCAGGCTGACATATACTTTCGCCGAACGAAGGTCGCCGGTTACTTCGACACCGGTCACTGTAACAAATCCAACCCGCGGATCCTTCAACCCGTTTAATATGATTTTGCTCAATTCCTGCTGAATAAATTCCTGTATTTTTTCAATACGTTGTTGTCCCATACTGGTTCACCTCTCTTTTCCCCTTGAATTATCAGCGGGGGATCTGCTCCATGATGAAGGCTTCGACAATATCGCCTTCCTTGATATCGCGGTATTTCTCAAGGGTTATGCCGCACTCGTAACCGGCGGCAACTTCCTTGACATCATCTTTGAAGCGGCGCAGCGAGTCGAGTTTGCCTTCAAAAACAACAACCCCGTTCCGTAACAGGCGAACTTGCGCCGTACTGGTGATTTTTCCTTCCAGCACATACGATCCCGCCACCACACCTTTGGGAATGTTGAATACCTGACGGATTTCCACCCGGCCAAGGACAACTTCACGAAACTCTGGCGCCAGCATGCCGGTCATGGCCGCTTCTACATCATTGATCGCATCATAAATGACCCGATACATCTTAATATCGACTTTTTCATTCTCTGCCGCCTTACGGGCATTCGCATCCGGACGCACATTAAACCCGATGATCAGAGCATTGGCGGCAGATGCCAGCATAACGTCAGATTCATTGATCGCGCCGACTCCGCTATGAACCACCATAACCCGGACTTCTTTGTTTTTCAATCCTTCCAGTGCTTGGCGCAACGCTTCAATGGACCCTTGTACATCGGCCTTGACGACCAAATTGAGGTCCTTGATTTCACCGGCTTGAATCTGCTGGAACAAATCTTCCAGCGTAACTTTTTGCGATTGCGAAATAGCGTCGGCCTTGTTTTTCGCCAAACGTTTTTCTGTAATCGAGCGAGCCGTCTTTTCATCCACTGCAGCCAAAATATCGCCGGCTTGCGGAACGTCGGACAGGCCAATGACTTCTACCGGCGTCGAGGGGCCGGCTTTTTTGACTTTTTCACCACGGTCGTTGGTCATGGCGCGAACCTTGCCAAAAGCAGTGCCGGCAATAATCGTGTCGCCCACCCGCAGCGTACCGTTCTGAACCAAAACAGTAGCCACCGGCCCTTTGCCTTTATCAAGTTCTGCCTCAACAATCGTTCCCAGTGCCGGTCGATTGGGATTTGCCTTCAAATCCTGTACTTCAGCAACCAGCAGGATCATTTCCAGCAAATCACTGATGCCTGTGCGCTTTACTGCAGACACCGGTACCATGATCGTATCGCCGCCCCAAGCTTCAGCAACCAGACCATACTCGGTCAATTGCTGCTGAATCCGGTCCGGATTGGCATCCGGTTTATCCATTTTATTAATCGCCACAATAATAGGAACCTTGGCCGCTTTTGCATGATTCAGCGCCTCGATTGTTTGCGGCATGACCCCGTCATCGGCGGCAACGACCAGGACGGCAATATCCGTAACCTGGGCGCCCCGGGCCCGCATTGAGGTAAATGCTTCATGACCCGGCGTATCAAGAAATACAATCTTCTTGCCTTGCTGCACCACTTGATATGCACCGATGTGCTGGGTAATTCCGCCGGCTTCCTGTGATGTTACATGCGTCTGGCGAATTGCATCCAGCAACGAGGTTTTACCATGATCAACGTGACCCATGACGGTGACCACCGGAGACCGATGAACCAGCGATGCCGGATCATCTTCGATTTCCGGAATCACGGTCGGATCGACTTCTGGCGGCAGTTCTTCGACAGTAACGCCAAATTCGGCAGCAATCAGGCTGGCGGTATCGAAATCGACTTCCTGGTTGATAGTGGCCATCACGCCAAGCATCATCAATTTTTTGATGACTTCATTGACTTCCCGGCCAAGTTTGATCGCCAGTTCTTTTACGGAAAGCGACTCACCCACTTTGATAAGGGTCGGCCTTACCGGTTCTTGCTTAACGGCTGCCGGCGCAGGAGCTGATGGACGCCTTGCCGCTGATCCCGGCCTTGACTGTTGTCCTTGCATCGGCGGTTTGTTGAAACCAGGGCGATTTCCGGCTGGTGACGGTTTGCCGCCACCCTGGCGCCGGTCATTTTTCTGTCCGGGCCCTGGTTTTGCTGCAGCCGCCGGCGGAGTTGCGTTCGCCCCACCCATCGGACGGGCGCCGGGCGCCGGACGGCCTTGCCCAGGATTAGCCGGCCTGTTAAATGCTGGACGTTGTTGTTCTACACCGGTTGTTTGATTGTTGCCGGTACTAACTTTAGCGGAAGTCCCAGCCTGGCCCGGACGATTTTCAAATGAACGGGGCACAAAAGCCGGCGCAGGTTGCCGAATCACGTTATTCGGGTTAAACGGCGGAGCCGCTTTAAACGGATAATGTGGAGCCGGCGCTGCCGGCGTTGCAGCGGGCTTGGCAGGCGCCACGGCAGGCGTCGGAGAGGCTGGCCGGGAAGGAACCGCCGGATTCGCCGGCGCTGTTGGTTTCACTGCAGCCGCTGAAATCGGCGGCTGGGAACTCGTTGTTGAAGCCGGAGCTGGTTTTTCCGTTTCAGGTTTAGCAACCGGTACTGGAGGTTTCACCGGCGTGACAGGTTGTTGCACATTTGCCATACCAGGCTTGGGACGTGAATCAATTGGGCGTTGTTGTTGTGGCGCGGAACTTTGTTCAAAGCGAGGTTTGACCGGAATTCTCGGCTGCATGCCGCCGCCATAAAATACCTTAGGCGGCGCAGGTGGCGCCTTGGGAGGCTCAACCTTTGGCGCTGGCGTTACTGCTGCCGCTTTTTTCCGTTGCCGCTCACGAATCTCTTCCGCGGTATCAGGCTTTGGGGCAAAGGTCCGGACGAGCACCTGATACGCTTCTTCCTCAATGCTTGCCATGTGATTTTTCGCCGGCATATTATTGCGGGCCAAAATATCCAGAATTAATTTACTTGAAGTTGTAAATTCTTTTGCCAGTTCATATACACGATATTTGGACATTACATCGCCTCCAATACGTTCTCCGTCAACCGTTCTTATTCGCGAGCAACTTCCTGATTGCTGCCGCAAATCCTTTGTCGGTAACGGCGAGAGCAGCTTTTGGACTTTTGCCTACGGCTGTTCCCATTTGCAATTTTGTCAATGCATCGAGTGTAGGGGTCTCAGTCTGCATTGTTATGGCATCAAGACGTTTCTTTGTTTCCGGCGCCGTATCCACTGCAACCAAAAGCAGTTGGCAACGTCCCGACAACAGGGCTTTTTCAGTTTGCATCGCCCCCGACGCAATCGCGCCTGCCCGATGGGCCAGCCCAATCAACCCTACAAGCTTATCTTCCGTCATGAGGGATCCGACTGTTTTAACAACAGTTCATATATCGCCGCAGGCACCGCTGTTTTTAAAGCTCTTTCCAGTCCCTTGCCGACCATTGCCCGCTTGATGCAATCCGGATTCTTACACACATATCCGCCGCGGCCGGCCGCTTTTCCCGTTGGATCAAGCACAACTGCGCCATCCGGCGTCCGAACCACACGGGTCATGGTTTTTTTGTCATGAAAAGACTGACACCCACTGCACAGTCGTTGGGGCACCTTCTTTTGCTTGATCATGACTCGTCGGTCGCGTCCTGCATCATCAGGGCCTGCGTCTCACTCTTGATATCTATTTTCCAACCGGTCAATTTGGCAGCAAGACGAGCATTCTGCCCCTCACGGCCAATCGCCAGGGAAAGTTGGTAATCCGGCACAATAACCCGTGAAGATTTGTCTGCTTCATACACTTCCACGGCAATGACCTTAGCTGGGCTTAGCGCATTGGCGATGTATTCCTCGGGATTCTCACTCCAACGGACAACATCAATTTTTTCCCCGCGCAATTCGTTAACGATCATCTGGACGCGCAGGCCTTTATGGCCGACGCATGAACCTACCGGATCCACATTTTCGTCGGCGGAATGAACGGCGATTTTGGAACGCAGACCGGGTTCACGAGCCACTGACTTGATTTCAACAACTCCGTCATGAATTTCCGGCACTTCCAATTCAAACAACCGCCGCAACAGTCCGGGATGCGTGCGTGACAACATGATTTGCGGCCCTTTGGGCAACTTCTTAACTTCCACGACATAGGCTTTGATCCGCTCGCCATAGCGATACGGTTCACCGCTGATCTGTTCGGTTGGCGGCAATACAGCCTCGGCTTTGCCTAAGTCGACAAAAACCTGACGTTGCTCAATCCGCTGCACCACACCGGTAACGATGTCGTTCTCACGATTGGAGTACTCATCATAGACGAGACTCCGCTCCGCTTCACGAATCCGCTGCACCACGACCTGTTTGGCATTCTGGGCGGCAATCCGGCCAAAATCCTTCGGCGTGACTTCCTGTTCCACGATATCGCCGATCTGAAAAGCGAGATCAATTTCTTTGGCTGCTGCCAGCGATATCTCCTGTTTGCTGTCCGTAACGGTTTCCACTACATCTTTGCGGGCAAAAACCTTGATGGCGCCAGTTTCCCGGTCCATCGACACCCGCACGTTCTGAGACGTGCCAAAATTCCTTTTGTACGCCGAAATCAGGGCTGCTTCAACAGCTTCAAACAGGACTTCGGCAGCAATACCCCGTTCCCGTGCCAACTGTTCAAATGCTGATAAAAGTTCTGTACTCACCTAGACGCCTCCTAAGCCTTTTTTTTGCCTTTACCCATGTCTACATGCAAACGAACCTGTGCAACTTCATCTTGCGGATAAGATATCTCTTTGCCTTTGCTTTCGGCGCAAATTGCGCCATCCTGCAACCCTTTTAAGGTTGCCGTGATTTCCTTTACCCCTTCCCGCGGTCGATAAAATTTAATATCGACCAATCTGCCGGCATACCGCACATAATCCTTTTCCCGACGTAACACCCTATCCAATCCAGGCGAAGATACTTCCAGATAATACGCCTGTTTGAGAAAATCGACTTCATCAAGAATCGGTTCCAGACTTCGGCTCAGTTGCTCGCAATCATCGATCCCGATGCCTCCCGGCTTATCGATGAAAATTCGCAAATACCAATCCCGTTCCTGGACATATTCGACATCGATCAGTTCCAGCGATGTTTCGGCTAAAAACGGTTCAACCAACAACGAAATCTTGTCTTCAATTTCTGTTCGTGTCATCGGACACAACCTCCAAATTACGCGGAAAGAGTGGGCAGTACCCACTCTTTCCCCAGCTTTCACAATTCTACGATATGATTATAGCACCTCATAATCCAATTTACAACAGTATAGCGACAAAAAACCAGTCAGCACAGCCGTTAACCAAACAACTGCATCTGATCCGACTCTGGCAGCGAATCCAGACAACCTTGCTGCCGCAGCAGTTCGATAATCGTCTTCGATACATGTCCGCGGATACGCAGGTCATCCTGCGAAGAAAATGGACGATCTGCCCTGCTGTCAACGATACTCTGGGCCGCTGCGGTCCCCAGCCCCGGTAGTGCAGCCAGAGGGGGCAACAATCCTTTTTCAACGATCAAAAACTCTGATGCATGAGAACGATACAGGTCGATCGGCAAAAATGAAAACCCGCGTAATACCATTTCTCTAGCCGTCTCCATGACGCCAATCATTGCTTTTTCCTTATGACTCGCTCCGTTTCCTTTACTGTCCAGTTCGCTGATCACTGCATTAATTCCCGCTTCACCGCGGATAACTGCCGCCGGATCAAAATCTTCGGCCCGGATCGTGAAATAGGCCGCATAAAAAGCCAACGGTCGATGAACCTTGAACCAGGCAATGCGAAATGCCATCATCACATACGCAACGGCATGCGCCTTCGGGAACATATATTTGATTTTTTGGCAAGACTGGATGAACCATTCGGGAACGCCTTTTTCCTGCATCGCCTGCACTTGATTCGGCTTAACGCCTTTTCCCTTGCGTACGTTCTCCATGATATCAAATGCCATTTTGGGCGCCACACCCTTGTGCATCAAAGTCACCATGATATCATCGCGTGCCGAGATTGCCTCTGACAATGTTGCCAGTTTATCACGAATCAGATCTTGCGCATTGTTGATCCAGACATCGGTCCCGTGTGAAAATCCGCTGATCCGGACCAGTTCACTGAATCGCTTGGGCCGGGTTTCCTCCAGCATCTGGCGAACAAACCGCGTGCCGAACTCCGGGATGCCCAATGTTGCCACCGGACTTTTTAACTGGGCGGCAGTCAAGCCCAGTGCTTCCGTGGAATAAAACAGGCTCATTGTCGCCTGATCATCGAAAGGGATCTGTTTTGCATCAAGTCCGGTCAAGCGCTCGAGCATTTTTATGACAGTAGGATCGTCATGGCCAAGAATATCCAGTTTAACCAAGCGGCTACTGATGGAATGATAATCAAAATGCGTGGTTACGGTTCCGGATGTCCGATCATCCGCCGGATGTTGAATCGGCGTAAAATGGTGCACATCCATATGCCGCGGCACAACCATGATTCCGCCAGGATGTTGGCCGGTTGTTTTTTTGACGCCGGCGCAACCGCGGACCAGTCGGTTGATATTGGCATTGGTCCCGGGCTGTTTCCGTTCTTCCAGATAGTTCGCCACATAACCGTAAGCGGTTTTTTCAGCAATCGTACTGATCGTACCGGCTCTAAATACATTGTCGCGGCCAAACAGTTCTTCGGTGTATTTATGCGCTGTTGCCTGATAATCACCGGAAAAATTCAAGTCGATATCAGGAACCTTATCGCCTTCAAACCCCATAAATACGGCAAAAGGAATATTGTGGCCATCTTTGGTCATCGCCGTCGCACAAACCGGGCAGTCCTTGTCCGGCAGATCAAATCCGCCGCCATATTGTCCTTCGTCGGCGAATTCGCTGTACCGACATGCAGTGCATCGCCAGTGCGGCGGCAAAGGATTTACTTCCGTGATGCCGGTCATCGTAGCCACAAAAGAAGAGCCGACCGATCCCCGGGAACCGACCAGATAGCCATCATCCATTGATTTTTTTACCAATTTATGAGCAATCAGGTACAGTACGCCGAAGCCATTATTGATGATTGAGTCCAGCTCATTTGTCAGCCGGTCGGCAACCAGGGCGGGAAGCGCCTCGCCATAAAGCTCACGGGCCTTGGCAAACGACATATTGCGGATTGAATCGTCCGCACCGGGGATATCGGGAGAATAAAGCTCATCAGGAATCGGCTGCAACCGTTCAATGGAATCAGCTATTTGTCGCGGCGCATTAATGACGACTTCAGTTGCCAGTTCTTCTCCCAAATAGGCAAATTCAGCCAACATTTCTTCCGTGTTGCGATAGTAAAGCGGCGCCTGCAAATCGGCATCCGCATATTTTTGCCCACTCATCAGAATACGCCGGAACACCTCATCTTCCGGTCGCAAAAAATGCACGTCGCACGTTGCGGCAACCGGTTTTCCACTGAGCCTGCCAATCTCGCATACCTTCCGGTTATATTCCTGCAACTGCTCAAGATCAAACACTTGCCCATTGCGAATCAAAAACTCATTGTTGGCGCAGGGTTGTATTTCCAGAAAATCATAAAATGCAGCAATATCGAGCAGTTCGTCATTAGGAGCCCCATTTAATATTGCCCGGTAAAATTCACCGGCTTCACAGGCAGATCCCAGCACCAATCCCTCGCGAAGCTCAATCAGCGCGGAACGAGGAATGCGTGGCGTTCGATGGAAGAATTTAATATGGGAAAGTGAAACCAAGCGGTAAAGGTTGCGCAATCCCTGTGAGTTTTTCGCCAAAATGATAATGTGATTGCTCTGACTGATATCCTGATCAAACAGGTAGCCTTCCATACCATAAATAACTTTCACTTTACTTTTTTGCACAATTTCCTGAGCGAACGGAAACGCCTGTACCACTCCGTGGTCGGTAATGGCTACTGCGCTATGACCATACTGCTCGGCAGTACGAATCAGGGCCGCGACCGACACGACCGAATCCATTGAGCTCATCTGCGTATGGGCGTGCAGCTCCACCCGTTTTTTCTCCGCTTTATCGCGCAACGGCTCCGCTTCGCTGCGGGATATATGTTCCGCCTGCAGGACCAACTCACGCAGATACTTGTCATCCATTACTGTCCCCTTGACTTTAATCAGGGAGTTGCCGGCCTTCATCAATTCCATCTTTTTATTTGCTTCGGCAGAGTTTTCGAAATACGCTTTGCAGCTAATCGCACAGGTCGAGTCTTCCAAAGCGAATGACAATAAGCTGCGACCACTTTTCAAATCTTTGACTTCCATGGCACAAGCTTTGCCCTGAGCAATTACATTACGCTGTTCCTCGGTGATTTGTCCCAGTTCCATCGGTTTCCCCTTGATTGCGGAACCCATGATTATCTTTTCGCCACTGGTTTCTCCGCTACCGGTTGTGGCTGTTGCCGAAGTTTCCTGCGGCAATGCCTGCAGCAGGCAGTCAAGTTCGTCAAAACAAACAGCAGCCTCCACCACTTCAACCCGCAGCTCAATATTCAAGCCAAACTGTTCGAACAGAAAAAGCGGGAAACTCTTTTCAAAGTCTTCCCGCTGGAGCAGATCCAGTTCTAATGCTCGCCGCAGCGTAATCAGCAAGCTGGTATCAGCCCACTGCCAGTCGGCCATTAATAATGCGCGACGGCTAAGCGGACTGAGCCGGGGCAGCGCACCGATCAATTGTTCTTTTTTCTCACACAGCGCTTGCGGGTCAAAAATCAATCGTTGATCGATTTCCAGTTTTTCCAGACAGGTCGCCTGACGCAAAAAACGTTCAACCTGTTGACAATCGGCTGCCGGTAGTAAGGCAGGCACAAACAGAACAATTTTGCAGTGCCCGGAACCGGAATCGACAGTTACTGCATCCAGCCTGCTTCGTTCAAGAATCTGGCGGGAATCGGCAGATAAGGGCAATTCCCTTGTTATATTCATCAAAACATTCTTGTCTGACGGTGCAATACAATAGGTCAAATCCTGACACCCCATGTTTCAATGTGAACGTTAGTGAAACCGCAAAAGAGTTATAGTGTTGATAATAACCGGCTCACATGATCGACATATTCATTCACCGGGTACATCATGCTTTCTTTATTACGGCGAACTTTCACTTCAACGCAATTTTCTTTCAGCGCCTTCGGCCCCACGGTAATACGAACCGGGTAACCGATCAGGTCGGCATCTTTAAATTTGACACCGGACCTTTCGTCGCGGTCGTCAAGCACCACTTCGATGCCAGCGGTCGTCAATTCCTGGTATACTTTTTCCGCCATTGCCATTTGCGGTTCATCCTTAATGTTGATCGGGACAATAACGACTTGATATGGCGCAATGGCTGCCGGCCAAATGATTCCGTCCGCATCGTGATGTTGCTCAATCGCTGCTGCCATGGTCCGGCTTACCCCAACGCCATAGCAACCCATGACCATCAATTTTTCTTGTCCATCCTCATCCAGATAAGTTGCATCAAGTGACTGCGAGTATTTTGTGTGCAGCTTGAATACCTGGCCCACTTCAATACCGCGGGCTGTTTTCACACTAGCGCCGCAACGCGGGCAGGGATCCCCTTCCCGAATCAGGCGGATGTCGCCGATGATTGACGCTTTGATATCGCGTGAAGGCAGTACGTTGATGTAATGCTGATCCAAAACATTAGCACCACAGACCGCCTTTTGCATATTCATTACACTGGCATCGGCAACCACGGTCACTTTTTCAAGCCCGACCGGTCCCAAATAGCCGGGTTCACTATGGAAGGCAGCACGAATATCTTTCTCAGCCGCCATTTCCAGTTGCAGGACATTCAGTAAATTTGACAGTTTGATCTCGTTCACTTCATGATCGCCACGGACCAAAGCAAGTACCGGCCCTTTTTCCGTCACAAAAGCCAAGGATTTTATCAGATGTTCAGCAGACAGCGACAAAAATTCAACGACTTCCTGAATTGTCTTTTTACCGGGAGTCGCCATTGTTTCAATTGCTCCAGCCGTTTCTTCAACAGCTGCAATCGGCAATAGTTCCGCTTTTTCCACATTGGCGGCAAAATCGCAACTGTCGCAATAGGCAATGGCGGCTTCGCCTGAATCAGCGATTACCATGAATTCATGGGTACCACTGCCGCCGATAGCGCCCGGATCTGCTTCTACCGGGCGGAACTCCAGACCGCAACGGGTAAAGATCCGGCTGTAGGCATCGTACATTTTTTTATAACTTAGCTCCAGTCCAGCCACATCACGGTCGAAGGAATAAAGATCCTTCATGATGAATTCCCGACCGCGCATCAGGCCAAATCGAGGCCGAATTTCGTCGCGGTACTTGTTTTGAATTTGATAGACGAGCAGCGGTAACTGCCGATATGAACGCACATCAGACTTCACCAATGTCGTCACCATTTCTTCATGTGTCGGTCCAAGACAAAAATCTCGCTGATGTCGGTCTTTCAAGCGGAACATTTCATCGCCGTAAACATCCCAACGACCAGTCTGTTGCCAGATTTCCGCCGGTTGAACAATTGGCATCGCAATTTCCTGGCCACCCTTGGCATCCATCTCTTCCCGTACGATCTGTTCAATCTTGCGCAGCGTCCGCCAAGCCAAAGGCAGATAGGAATAAACGCCTCCGGCAGCCTTGCGGATCATCCCGGCCCGAAGCATCAACTGATGGCTTGGCACCTCAGCCTCAGCCGGAACCTCACGCAGTGTCGGCGCGTATAAATTAGACATTTTCATATTATTCTTCCCCCTTGTCAAGTCGGTCTATTTCAGCAAATAAAGCCTCAGCCAGTTTTTCTTCCGGTACCTTGGCAATAATTTCGCCTTTACGGAACAAGATCCCTTCCCCTTTGCCGCCGGCTATCCCGACATCGGCTTCCCGAGCCTCGCCAGGACCATTGACGACACACCCCATGACGGCAACCGTCAATGGGCGCGATAACGTCTGAATTCGTTGTTCAACCTGCTCCGCCAGCGAAATCAGATCGATGTTGCATCGACCACAAGTCGGGCAAGACACAAGGATTGGTGTAAATCGCCGCAATCCCAGCGATTGGAGAATATCGCGGGCCACCCGGATTTCTTCGACAGGATCGGCGGTCAGCGAAACCCTGATCGTATCGCCGATTCCTTCCGCCAACAGCGTTCCGATCCCCACAGCAGATTTGATTATTCCCACACGGGGCGTGCCTGCTTCGGTCACACCCAGATGCAGCGGATAATCGACCTGCTCTGACATCAAACGGTATGATTGAATAGTAAGCGGCACGTCATTCGCTTTCAGTGAAATTTTGATATCAAAAAAATCCAGCTGCTCAAGAATCTTCACATGCTGCAATGCGCTTTCTACCAATGCTTCTGCAGTGGCGTGCCCGCCATGCTTGGCCAGCATGGCAGAATCCAATGAACCGGCATTCACGCCAATCCGAATCGGAATCCGTTTTGCTTTCGCCGCCTGCACAACTGCGCGAACCTGTTCACGATCTTTGATATTCCCTGGATTCAATCGCAAGGCATCGACACCGCGGCCAATCACTTCCAATGCCAGTCGATAGTCAAAATGAATATCAGCTACGATAGGAATATCCACCGCTTCTTTGATGGATGAAATCGCACAAGCCGCATCCAGGTCAGGAATCGCCAGGCGGATAATTTCACAACCGGCTGTCTGCAGCGTTTTAATCTGCGCAACGGTTGCAGCAACATCAGCAGTTTTTGTCGTAGTCATCGACTGAATGACAATCGGCTGATTGCCGCCAATGCCAATCGCACCAATATTAACGACCCTTGTCAGTTTACGGAGAAACACTTTATTCATTAGTTTACACTCCGTTAAAACAAGTTAAGCCGGATCAAGTCTTTAAAGGTTGCGAACAGCATCAACAACCCCAGCAGAGCCATTCCGACCATTTGCGTATAATGAGCCTGCTTCGAACTGAGCGGTTTACGCCGCACCGCTTCCAGCAACAACGTAATCAAATGGCCACCATCGAGCATCGGTACCGGCAGCAAGTTGATCAAACCCAAGTTAATGCTTAAGAAGCCGGCAAACTGCAACAAGGGGATAAAGCCCAACTGGGCCATCTCGCCGGTTAAGCGCATCACACCAATCGGTCCGGCAATATCCGCTTCTGCTTTACCGGTAAACATTTGGCCCAAACCCGTCAACATTTTGCCGGCAATCACGATTGTCTGATTGACTGCACGCGATGCGGCATCAAAAAAGCCCAGTTTTTGTTTGTCGATTACTGGTACGATCCCAATCAGAGCCCGCCCCGACTTGGCATCAATTTCCGGAATCATCGTCACCGTTCGCGGCTTGCCTGCCGCAGTCACCAATTCCAACTGCAAAGAATCTTTGGAAACACGAATGGTTTCCACTACTTCCCGCCAAGTAGCGACAGCAGTTCCATTCACTTTAACGATCTTATCGCCGACCGACAAACCGGACTGCACGGCTGGTTTTCCTGGAACCAGGGCACCGATCATTGGTTTATCCGATACAGTCTCAATACCATTGGCAAGAAAAACGATCGTAAACAGCAGAACCGGCAAAACAAAATTCATCAGTGAACCGGCGGCAATTACCACCGCCCGCGCCCACACCGGCTTGCGGGAAAATCCCCGTTCATCCTGTTCTTCTTCCGGGTCCATGCCGTCGATTTTATTGTAACCGCCCAGTGGAATTACCCGCACGGAATATTCGGTTTCACCGGATTTTTTCCAGAGAAATTTGGGACCGAAGCCGATCGCGAATTCCGTAACCCGCATTCCGGTCAATTTTGCCGTAATAAAATGACCCAACTCATGCACCAGCACCAGTAGACCAAACACAAAAATCGTGGCGATAACGGTTGTCATTTACTCCCCACCCTGTCAATAGTTTCAGCCGCGAAGCGGCGGGCCCAGGCATCAGCTTCAATATAGTCTTCCAATACTGGCAATGTCACTCCAACATGCGCAGACAAGACATTTTCCACAACGGGAATCAAATCGCCAAAACCAATTTTCCCATCAATAAAGGCCTGCACGGCAATTTCATTGGCTGCATTTAAGACGCAAGGAAATGTGCCTCCCTGCCTGCCTGCTGCATAAGCCAATGGCAATGCCCGAAAAGTTTCCGTATCCGGTGGTTCAAAGGTCAACGAAAAAGTATGGGTAAAATCCATCCGGGTATAGGCAATACCAAGACGATCACCTTGGTTAAGCGCATACTGGATTGGTAGTTTCATGTCAGGCAATCCCATTTGCGCTTTCACTGATCCATCAATAAATTCTACCATGGAATGAACAATACTTTGCGGATGTACCGTTACATCGATTTTTTCATAATCAATATCAAACAACCAACGTGCTTCGATCACCTCAAGTCCCTTATTCATCAACGTCGCCGAGTCGATCGTTATTTTTCTTCCCATCGTCCAGTTGGGGTGCTTCAAACACTCATTCAATGTAACCTTGGCAAGTTCAGCCCTCTTGCGACCACGAAACGGACCGCCGGAAGCAGTCAGCAGCAGGCGATGAATCCCCTTGCCCGCTTCGCCGACCAGACATTGGGCAATCGCACTATGTTCACTGTCAACAGGAACGACCGCAACCTTTTTTTGCTTTGCCAACCCCATGACAAGAGCGCCAGCAGCAACCAAAGTCTCCTTATTGGCAATAGCCAGCGTCTTGCCTGCGTTAATACAAGCAAGTGATGGCGCAAGGCCGGTAAAACCGACCAGTGAATTTAACACAACATTCGTATCCGCATAGGACGCTGCATCCTGTAACGCTGCCTCGCCTGAACAAAAAGCAATCCCGTCAGGCACACCCTCTTGTTGAAATGTTTTTGCAGCGGCTTCATCTGTTAATACGACCAATTCAGGCTTAAACCGCTCAATCTGTTGTCGCAGCAAATGATGATTGGCATGCGCCGTCAATACTTTTACTTTAAACATCTCGGAATTGGCAGCGATTACTTCCAGCGTTTGCGTACCAATTGAACCCGTGCTGCCTAAAACCGCTACCGTAATCATATACGATGACCCCACTTCCTCAATCTATCTTCCTGCGATATAAACCAGATAGTAATAGACCGCAGGAACTGAAAACAAAAGGCTATCAACCCGATCCAGCACTCCACCGTGACCGGGAAAAAACCGCCCTGAATCTTTCACACCCATATGACGTTTCAACGCCGATTCGACTAAATCGCCCAATTGGCAAAAAACGCCAACCAAACTCCCGCAAACCAAGCTGTCCAGCCATGAAAATTCCATATAATAACCTGTAATCAAGGTGGCAACAATACAACCAAAAAATCCGAACAAAGCCCCTTCGACACTTTTTGCCGGACTGATCGGCGGGCATAGCTTATGGCGGCCCCAACGGGTTCCGCCAAAATAGGCTGTCGTGTCACAGGCCCAGGTTCCAACCATCGCCATCGCAAAATATTGCATCCCCGTGCTATCTGGTAATAAGCGCAATAAAATAAAATGGGCGAACGGAATACCAATATAAATAATACCGAGTAAATTATACATTGCATCGAGAAAAACGAAATGTGCATAGTTGAGGACTACCAGTGACAGTACTGCACTCAAGGCAAGAAAAACAAGCGGAGTCAAATGGGCGATACCAAAAAACCACGCAGATAGCGACAATGCGAGTATCAAACTTCCACCCAGGAGTGTTAACGGCTGCAGCCCTTTTTGTTTCATCATGACAACATATTCTTGCCAACCAACCAGCGCCAAAAAAATCATGGCAGACGCAAACAGATTTCCGCCCTGCCAAAAAAGGTACAACGCAACAGGTGTGGCAACCAGCGCTGTTAAAATCCTTGTTTTCAGGCCAATTCCTCCTATTTCGACGGCTTTATTCCGCCAAACCGGCGATCCCTGTGTTGATAATCAAAAATTGCCTGCCGAAAATGCCGCGGCGTAAAATCGGGCCACAAAGTATCCGTAACCCATAATTCAGCATAGGCCAACTGCCATAACAGAAAATTGCTTATTCGCATGTCACCGCCCGGTCTGATCAGCAAATCCGGATCGGGCTGCCCACTGGTGAAAAGCCTTCTGGCAAACTGCGCTTCATCAATTTCTTCAACGGAAAGACGCGCCTCCAGCACGTCTTGTACCAGCATGCGTGTCGCATGAACAATCTCGGCGCGTCCGCCATAGTCAACCGCGAGATTGAGTTCAATTGCAGTACCTTGTGCCGTTTTCTGTTCGGCGTGTTCGATCCGTTTTTGCAGTTCAGTTCCCAAACGTTGCTTATTACCGATGAAACGAAGCCGGACTTGTTGCTCAACCAATCGGTCGACTTCATTATCCAGGTATGTCGAAAATAATTCCATCAAGAAACTTACTTCTTCCGTTGGCCTGCGCCAATTCTCCGTAGAAAAGGCATATGCGGTCAAAACCCTGACCCCGATGTCCGTCGCATCTGTGAGAATATCACGCAGAACCTCGGCTCCCGCTTTATGGCCAAAAGTTCGCGGCAAACCTCGCTTTTGCGCCCAACGCCCATTACCATCCATTATAATGGCAACATGCTGCGGTATTCGGGTTACATCTAATGGAACCAATTCGGTGGGCGCCTTTTCTTTTTGGCGACGCCATAATTTTGTTACCAAACGGCTCTCTCCTTTTTCCTTTCCCTGTAAGGGGAAACCCCCTCTCGTGAGGGGGTTTCGATCAAACGGCTTCGATCAGGGCGCTTCGATTGCCGACACCGGACAAACCGCCGCACAGGCTCCACACTCTACGCAAGCGTCTTCTTCGATAACGTAAGGAGTGCCTTCCTTGATCGCGCCAACCGGACAGGTTGAAGCGCAAGTACCACACGCGACACACGAGTCATTAATTTTGTAAGACAATTTCACTGCACCTCCTTTCCCATTTTTGCCGCGACAACCAAATAGCAGACACCGTCATGAATTGACTGGCGCAGGACATACTGGCAATCGTCCAACAATTGGAACTTATTAGAGCGGGGTGATGTTTTTATGACAACATACGGAGTCCCTTCTGCAGTCAAAACATTTTCCGCAACAGTAAGCGGGAACATCAACAAGTCCGTCAAGCGGTTACACTTCCATTATTTCTTTCTCTTTGGCCAACATGACGTGGTCAATTTCTTTGATATATTTATCCGTTAATTTTTGAATTTCTTCTTGAGCTTTTTTCACTTCGTCCTCAGATGCGGTTTTATCCTTTTCAATTTTCTTTAATTCATCGTTCGCATCCCGCCGCAAATTTCGAATCGCGACTCTGCTATCTTCGGCAAGTTTGTGCACACCTTTGGTCAGTTCCTGGCGCCGTTGCTGTGTCAACTGCGGCAAAATCAGGCGAATAACCATGCCGTCATTATTTGGCGTTAACCCTAGATCAGATTTGAGAATCGCTTTTTCAATCACCGGTAGTGTTTTCTTATCCCACGGTTGGATAACAATCGTCCGCGGTTCAGGAATCGAGATATTCGCAACCTGATTAATGGGTGACGAGGCGCCATAATAATCAACGGTAATTCTGTCCAACAACCCGGTGGTCGCCCGTCCGGCCCGTAGGGATGCATATTCCCGCCGCAACACTTCGATTGCTTTTTTCATCCGGTCCTCGTGGGATGCGTAAATCTCTTTGATAGGCATACTCAAATCCCTCCTACAACAGTGCCGATCGATTGACCCAAGGCCGCTTTCACAATATTGCCAGGTTCATCAATGCCAAATACAATAAGGGGAATATTATTATCCAT
The DNA here is from genome assembly GCA_964386615.1 of uncultured Veillonellaceae bacterium. Lineage (GTDB taxonomy): Bacteria > Bacillota > Negativicutes > UBA1444 > UBA1444 > UBA1444. The sequence continues at coordinate 29,388 of CAYLSL010000003.1, forward strand.
GCAAAGTGAGGTAGCGGTTGTATCCATTACACCCAAGCCGCGCTGAATCACTTCAAGATATTTCAACTCTTCAAATTTAATCGCATCAGGATTTAATTGCGGATCACTATCATAAACACCATCTACATTCTTCTTGGCCATCAGAATAACATCCGCTTCAATTTCTGCTGCCCGAAGAGCCGCTGTGGTATCCGTCGAAAAGTAAGGATTCCCGGTTCCTGCTGCAAAAATAATGACGCGCCCCTTCTCAAGGTGGCGAATTGCCCGCCGTCGTATGTATGGTTCTGCAACTTGACGCATTTCGATTGCGGTTTGCACCCGGGTATCGACGTCACACTGCTCCAAGGCATCCTGTAGCGCCAAAGAATTGATGACCGTCGCCAACATCCCCATGTAATCGGCGGTAGCACGATCCATGCCGCGCGAACTACCGGATAAACCGCGCCATATATTTCCCCCGCCAACAACGACAGCGACCTGCAACCCATTGCGCACCGTTTCTTTGATTTGTTTCGCCACAGAATCGACAACTGCCGGATCAATGCCATATCCTTTTTCACCGGCTAAGGCTTCACCGCTCAATTTTAGGACAACCCGCTTAAACTTTTTCGGCTCCAAGGCATAACCTCCGTTCGTTACTCTATATCATATTCTACGGTGAAATTTGAATTCCTTCCGAAAAAGAGAGAACACGGACGTGTTCTCTCTTTGCATTTGATTTTCTGATTGTAGTTATTTTTTGACTGCTTGAGCAACTTCAGCCGCAAAATCGGTAACTTTCTTTTCCAGGCCTTCACCCATCTGATAACGGACAAACCTTCTGACAACAATATTTTCGCCGATCTTTGCAATCTGTGCATTTACAATTTCAGTCACAGATTTTTCCGGGTCTTTGATAAAGGTTTGTTCCATCAGGCAGTTTTCTTTATAGTACTTGTCTACGCGGCCTTCAACCATTTTGTCGACAATTTTTTCCGGCTTGCCTTCATTGAGCGCCTGAGCCCGTAGAATTTCACGTTCATGTTCAACAACTGCCGCCGGGACCTCTTCGCGATTCAAATACTGCGGATTAGCCGCTGCAATCTGCATTGCCAGGTCACGCACGAAAGAATGAAATTCCGGAGTTTTGGCAACGAAGTCAGTTTCGCAGTTGACTTCAATCATTACCCCGATTTTGCCTGCGCCATGAATGTAAGACTCAACCAATCCTTCAGCGGCGACACGACCAGATTTTTTGGCAGCTGCTGCCAGTCCTTTTTCCCGCAGATAATCAACCGCTTTGGACATATCCCCATTCGTCTCTACCAGTGCCTTTTTGCAATCCATCATGCCGGCGCCGGTCGACTCACGAAGTTCTTTAACTTGTTGTGCCGAAATCATTGACAATTCCTCCTATGTCAGCGTTATACGCTATTCTTGCTCAGATTCTTCTGCGACGGCAACGGCTTCTTCGGCTTCCATCTGTTCGCCCTGGCGACCTTCCAGAATAGCATCCGCCATCCGAGCGGTAAGCAGTTTAACAGCACGAATCGCATCATCATTCGCAGGAATCACATAGTCAATCAGATCCGGGTCGCAGTTGGTGTCAACGATACCGACAACGGGGATGCCCAGTTTGCGGGCTTCCTGAACCGCAATCTCTTCCTTGCGGGGGTCGATGACAAACAATGCACCTGGCAGGCGATTCATGGTTTTAATACCACCGAGGAATTTCTGCAACCGTTCCATTTCATGACGCAGTTGAAGGACTTCCTTTTTGTGGAGGCCGGCAAAACCGTCGTTCGCATCCATGTCTTCCAATTTCCGCAATCTGGCAACCCGCTTCTGAATGGTTTGAAAGTTGGTCAACATGCCGCCCAGCCAACGTTCGTTGACATAAAACATATTGCAACGGATTGCTTCGTCGCGGACCGCTTCCTGCGCTTGTTTCTTGGTTCCGACGAACAACATGGTCTTGCCTTCCTGGGCAATGCTGCGGACAAAATTATAAGCATCTTCCACTTTCCTGACAGTTTTCTGCAGGTCAATGATATAGATGCCATTTCGCTCCGTAAAAATATACGGAGCCATTTTGGGGTTCCACCTTCTGGTCTGATGACCAAAATGTACCCCCGCCTCGAGAAGTTGTTTCATTGATATAACGGACATAAGGCACCTCCTGTTTTTTCCTCCGTGACGTCCATTCCCCGCGCGCACCGACGCATATCGGCACAGGATGTGCGGTAGACTGCCACGTGTGTCATTAACACGTCGAAATATATTTTACCACACCGTTTTGACTACAGCAAGTATAAGCGTGTTACTCAGCGGACTTTTTCCTCAGTTTCAATAAAAGCATCACTTCCCCTTTGCCGATCCCCATTTTTTGTGCGATATCAGTGACTGACCAACCCTGCTCAGCCAGCTCAAGAATTGTAGTTCGTTTATCCATAACAAGAGGTTTTGACTGCGCCGCCGATTTTACCATCTTGACTACAGGCGGATCTATTGGAACAGAAACCGGTTCTTGAATCTGTCGTGCTACTTCCGGCAGGATTTCCCTTACAGACATTTTGGGCTGGCTTGTTGGTTGCGTCCGAACAGCCGCGGTTGAACGTACTGGTGTGGACTTTTCTACAGCCAAAGTTTGTTGCCGTAGTTGAACCAATGCCTGTTGCTGCGCAACTAATTCCTGCTCCGTTTGTTGACGAAGCTTTTGTATCCAGTCAGCCATCTGTTGCTGCTGTTGTTCCAGCTGTAACTGACGCAACTGATTCTGTTGGCTTTGTTGTGCCAGCAGATTGCTGCGCCGATCAATTTCTGCAAGCAGAATCTCCATCTGGGCAATTTTTGAATCCAGGCGGTCAATCGCAGTATCTGCCGTCAACAAAATCTGTTCCTGCATCTGTTCGACTGGTCCGGATAAATTACCCGATACCTGCTGAACTATCCGACTCCGTCGCACGGCAACCCAAACAATCAGGCAGGCAATGGCCAGTGCCAGAATTGTCAATATAACATTGAGCATGGTTCCTCCTGTCAGGTTTTGATGTCAATCATATGACCGCGCACAGGATCTTGCGGTTCCGGACGAACAGCGGAGACTGACTCAGCCTCCGGCTCGCCGGAAGATTCAGCGTTTCTCTTCTTCTGACGACGATCTTGCTGCTTTTCCTTATGCAAATCTTCGGTTGTCACTTTTCCATCATGCTGTGTTTCTTTAGTTGTCTGCACCTGCTGCTGTCGCTCAGCAGCGGCTTGTTTCATATGGGCAGCCAATTGCTGCTGCTGGGTTATGCTTTGTTGATCGCTAACCGCAGCAACCTTGGCGGCATCAATAGTCCGCGGAATCATAACCTGTAAATCCATAGGTCGAATGTACACTGACGATCACCCCACTTCACTAATGAATGGAGCAGTATAATTCTCGCGTTATTTAAAGGGGCGGAATTTAATTTCACCGCCATCGGCATAGAAAACAACAAATCGAAATTCTTCAGAAATCGGTTTTACCAGTGAACCAATAACAATTTTTACGCCCGGATAAACATAATCAGACACTTTGATCTGTCCACCCTTTAATTCTTCATACGCAGTTTCCAGTTCTATCATTTTTTTCCGCATTGACTCGACCTGTCCCATCGTTGAGAACTGAGCCCGGGTTATTTTTAGCAGTAATTCCTGCTTTTCCGGTGGCAGTTGGTTTTTGTCGATCGAGCGAAGCGTAAACAACCCTTTTTGCAATTGATCAAGACTGGCTTCCGCCGCTTTTAACTCTTTACGCATTGCCAAATATGCTTCCCGCAGTTTGGGATTCACTCCGGCCTGCAACTCCGTAGGTGTAGCTGAAGAAGAACCCGCAGATTTTACCAGAATTTCGTCACCTGCAGAAATAACGCCGCCAACAATCTGGCCACGCTTTCCTTCAACCCTGACTTTTTTACCGGCGCTCAAATGACTATGCAACACGACATCACTGATTAAAATATCCTGATCCGCTGTTACTTTTGCGTTCTCAACAAACTTCGCCACAACAGTTCCGGTTGCAGCAACCACACCTTTGTTCAAACCAAGAATGCCTTGCCTGATTGTGACATTACAGCCCTGAACATTACCACCGCTTACCATACCGGCAATGTCAACATTGCCACCGGCCTTGACCGAAAAACCTTCCTGTACAGACCCATTAATTACGACATCACCGGCAAAATCAATGTTTCCGGTTGACAGATCAACATCGCTTTTGATATTAAGAACCGGTGATACTGATAGTTTTCCTCCGGTCAATAGCACGGTTCCCGCAACTGCTGCCACCAGTTTTGTATCATCTTCAATCTGTACATTGGCGCCGGGATGCAATAACAAATCTTTGCCTGGTTTCGGCGGAATTGAATTGCCACAAACATCAAAGCCTTCAACCCCTTTTGTGGGTGGATGCTTGATTGCCAAAACCTGCCCTTTTTCGACATTAATATATAAGCCAAGATTTTTAAAATCAACGCCGCCATCAACCGTTTCTGCCGGTTTCCCGCGGTTTTCCAAGTCTACCTTATACTCAATACTAGCATCCTGGGCATTTTCCGGGAACTGGCCTTTAGCGCAGAGCACACGCAACCCGGGTTGACGAACTGCCAAATCTATTGATTCAGGCATAAATCCAAACATCACTCCGGCTTTATCAACACGTTCCATTACAGTATCAACATCAGGGCGTAGCGCGCCTTCCGGCAAATCGATCTGCAGAAACGCTTCCATTCGGTCCCGAGATACAAGTACGCTGATTTCCGCCTGTGGACGAGGTTTCTGTGGTTCAGCAATTTTTATGGCTGCCCCCGTCATCGAACGTACTGCTTCTTCGACCGCAGCGCGATTATAATTTTCTATCTTATCAGCAGACAACGCATCCCAAATCTGCCCGAGTTCAACAGGGGATGCATCTCCTGCCGGTGCCTCAACGCTAAGATAAACCCCATCTTCACGGATCTGGATGGAAAAGGTTCCGTTTTTCGGTTCCACAAGCATGCTCCCTTCCTCTGCAGCTGTCATAACAAACTGGATTTGATCCGGGCGAGGGCGCCTCTGAGTCGAAAGACAGCTTTAGTGTGCAGCTGAGAAATACGCGCTTCCGACAGCTTCAGGATTAAACTGATCTCTTTCAGGGTCAACCCTTCATAATAGTATAACGATACTACGATTCTCTCTTTTTCCGGCAACTTTTCAATTGCATTGGCCAACGTATCTTTCACTTCACCAATCTCGGCTTGTTCACTGGGACTCTCCGCCGAATCAGAAAGCGTGTCACTGTGCGTGTAATCTTCGAGTGGCATTACCGTTGTCGCCTGCAATTGTCCAATAAATTGTCCAAAATCTTGCGGACTCATATTCATAGCGGCAGCAATTTCATCATCAGTTGCCGATCTCCCCAGTTGCTGCTCCAATTCAGCTAGAATCTGGGTATAACTGCGTGCTTTTTGCCTAACTGAAACCGGGATCCAGTCTTGTGCCCGAATGGCATCCAGAATGGCTCCACGAATCCGTACCACCGCGTAGGTTTCAAACTTAAATCCCCGCTTGGGGTCAAAACGTTCAATGGCTTCCAGCAAACCAAAATAACCATTGCTGATTAATTCTTCACGTTCAACATATTGTGGCATTCCCATGGCAATTCTCCCTGCAACCACCTTAACCAGCGGGAGGTAATGATAAACCAACTTTTCCCGAATGTCCGGCGTATGGTCACTCTGATAGGATAACCATAGCGAATCAACATCTTTGGCCTGTATCGTTCTCACCTCCGGAATACAGTTCGCATCGACAGACCTACAGTCTGTTTTCTCCTTTGTTTACGGTCTTGATAACGAATATGCCAGAATCCAGCAAAAGTTCGACTGTTCGACCATAATTACCACCCACGTCTTCTGCCACCAGTCGAATCGACAAAGATTTGAGAACCGCTTTCACCGCTTCCGCGTTACGATCGCCAATTCGCATCACATCTGTTGCCTGGGCAAAACTGAACATTTGTGACCCCCCGGCTATTTTAGCCGTCAACCGATTCCTTGAACCGCCCAGGGCGAGCACTTGATCCAGCAAAACCGGCAGCGCGGTATCCGCAAACTTCGCCGTATTATCGGTTGCGCGCGCTTGCGTACTATCTGGCAGCATAATGTGAGCCAAACCGCCAACTTTGGCTTGCGGATCATATAAAGCTATCCCTACGCAAGAACCCAAACCGTAAGAAATAATGCTATCGGGACTTTTTCCCGCTTTCAGGTCGGCCATACCTACCTTGATCAGTTCCGGCATTATTCGTTCACCCCTAAAGTGTTAAGAATAACTCCAAGTGAACCCGGATCCGGAATCAGGAAAAAATGCCCCCGCACATCATTCGCTTCCGTGGCAAATTCAGTTTCGATCACCAATGCATAATCGCCCACTTGTCCAAGTTGAATCAAAATAACACTCAAAATTGCACCGGCCATATCCATCGCCAAGGCTGGCAATGAAGGCAGCAAGGTCATTTTGGTAAAGTAAGAAAGTGCATTCAAAAAGGACCCGGCCAGAATGTTGCCGATTTCCATCAACGCCGATTCATCCATGGCATTAAGAACATCCGTGGTTCCGTTTTCACGTCCCATGGCCATATCAACCAAAGCAAATGCACTATCTCGCGGTAACAAAAACAATATACTGCTTGGCGCCGGACCAAAAACACGCAAATATACACCAGCGACCATTGTATCCGCACCGCCGACAACATCCGGCACCTCGCTGAGCGGCAGGATATTGAGCCTCGGAACCGACATATCTATTTTTCGGTTAATAATTTGTGATAAAGCAGTCGCCGCATTTCCGGCGCCAATATTGCCAATTTCACGCAATGCGTCCAGTTGCATGGGGGTTAATGATAAGACTTCCTCTTTCTCCAAAACAATCACCTCACGCCTGTAGGATATTTACAATCGAGTCAGGGTTAAGCATGATAAACAAGCGATTGTCCGCTTTGGCAATTCCACTGATATATTCAGTGGAAAGACCGGTTGACAATGCATGCGCAACCTCAATATTCTGCGTATTGATTGTGGTCACTTCCACCACTTCATCGACGATAAAACCAACTGTTGTATCGTTGGCCATAATAACGATAATGCGGGCAGCATCTCCCAACTCCGTCTCAACCAGTCCAAGGCGAGTCCGCAAGTCGATGACTGGCAATACGCTACCGCGCAAATTGATAACGCCCTTGATAAAAGGAGGAGTCGATGGCACGCGGGTAATACTCATCATTCGCTTGATTTCCTGTACCCGAAGAATATCCATCCCATATTCTTCACGGCCCAGCTTAAATATGATTAACTTAAGTTCATCATTTACATTTTCATTTACGACATTCTCAATCTCTGACATCACACAACCTCCTCTTTATCCAAGAGCATTCACATCTAGAATCAATACGACCTGCCCATCGCCCAATATCGTTGCCCCGGCGATCTGTTTAATTCCAGTAAGAATCGTGCCCAGTGATTTGATGACAATTTCCTGTTGACCAACCAACGAGTCAACCAACAAGCCAATCTTATTGTCACCCGATTGCACGATAACCACATACAGTTCCTGCTCTGATTCAAATTCGGCTGATTGCGTAATGCCCAGTCGTTTCGCCAGTCTGACCAGCGGAATAATCTGGCCCCGTAACAAAATTACCTCTTGTTGCTGAATCGTCCGGATATCTTCCGGGACGATATTGATCGTGCTGTCGATCGACCCCAACGGAATCGCATAAGTCTCAGCCTGGACCTGAATCAGCAATGCCTGAATAATTGCCAATGTCAACGGTAGGCGAATCCGCACTCTGGTCCCCTGCCCGGGCGTTGAGTCAAGTTCAAGCGATCCGCCCAATGCTTCGATCTTGGTTCGCACGACATCCATGCCCACGCCTCTGCCGGAAACATCCGTCACTGTTTCAGCCGTGGAGAAGCCGGACATAAAGATCAGACGCATGATGTCATTGGGATCCATCGCTTCCAGCTCGGCTTTAGTGACCAAGCCTTTTTCCAAAGCCTTCTGCTTGATCGCTTCAGCCTTTAATCCTTTACCATCATCCGACACCATCAATAACACATGGTTGCCTTCATGGCGGGCAGTCAGGCGTACTTCACCCACGGGGTTCTTGCCAGCCGCTGTGCGGTCTGCCGGTTTTTCTATGCCATGGTCAATAGAATTACGCAGCAAGTGCACCAATGGATCACCGATTTCATCAATAACGGTGCGGTCCAGTTCCGTTTCTTCACCCTGGATGATCAAGTTTATCTCTTTACCAAGGTTATGAGACAAATCGCGAACCATTCGCGGGAAGCGATTAAAGACTTGTCCAACCGGGACCATCCGCAATTTCATGACCACGCCCTGCAAATCGGTGGTTACCCGGTCCATCTGTTCAATGGCTTCACTCAACTCTTGCAGCTGGTTGGAAAGACCAATCTGCTGCAAGCGAGTTTTGTTAATCACTAATTCACCAACCAGATTCAACAACGAATCCAGCTTTTCAGCATCCACACGCAACAAAGCTTTTCCTTTTGCCTTAGCAGCAGCCGGATCGACTTTGGACTCCTTGGCAACTTCGCGTGTCTGTTCCACTACAGGCTCTGTTCCCGATGCCACAGATGCTTCAACGGCTCTGGGGCGTTGAGGCTCAGCTTGCGAACTTACACAGGGAATTGCAATTGCCTTCTCAATCTCGGCAATAGATAAAATTGTTTCGCAGATTTTTTCCGCCGTGTTTTCTGTTACTAATACCACACTGAACTCAAGGCCAAAATTATCTTTTTCCAGATCCTCAACCAGTGGGTCCGTTTTGATCACATCACCCAATTCATCAAGGGCCTTCATCGCCATATAAGCCCGTACTGATTTTAGCAAAGTACCATCCCGAACACCGATTTTCAACTGATAAACCTGCATGCCTTGCGCCAGTGCCGAGTTTACCATCTGCTGTTCTGTTTCATTGAGTTCAATATCTGATGTTGCAGCGGCACTCTCAACCACTGGAGCAGCAGGCTCTGTTGAAACCGCGGGCGTGACTTCGCCCTTGGCTAAAGCAGCCAATTTGGCAGACAACGCTGCGACTTCAACACCGCCGCTTTGTCCGCTGACAACCTCCTCCACCAACTGTTCCAACCGGTCGACGCATTGAAATAATGTGTCGATAATGCCTGCATGCGCCTTTAAAGTTCCCTTGCGCAATAAATCAAGTACGTTTTCCATTTCATGGGTTAGTTCCGCTATCGCCGTATACCCCATCGTGGCAGACATGCCTTTGATCGTATGGGCGCTACGAAAAATTTCATCGAGAATCTGTAAATTGCCGGGATCATGTTCCAAATCCAGTACGCAACGATTTAGCGTCTGCAAGTGTTCCCGTGCTTCTTCCAAAAATATACCCAGATATTGATTTACATCCATTTACTTGAGCCCTCCCTTCTTGAGACACTGTACGATGCCCTCTGCAACCTGAGGCAAAGGTAATATCGTATCGACAACCCCCGCTTCGATCGCAGCCTTTGGCATTCCAAAAACAACGGCTGTAGACTGGTCTTCGGCAATCGTGAGTCCGCGTGAACGTTTGATCGCCTGCATCCCTTTGGCTCCGTCATGTCCCATACCAGTCAAAATAACCCCAACCGTTTTGATTCCATATGTTTCGGAGACCGAAACCATCATCGGATCAACAGCAGGCCGCAAGCCGCCGATCGCCGGATCTTTATTCAGCTTAACATAGGTTCCGGAGCCTTCCCTGCGTAGAGTAAGATGGAAATCACCGGGCGCAATATAAACTGTACCGGCAACCAATTTATCATTATCAGCCGCCTCTTTTACAGTCAGTTCGCACAAAGTGTTTAACCGTTCTGCCAGTGATTTCGTAAACCCGGGCGGCATATGCTGAACAACCAAAGTTGGGCAAGGCAAGTTACCCGGCAACCGCGTCAAAACCTCCTGCAGAGCCCTTGGTCCACCTGTAGAGGTTCCGATTGCTACAATCCAGTCATCAACACCTGAAATTGCCACCGTCTTGGGAACACTGCCCACGGGAGCAGTCTTATCAATTACCGGGGCTTTATCACCGGTTGGCTGCACTTCTTTCAGAACAGGCTGAACCTTTACCGGAGTTATCACTGGTGGAATCGCCGCCGGTTTCGGCATCACAACACTGCCGGTACGGAGACGAATGCCACTCACGCCTGCTGCCGCACGACACTTCTGCAACAAATCTTTTTCAATCTCATCGATTCGGGAAATAGCACCCGCACTTTTGGCAACAAAATCAACCGCACCCAGACTCAACGCTTTAATGGTCGCGTCGGCGCCCGATTTTGTCAGGCTGCTGACCATAACTACCGGAGTCGGTTTTACAGCCATTATTTGTTCCAGCGCCGCCAATCCATCCATTAATGGCATTTCAACATCAAGCGTCACAACATCCGGTGAGAATTGTTTCACTTTTTCCACAGCCTCAACACCATTTCTTGCAATATCCACCACTTCAAAATCCGGCTGACCCTTAAACAAATCAGACAGAACTTTTCTCATGAATGCGGAGTCATCGACAACCAATATCCGAATCAAAAACTATCCCTCCATAGTGTTATTATCAACACCGACTTCAAAATTGAATGCTTACTCAGCCGCGAGCAAGCAATCTTTGAAATAAGCCCCGAATTCCTCGTGGAACCGGCAGATCCTCACCAAAAACGAGGGAGTGTGCAATTCTGTCGACACAACGAGCCGCTACGCTGTCCGGGTAAGCAATCATTAACGGAACCTGGCTGGTTACTGATTTTTGCACCATACGATCCTCAAAAATAAAACCGAGGTGTGAAATGGACAAGCCTAAAAACCGTTGGGATACTTTCGACAATTTATTAAGAACACCTTCACCTTCAGCAAGTTCACGGACACGGTTTACAATCAAGCGAATCGGTGAGTGCCCGCCTTGTGCGGCATATGCCTTGATAACTGCATATGCATCAGCAACAGCTGTTGGTTCCGGTGTAGTGACCACAATCACCTCATCGGCCGCAAGAACAAAATTCAGGACCATTCGGTTTAAGCCAGCGCCTGTGTCAATCAAAATGATATCCGCCCAATTATCAAACTGACCGACCTGATGCAAAAAATATTGAATCTGCGAGTCGGAAAGATTCGATAAGTCATATATGCCAGAGCCGCCGGAAATAAACTTGATTCCCAGCGGGCCATCCGCAACTACATCATTAAGACTCAATCCATTATGAATGACCTGAAATAAGTTTCCCGGTGCTGATGCCCCCAGGATGACATCGACATTGGATAATCCCAGATCTGCATCCAGAATTAAAACCTTTTTGCCCAAGCGGGCAAAAGCCACCGCCAACGCAACAGTGAGATTCGTCTTGCCGACCCCGCCTTTGCCACTGGTTACTGTAATAACACGGGCTTGGGTTTGAATCGGTTTAAGAATGGCACTGCGCGAGGAGCCCATCATTTCATTTAATTGACGGAGTCGATTTGCCTGATCGTTCATGTTCTGCCTCGCAACATCAATGTAGTAAGCCGGTTTGGGTCAGCCGGTTCAATATCATCCGGCACATTCTGGCCGGTAGTAATATACGATAAGGTTTTCGGCGCATGAAACATCAAATTAAATACTGTCCCCAGATTACAGGCTTCGTCGATTTTTGTAAACAGATATTTTTGCGGTTTTGAAGATTGGAATCGCTGAACAGCATCCAGGCACTCGGTGAATTTGGTCGTCGCGCTTAATACCAGGTGTTTTTCAATATTATCATCCACCGCCATCAACGCTTCCAATTCAGCAAGTTGCGGCTGGTTTGACGGGCTTCGCCCTGCTGTGTCAATTAACACCAATTGTTTATCCTGATGCCGGTACAATGCGGCCCTAAGTTCTTGCGGCGTATAAACCACATCAATCGGAATACTAATAAGATCGGCATAGGTTTTGAGTTGTTCCACCGCAGCAATACGATAGGTATCGGCCGTAATCAATGCAACGCTGAATTTTTCCCGCAAGGCAAAGTTTGCTGCCAGTTTTGCAACAGTTGTTGTCTTGCCGACTCCGGTCGGCCCAATGAGTGCTACGACTTTACAACTGGCAGGACGGATTTTTATTCCGCCAACATCCTGAAAATGTTCAATCAGCCGCTCACGCAACTTACTTTGCAACATTTCCGAGCTGAGAAAATTAGTGTTGGGAAGTCCATAAAACAAAGCATCTGCAGCCACCGGGTCAATATCATTGACACGCGCCCATTCCATTAGCGCCGATTTTTTCTTTTCTGAAGCCTGGCTAAACGTTGTCGGCTCAGGAGCAGCAGCTTTCTTTTCCAGAACACTTTCCAAGGTCTTGCGCATACTGGCCAGCTCGAGATGCAAGGCAAGAATTTTTGCATCATCCGATTCAACAGCTTTCGGTTTCGCTTCTGGCGGTTTGGCAGCTTTGGGACTATGCACCGCATTTGTATCAATCGCTGCCGTCACTTCAACCACTTCGGTTGCCATGAGCCCAAGGAATCCGCCTTGTCTAAGCCGACGAGTCTGCAGGATCACTGCTTCCCGGCCAAGATCCTGTTTTACTTCCGCCAAGGCTTCGGCCAGTGTCGGCGCCCGATAAGTCTTGACTTTCAATTATATTTTCACCATCCCTACAGACTGAACTTCAATTTGGTTTTCCAATTCTGCAAAAGAAAGAATAACCAAGTTGGGAGCAATCCGTTCGGTTAATTTTCTTACATAGAGCCTGGAGGCCGGACTAGTGAGCAATACGGGGTGAAATCCCGCCGTCGTGAGTTTTTGAATTTCTGTTGACAAGCTACCAATAAACTGTTGCATCGATCCAGGATCAAGATTGACAAAACTACCGCGATCTGAATGCTGAACTGAAGATACAATCATGTTTTCGGTTTGCGGGTCCAATGTAATACAGGTCAACGTATTGTTTTGAATGTACTGCCGGGATATATTGCGTGACAATGTCCTGCGCACATATTCCGCCAATACTTCCGGATCCTTTGTGAAAGTTGCCGTATCGGCCAACGTTTCCATAATACTGACAAGATCTCGCACAGAAACCCGCTCTTTTAACAGGCAAACCAAAACCTTTTGAATGTCACCCACTGAAAGCATCGCTGGAACGAGCTCGGACACAACGGCCGGATGATCCTGTTTGACAGAATCGATAAGAGTCTGGACATCCTGACGACCGAGCAATTCGTCACAATGGCTTTTGACCACTTCAGTCAGATGCGTCGCCAGTACCGAAATCGGATCGACAACTGTATAACCTGACAATTCCGCACGTTCCCGATAAGCTTCATGAATCCAGAGCGCCGGCAGGCCAAATGCAGGTTCCATTGTTTCCTCGCCCGGGATTTCCTCCGTGACTGCTCCCGGATTCATCGCCAAAAAGTGATCAAGTAATAATTCGCCCTTGGCAACCTCAATTCCCTTTATTTTTATCACATATGCATTAGGTTTTAATTGAATATTATCGCGTATACGGATTGTTGGTACGACAATCCCCATTTCAAGCGCACACTGCCGGCGGATCATGACCACGCGATCCAGCAAATTTCCGCCTTGTGCGACATCAACCAAAGGAATCAGACTGTAACCAATTTCCAGTTCGATGGGATCAACCTGCAACAACGATACAATATTTTCCGGCTTGCGCACTTCTTCCAGTTCTTTTTCTTCTTGTTGCGTAACGGCAGTTTCTTGCGCAGTTTTTGCGGTCTTCTGCAAAATATAGCCAAGTCCTGAAATTAAAATGGCGATGGACAAAAACGGAATTCCCGGCAGACCTGGCACTGCCGCCAAAACCGTCAACACTGCAGCGACCAGAAAGAAAACGCGCGGATAAGCAAGCAATTGGGCCGCAATATCATGACCCAAGTTATCTTCGGATGCAGCCCGGGTGACAACCAGACCGGTCGCTGTAGAAATCAAAAGCGCAGGAATCTGATTGACCAAACCCTCACCAACCGTCAACAGGGTGTAAGTTTGCAACGCCTGCAAAATCGACATATCACGCTGAACCATGCCGATCACAAATCCACCTAAAATATTGACTACGATAATAACAATCGCCGCAATTGCATCGCCTTTGACAAATTTACTGGCGCCGTCCATCGCGCCATAGAAATCTGCTTCCCGCTGAATATTGCGTCTTCGTGTCCGCGCTTCATTATCATTGATCAGGCCGGCATTCAAGTCGGCATCGATCGCCATTTGTTTGCCGGGCATCGCATCCAGGGTAAAACGGGCCGCAACTTCAGCAACGCGCTCAGCACCTTTGGTGATTACGATAAATTGAATCAAAATCAGAATGACGAACACAATGAAGCCGACTACAGCATTTCCACCGACAACAAAGCTGCCAAATGCCAAAATGACTTCACCGGCATAGCCCTGCAACAAAATGAGCCGGGTTGCCGAAACATTCAGCGCCAAACGAAACAGGGTGGTAACAAGCAATAAGGAGGGGAATACCGAAAATTGCAGCGGTTCAACATTATAAATCGAAATCATCACGATGGTCAGTGACAAGGTGATATTCAAGGCTAACAGCAAGTCCAGCAAAAAAGGCGGCAACGGAATAATCATCATCATGACGATCATTACAACACCGAGCGCCAGCAGAACATCGCTGAACTTATTCAACTTACTGATTAACGCATTATTGTCACCCATTAATTATCTCCATCCAGAAATCAAGAATACTTGCGCTTCAACCGATATACATACGCCAAAACTTCGGCGACCGCCTTGTACAGGTCGGGGGGAATCACATCACCCACCTCAGCATTCTTGAATAATGCCTGGGCCAATGGTTTGTTCTCGACCACAACCACATCATTTTCCTTGGCAATTTCACGGATGCGCTGCGCGATAAAGTCGGCTCCCTTGGCAACGACAGTCGGCGCTTCCATCCCGGATTCGTATTTTAGCGCGACGGCAAAATGTGTCGGGTTTGTTACAACCACATCAGCCTTGGGAACTTCTGACATCATGCGACGCATAGCGATCGCCCGTTGCTTTTCTCGGATTTTGCTTTTTATTTGCGGATTCCCTTCGGTCTGTTTCATCTCTTCTTTGACTTCCTGTTTGCTCATCTTCAGATTTTGCATATGCTCCCACCATTGGTAGCCATAATCCAATATCGCCAAAACTAAAATAACCATGGCGATTTGAAAAGCCAAATCATAGATGATGCCCGCAAGCAACGCAAATGAATCCGTAATTTCCGCCATCATCAACGACGGGATCCGCAGGGTTTCTTTTTGAATGAAACGATAAATGAAATAACCGACGACAAAAATTTTCAATAGTGACTTTACAAGTTCGACTACAGATCGTTTGGAGAATATCCTGCCAAACCCAGAGATGGGATTAATTCGACTGAACTGCGGCATAATCGTATCCGGGTTAAAAGAAAAACCGACTTGCATTACCGATACGACAATCGATACCAAAAGAACTGCAACCATCACCGGTAATGCGGCCTCAAAAAAATTCATGCCGGCCTCGACAATGATCAGGTTGACCGATTGAATCGTAAAATCGCCGCGGACATCCAATCCGCCAAAAATATGTCGCATATATCCGGAAAGTTTTTCGTACGTGCCAGGTCCAGCCGTCTTCAAAGCAACAAATGCCGCCAATATCACAAAGACTGAGCTCAGTTCCGCACTTTTGGCGACTTGCCCCTTTTTGCGGCTCTCTTCCTGTTTGCGCTGCGTTGGTTCCTCGGTTTTTTCCGATGAATCAAACCGCTGCAAATCAAACTGGAATCCGCTATTTGGCCTCTTTGGCAAGAATTTCAAGCATTCGCGAAAAATCCCGAAAAATTCCTTCAAAGCCGACCTCCAAAAACGAAACATAAAAAGGTAGAATCAAATAAATCATAAACATGCCAACTACAAGCTTCCCGGTTATTCCGACCACGAATACGTTCATTTGCGGCATAATCCGAGCTAAAATCCCCAAAGCAACGTCGGTCATCAAAACGGTTCCCATCACTGGCAGGGCAATTCGCAGGGATAAAACAAACATATTCGCCACCGCATCCACCATCATGGCAGCCGCATTATCCAAATGCAATGGAACTCCCAGTGGGACTAAGCGGAAATTGTCGGCAAGGGCAGTAATGATTACATGATGTCCCTGTAAAGCCAAAAACACAACCAGCGCCATCAAGAACTTAAAGTTGCCAACCAGCGGAACTTGCTGGCCGTACTGTGGATCGAACACATTGATCATGCCAAAACCAACTTGCATATCTATCAATTGACCCGCCATCTGTACCGCCTGAAAAAACAGTGCGGCAACATAGCCAGCCGCCAGTCCATAGGTCAGTTCGATCAAAACCCACCAGGCCAGCATCAACAACGATGCAGGTGATCGGGTTATATCCCATTTTGACATGGGAATGAGTAACAGTGACAATAATAGCGCCAAACCAACCCGCACATAGACCGGAATCACTTTACTGCCAAAAACTGGTGCAGTGGTCATTGCTCCCGTCACTCTGGCGAATACCAATAAAAATTGTAAAAACTGATTGGCAATCGTAGCAGGAAAATCCACACTAGCCCCGATTCTAGCGAATCACGCTGTTGAAGGAGAGAAATAATTCGCGGGTATAATCGACAATCATGCTCAAAATCCACGGGCCAAAGATAAGAATCGCCACAAACGTGGCGACAATTTTGGGAACAAAGACAAGCGTCTGTTCCTGGATCTGGGTTGTAGCCTGAAAGATGCTTACCGCAACGCCGACAATGAGTCCAAGACCCAACATCGGTGCAGATACAAGCATTACCATAAACAAAGCTTCTCGCCCCAGCTGGATAGCAATATCCTGCGACACGCTGCGTTGCCTCCCTTTCTAATTAAAAGTCATTAACAGGGATCGAATAACCAGATGCCAACCGTCAACCAAAATAAACAACAGTATCTTGAAAGGTAACGAAATCATTACTGGCGGCACCATCATCATGCCCATCGACATCAGCGTCGAGGCCACTACCATATCAACGACAATAAATGGAATGTATATCAAAAAACCAATTTGAAATGCTGTTTTGAGTTCGCTGATGATAAAAGCCGGTATAAGCACAGTCGTTGGAACATCATTTTGTGAAGTTGGGCGCGGTCCATCCATCAGATTGACAAACAGAGCAACATCATTCTCGCGAGCCTGTTTGAACATGAATTCACGCATCGGCTTTAATGCTTCAGTCGTTGCCACTTCCTGAGAGATGGTTCCTGCCAGAAATGGCTGCCAGGCATTTTTATAAACTTGTTCAAAATAGGGAGACATGGTAAAAAACGTTAAAAACAATGCTAGCCCGACAACTACCTGATTGGGCGGCATCTGCTGTGTTGCCAGAGCACTGCGTAGAAAGGACAATACTACTATAATGCGCGTAAACGCCGTCATCATAATGATTATAGACGGCGCTAGGGAAAGCACGGTCAACATTAACAGGATTTGCAGGCTTAATGCAACATCTTGCGGTTTGCTTGCCGGCTGAATACCAATATTTAAATTCGGAACCGGAACCAACGGAGCCGCCTCGACTGCAATCGAGCTAAGAAAAGCCAGCAATACGCCTGTCAGCAACCCTCGCCGCCAAACTGACCATTGGGTATTACGGGCTTCAGGCAACTCAGTTTTACCTCTTCTCATGATCATCATTTCGCCCGGAAGATCCCGAAGGTGAAAAAACCGTCGGAAATCGTTCGCGAATTTGCTTTAATGCCAATATCTGCGATCCCAATGCCGCTTCAAAGCTTGGCGGAGCAGTTTTTGCCGTATTGCGGATCGTTTCAATTTGTTCCGGCGAGTCAATTTCAAATAACATCTGAATAGATTGTTCCGTCGCACCTACGACAAAAAACCGCCCCGCCATCTCCACAAGATGAATATTGCGATTCGGTCCCAGTGCAAGTGTCATATGAATTGAGGAACCGGCACTTTGACCAATTCCTCCCATTTTTGCGGCAATAAACCGCGATGTCAGATATGCCAGTACAATGACGCCGATAAATAAAACAACCAGAGACAATACATAAGCCAGGGTTCCTACGGTTGATCCCGCCGTTGCCTTTGCCGGTTCCTGATATTGCAGATAGCCCGGCGTCGTATTTGGGGCTGAAGGTGTTTCAGCCGCTACAGACAACCCCGAAAAGCCAAATAGGACAAGAAATAGGATAGCGCATGCAACCCTATGCTGCCCCGACACCCCCCGTATCATTTATCCAACGGCCTTGCGAATTGCTTCCAATACCCGATCCGGCTGGAATGGTTTGACGATAAAATCCCGTGCCCCGGATTGGATTGATTCAATAACCATCGCTTGTTGTCCCATTGCACTGCACATGATGATTTTCGCCTGCGGGTCAAATTTTTTAATCTCTTTTACCGCACTAATTCCGTCCATTTCAGGCATGGTAATGTCCATGGTAGTTAAATCAGGTTTGAGTTCCTTGTACTTTTCCACTGCCTGCAATCCATTCGCGCCTTCACCTACAACCTCAAACCCATTCTTGGACAGAATATCCTTGATCATCATCCGCATGAATGCCGCGTCATCGACTACCAAGACTCGCAATCCCATCAGCAATCCCCTTCCTTACTTCATTGAAACAATCTATGTATATTTACTGCAATGTACTCGCTCTTTCCTGCATGCTGACAATTCCCGTGATACGTACGCCAAAATTCTCGTCAATAACAACCACTTCCCCTTTGGCAACTATTTTTCCATTCACCAGAATGTCGACTGGTTCACCGGCAAGCTTATCCAATTCAACCACCGAACCAGGGGCTAAATCCAAAATTTCTCTGATCAGCTTGCGCGTTCGCCCCAATTCGACGGTCACTTGCAGTGGGACATCCATAATCATGCCAATATTTGAATCAGAAACATTCATCACATTCTGCTTCAGCGGCGCAAACTGTGCAGGTTGCACAATCACGTTTTGTTCAGGCACAACCGCCGAAGGACCACGTTGCGGTGCATGTTGTTGTGGCGGAATATACGATGATTGTTGTTGTATCGGCGGCGCTGCCGCAACCTGTGCAGGCGCTGCAGCAGGCTTTGGAGCCTGTTGCGCTGGCGCCGGCGCCGAGGAGTGAAGCAATCCGTCAACCATGTCACGAGCAATCTTCAATGGCAGGATCAACATAATTTCACTGTCAATCAAATCCTCGACCACCATGCGGAAGGCAATCCGGACCAAATCTTCACTACCTGTTACGCTATCTGTAATATTATCATTTCCAGCCAAATCAATCAACCGTACTTTAGGCGGCGCCAAATCAACACGGCTTTTGAAGATGCTTGACAGCGAAGTGGCTGTTGCGCCCATCATTTGGTTCATCGCTTCAGCAACTGCGCTCATATAGAGTTCATTCATCCCTGTAGGCGGATTTGATCCATCATTGCCCATCATCAGATCAGCAATAATCGCGGCATCAGACTCTTTCATCGCCAATAAGTTCGTACCGTTAATACCTTCAGTAAACCGCACTTCTACAATAATATAGGGCATCGGGTAATCTTTGCGCATATCGTCAAGCAACATAATGGAAACTCGCGGCGTGGTGATCTCCACCTTGCGGGACAGCAAAACCGACATCGTTGTCGCCGCACTGCCCATGGAAATATTGCCAATTTCACCTAATGCGTCAATCTCAACATCAGATAAAGTTCCTGCACTCGCCGTAGCAGCCGGAGCCGCCGCCGGGGACTCATTGCGCAACAAAGCATCTATCTCATCCTGCGACAAAAAACTATCACTCATGTCCATCTTCCTCCTCAGCTACAACCTGTGTAATCTGAACCGCAATACGATTGTTTGAACTCCCCGGTTTACATTTGAATTTCTGATGCTGCCCGATGATTACAGGCAGCTCTTCATTGACTCTGGCATCCAGCCGAACGACATCACCAATCGTCAAATCCAGCATTTCAGCTACCGTAACATTTATTCTCCCCAACTCCACCGTTAGTGGAACCAATGTGCGTTCGAGTTTTTTTTGCATTTGCGTCACGTTGGTTTTCGACCCGGCGCGAGCAATCGAAGATGCCACCCAAAATGAAGTGGTCAATTTCGGCATGATTGGTTCCAACACCAAATAGGGAATACAGAGGTTAATAAATCCTTCTGTCTGCGCAATTCGCGTTTGCAGCGTAATAATGACCACCATGTCATTGGGAGGAACAATCTGGGTGAATTGCGGGTTGCTTTCAATAACTTCCAGCCTTGGTTCGACATTGACAACCTGACGCCACGCTTCAGAAAGAGACTCCAACGCTTTGTTCACCAATCGGGCCACTATTGATTGCTCAATATCTGTCAATTCTCTCGGTTTTGCCGGTGGAGTACCAACACCGCCAAATAAACGGTCGATAATCGAGAAAACAATGGCAGGATTTATTTCCATCAGTGCATTACCCGACAGTGGACGCATTTCAAAAATACTGATCACACTGGGGTTTGGCATCGAACGGATAAACTCTTCATAGGTCAACTGGTCAACCGACGCCACGCTGACTTGGACCATTGTACGCAGATGGGCTGATAGATAAGTGTTTAACAGCCTGGCAAAATTCTCATGCAACATGTAGAGAGTGCGAATTTGATCTTTGGAAAATTTGTCAGGTCGTTTAAAGTCATATAACTTGATTTTTCTTTGTTTCTGTTCCTGCTTAATATTCTCGGCATTGACTACGCCGGTGGAAATCGCCGACAATAGTTCATCTATCTCATTTTGGGAAAGAACATCAGCCAACTGAAATCACCACCTTGCACAAACGGCTGTTCGCCGTAAAATCATCACTGCAACAGAATATTGGTAATATATACTTCCATTACGGCTTCGCGTCCGACTACCCGATTCACTTCCTGTTTAATCAGTTCTTTCAGTCGTTCCTGTTTTTGCGGATCGTAGTCAGCTACACTTTGTGACCGCAAAACATGCAACACCGCATCTT
>CAYLSL010000004.1:0-39710 GCA_964386615.1 uncultured Veillonellaceae bacterium
CATGAATTATGGCATTTTATTCACATCCTATGGAGTGGCAGCCTTCATTGGACCGAGACTTGCAGCGCGGGTAAAGGAACTAAACAATGGCGATTACTCTACGGCATTCCTGGCAGCAGCAATCATGTGTTTTGTCGCCGTCCTGCTAACTTTGTACGCAAGAAAATCCGCGGTAAAAAAAGTTGCGGCATAATTAACGTGAGGGACCATGTTTTTAATTCTATTAATATATTTTTTCGCCCGATCTTGTGATACGGGCGTTCTTTTTTTCACGCGGTATTTGACCCATTCGACAGAGTAGCATAAAATTAAATAAAACTTCGAGAACAGGGGAGGCCGCTTTATGCAACTCGATACCATTACCGCAGCTTTGACCGATTATACGCAGACCAGCCCTTTGAATCGAGTTCAAGATCTGGCAGATTTGAAAATATTTGATTCGCCGTTAATTGGCGTGGCCAGTGCAGAGGATGAATTGTTTCCACAACTCCGCCAACCCTCAATCATTATAGAAACTTACCTAATGCCCACAGATTGGTTGCCGGCAGCCAAGAGCATCATTTCATTTTTTTTGCCATTCTCTGCGGAAGTTCGCGCTTCCAACCGACAACCGGGGAATCCTTCAATTGAATGGCTATATGGACGGATTGAAGGTCAGGCTTTTGTTGTGGCCGTTGGCAACCTATTGGTGGACTTACTCAAACAAAGCGGTTATGAAGCCGTATTTCCAACGGTCGACTCCCGATTTAAAATCGTCAATCGCCGCAGCAACTGGTCGGAGCGTCACACGGCGTTCATTGCCGGACTGGGAACCATCAGCCTGAACCGTTCGCTGATCACCAGAGTGGGGGCGGCAGGGCGGCTTGGCAGCGTGATAACCGATCTGGAATTAACACCAACCCAAAGATACTATCAACAATTTGACGAAAATTGCAGTCATTGTGGCGTCTGCATCAATCGCTGCCCAGCTGGCGCCATAAATTCCGACGGCAAGGATCACGCAATTTGCGATGCTTTTTTGGAGACAACCCGCCAGCAATTTGCGCCACGCTATGGTTGCGGCAAATGCCAGACCGCAGTTCCCTGTGAAACAGGAATCCCGGTTAAACAGGCGAACTTAAAACGATGAAAGCTTTATTTTATTTGACGTGACGCAAGTTATTCCTGTATAATTAATCGGTAAAATAGTTTATATTTTGACAGAAGTAATGATGGAGACGGTCGCCCAAAGAATTGGTCGACAGCGAACCGGGGAAGGTGGAAGCCCGGTGGACCAACTGTGGCGAGAATCACTCCGGAACTGTGGACCGAACTGGCAGTAGGCTCCACCGTCTGACGTACGTTATTGCGTTTCAAGTGGCCTGCTGGGTCATTAGGGTGGTACCACGGGAATTAGTCCTCTCGTCCCTTGCGGGGATGTGAGGACTTAACTATTTGGAGGTGTAACTTTGGATTATTCAAAAACGTTGAACCTGCCGCAGACAGAATTTCCGATGCGGGCCAATTTGCCGGAGCGCGAACCACAAATGCTGCAATATTGGAAAGATGAGCAAGTATACGACAAAAAACAGGCGGCTTCCGCTGGCCGGACTAAATTTGTGCTGCATGACGGGCCGCCCTATGCCAACGGTAATATTCATATCGGCACTGCACTAAACAAAATCCTCAAGGATGTCATTGTGAAATACAAATCCTTGCGCGGCTTTGATGCACCCTATGTGCCCGGTTGGGATACGCACGGCCTGCCGATTGAACATGCGGCGATCAAGATTCTCGGCCTCAACCGGCATGAGCTAAACCCGCTTGATTTACGGCGCGAATGCCGCCAATATGCTCTCAACTGTCTTGACTTGCAACGGGAAGATTTTAAACGTCTCGGCGTGGCCGGTGACTGGGACAACCCTTATATCACATTGAATCCGGCATACGAAGGTAAACAAATCGAAGTATTCGGCGAGATGGCGAAACAGGGTTTTATCTACAAAGGCCTGAAGTCCGTCTACTGGTGCCCAAGCTGCGAAACTGCGCTGGCCGAAGCAGAAATCGAATATGCGGAAAAGAAGTCAACTGCGATTTATGTGAAATTCCCCCTGGTTGACGACAAAGGTTTATTGCCGGCTGGGGCCGATCCCAGTAAAGTGTTTGGCGTAATCTGGACGACCACACCCTGGACAATCCCGGCCAATGTGGCGATTGCCGTGCATCCGGAATTTGAATATGCCTGGGTTGCCAACGGCGATGAAATATATCTGATGGCCACCGGCATGCTGGAAAGCGTCCAAAAGGCCACCAATCTTCCCGAACTGAAAGTATTGAAAACATTTAAGGGAACCGATGCCGATGGTATCAAATTCCGTCATCCTCTGCTTGACCGTTTGTCGCCGGTCGTACTGGCAGATTATGTCACGCTGGAAGCCGGTACCGGCTGCGTACATACAGCGCCCGGACATGGTCAGGATGACTTTGAAACCGGCATGAAATATGGTTTGCCAATCATCAATCCCGTCGACCATGCCGGCAAGTTCACGGCCGAAGGCGGCAAATACCAGGGACTGTCTGTCGAGGATGCCAACATTCCTGTTCTTAAGGATTTGGCGGCAATCGGCGCTTTGCTGGGCAAAGGCACGATCCGTCACCAGTATCCGCATTGCTGGCGTTGCAAGAGCCCGATCATTTTCCGCTCGACCGAGCAATGGTTCGCTTCGATTGACGGATTCCGGGCCAATGCACTGCAGGCCATCAGTGATGTTGAGTGGATTCCCGGCTGGGGCGAAGAACGAATCCACAACATGATCGCTGACCGCAAGGACTGGTGTATTTCCCGTCAACGCGTCTGGGGCGTGCCGATTCCAATTTTCTATTGCGAAGCCTGCGGCGAACATTTCATCAACGATGTAACGGTGAAAGCGGTCAGTGAGCTGTTTACCGTCGAAGGTTCGAATGCCTGGTGGGCAAAAAGCGCTGCTGAAATTTTGCCGGCCGGTTTTGTCTGCCCGCATTGCGGCAAAGATAAATTCCGCAAGGAAACCGACACGATGGACGTCTGGTTCGACAGCGGCTCCAGCCATGCGGCTGTGTTGACCCAGCGCCCGGAACTGCAATGGCCGGCAGACATGTATCTGGAAGGCAGCGACCAACATCGCGGCTGGTTCCATTCCTCGCTGCTTACTTCGGTGGCTACCCGCGGCGTAGCACCATACAAGGCTGTGCTGACTCATGGTTTTGTCGTCGACGGGGAAGGTCGCAAAATGTCCAAGTCGGTCGGCAATGTCATCTATCCGCAGGAAGTCATCAAACAATACGGCGCCGACGTGCTGCGCCTGTGGGTCGCCTCGGCCGATTATCAGGCCGATATCCGCATCTCCAATGAAATCCTCAAGCAATTGTCGGAGGTCTATCGCAAGATTCGCAACACCTTCCGCTACATGCTGGGTAATCTGTATGATTTCGATCCCAATCAGGATTGCGTTGCTTATTCTGATTTGCAGGAGATTGACAAATGGGCCTTGCTGCGATTAGAGCAGGTACAAGAGAAGGTAACAAAAGCATATGAAGAATATCAGTTCCATTCGTTGTATCATACGATACACAATTTCTGTACGGTCGATCTGAGTTCGATTTACTTCGATATCCTGAAGGATCGGCTATATGCGTCAGCTCCGGCTTCCATCGAACGCCGCAGCGCCCAGACTGTTCTCTATGAACTGTTGCAATCACTTGTCGTTTTGGTTGCACCGGTACTGACCTTTTCATCCGAGGAAGTCTGGCAGCACATGCCCAAACGCACCGGTCTGCCATTTAGTGTACAATTGGCGGCCTGGCCGGTTGCCAAGCCTCAGTACCTGAATGCGGAACTGGAAGCGAAATGGGATAAGTTGCTGGAACTGCGCAGTGAAGTAACCAAAGCGTTGGAGATCACCCGCCGCAACAAAGAAATCGGCAACTCTTTGGATGCTGATCTGCTGCTCTACGCAGAAGGAGAAGTACTTGATTTGTTGCGTTCTGTGGAAACGGAACTGGCCAACTATTTCATTGTTTCTGCTGTCAAACTGGCTGACCTGAACCAGGCGCCGGCAACAGCCTCACGCTCTGCAGAACTTTCCATGGCAGTGCAAGTTGTACCGGCAGTAGCGGAAAAATGTGAACGCTGCTGGATTCATGCCGAACTGACATCGCCTGTACCGGGAGAGCCTGGACTGTGTAAGCGTTGCGCTGCAGTAATGACTGAAACCGGAGTCATCTGATCTGTCCTAAAAACTGATCATAGAATCAAGAAAGAGGCAATTTGTGGCGCTGATTGGACTGTCAACCCTGGTCATTGTTGTTGACCAGGCAACGAAATACTGGATTCAGTCCCGGATGGCCTACGGTGAATCTTCGCCGGTCATTCGGGAAATATTCCACATTACTTATATCCTCAATCCGGGAGCAGCCTTCGGCATTCTGGAAAACAAGACCTGGTTCTTTATTGCAGTTGCCTTGGCTTTATTGGCGGGAGTTGCCTACCTATATCCCCGGATGCCGGCGAACCAACCGATGGTAAAACTGGGAGCGGGGTTGCTGGTCGGCGGTGCCGTCGGTAATCTGATCGACCGGGTACGGATCGGTTATGTGGTTGATTTTTTTGATTTTCGCATCTGGCCTATTTTTAACGTTGCCGATATTTGTATTGTCTGCGGTGTGGCCTGTCTGGCCTATTATTTGCTGATGATCCCGGATGAAACAGAGCCGTCTGCTCCGGGCAAGGAGTAAAGATGACAGCCGGACAGACATTCCTGATTGGTGCGGAGGCAAATGAGAAGCGTCTCGATGTGTATCTGACCGAATGCATACCGGAGCTGACCCGTTCACAAATCCAAAGGTTGATTGCTGACGGGCATGTCACAGTCAACGGAAGGGTTCCGGGTAAAGCCGGTTATCGGGTGACTGACGGTGAGTCTGTTCAGATTATTGTTCCTGCGCCGACGCCTGACACAGTTGTCGCACAGGATATTCCGCTCGATATTCTGTATGAAGACGAACACTTGGTTGTTATCAACAAACACCGCGGCATGGTCGTTCATCCGGCGGCGGGAAATTTGCAGGGAACACTGGTTAATGCATTATTAGCCCATTGCAGCGACTTGTCAGGTATCAACGGTGTAATCCGGCCTGGTATTGTACACCGTCTGGACAAGGACACCTCCGGCGCGATGCTGGTTGCAAAAACTGATTTGGCGCATGTGTCGCTGGCCGAACAAATCCGCTCACATTCTGCGGGGCGAATTTACCTGGCCGTTGTCTACGGCAACCTTGTTTCAGACTCCGGCAGAATCGAAGGCGCAATCGGTCGTCATCCCAAGGACCGAAAAAAAATGGCTGTCGTCAGGCAGCTTGGCAAAACAGCAGTGACGCACTTTCAGGTAGTGGAGCGTCTGGGGCGTTATACAGTCGTTTCCTGCCGATTGGAAACCGGACGCACGCATCAGATTCGTGTGCACATGGCATCAATCGGTCATCCTTTGGTCGGCGACCCCAAATATGGACCCGCAAAAGTCGAACCGGGGATAAAAGGGCAGGCATTGCATTCGTCGGAAATCCACTTTACCCATCCGCGTACCGGCGAATCACTGAGTTTTTCAGCACCGATGCCGCAAGACATGCTGAATCTGATCGAGCAATTACGCAAATCATCCCGTTAATGCCAAACGATGGGGAGGGATAATCAACATGTCAAAATGGGTGGAAAAAGCAGTACTGATGGACAGCGATGCAATTCGTCGCTCACTGATCCGGGTAGCGCACGAGATTGTCGAAAAAAATAAAGGCGGCTCCGACCTGGTTTTGGTCGGAATCCGCACTAGAGGAGTACCGTTGGCAGAGCGCCTGGCGGCGGAAATCCGCCGGATTGAAGCGACGCCGATTACGTTTGGCGTACTGGATATCACCTTGTACCGGGATGATCTGTCACGGCTGGATTATCAGCCGGTAGTGCGGGAAACCAAACTGCCCGGCAACATCAACGGAAAAAATGTGATACTGGTCGATGACGTGCTATATACAGGCAGAACGATCCGGGCTGCGCTTGATGCGATTATGGATATCGGCCGGCCGCAGACCATCCAACTTGCGGTATTAATTGACCGCGGCCATCGCGAATTACCGATCCGGGCCGATTATGTGGGCAAGAACGTACCGACTTCGCATCGGGAAAACGTCAGCGTGCAACTGGGAGAAACCGACGGTGAGGACAAGGTTGTCATCGAGGAACTGACGGCTTAATGCCGCCTTGCAGGAGTTCGTTGATCTCAGCTTCACCCGGTGTCATGCGCAAAGTTTTCTGTTTTTCATAGATAACAAAACCGGGCTTGGCGCCGGAAGGTTTTTTGACATAACGGCGCTCGGTGTAATCGACCGGAATGTTGGCTGAATTACGGGCCTTGGAAAACCAGGCGGCGAGATGCGCCGCCTTTTCAATGTCCGCCATTTGCGGCGAGGCGCCCTGGCTGCGCAAGACAACATGCGAGCCGGGAATATCTTTGGTGTGAAACCACAGGTCACGCGGCTGGGCATGTTTGAAAGTGACCAAATCATTCTGCCGGTTGTTGCGACCGACCAAAATCACTGCACCAGATGCGAGTTGGATTTTCCGCGGTTCCGACGGTTTGGCATTCTGCCGCGAACGGGGTGTCGGCGGCATATAACCGGCTTCCGACAGCTCCTGTATGATTTCCTGCACTTCCAGGTTTGTGATCACATCGGTCAGCGACAACGCGACCCCTTCCAGATACAGGATGTCCTGTCGGCATTGTTCAATCTGAATTTGAATCAGCTCCTGGGCCCGTTTGGCCCGGGAATATTTTTTATAGTAGCGCTGAATATTCTGCATCGGTAACAGGGCAGGGTCCAGTGTAATCTCCAGCATTTTTGCATCATTGGGTTCGGCGGCTGAATAGGGATCAGAGAGCTGTATCACCGTCATCCCTTGCTTTAACAGATGCAGGTTGGTCATCAGCAGGTCGGCTTGCTGCCGGAAAACATCGGCGTGTTGTGACTCATTCCATTCATTGGTCAACAGTAAAATTTTGCGCTCCAGTTTGTCCAACTCTGTCCGAACCCGTTTGGCGATATCCTGATGCAGATTCGTTTTCGGCGCTGCGGTCAGCGAGGAAGCAAAATCAATCGCCTGATTCAGCGAGTCGAACTTTTTCTGGCAGGGAGCGGTCAAATGTCGCGGTTCAAAATTGGCGACTGCCAATAAACGGTTTGTCGCATCCAGGGCAACAAATGATGCGGTGGGGCTGCTGTGCATCGGTGTCAATAAAGAAACAAGTGCGGCGGTCAGTGCGTCAAGATCATCCTTGGTCAGCGAACTTGTCGGTTTTTTTGCATCAAGGCCGGCGCGAAACAAAATCTCGCTTACCGCCAATGGTCCGATTCCTTCGACTGTCGCCATCAATGCTTTACCCAGCGCAAGCTCGGTCTGTTGCACAATCGCGGCCACGATTTGTTCGGGCGATTCTTGCAAAGGGTCGTGGCGGTTACGCGGCGGCGGCGGCAGATATGGGATGCCAGGCACGATCTGACGAACCCGGCTCGTGTTGAAGCCGACGCGGCGGGCGGCATCGACAATCAACCCATTATTGGCTAAAATCAGGTTGCTGTTTTTGCCAGCCAATTCAACAGTCAGGGTTTTCGTATCGATCCTTCCCTGGCCTTCGCGCAGATCAACATCGAAGTGCAATACCCGGTCCAGTCCGGCCTGCTGCGTCACTGCGGCGATTCGTCCGTCAGTCAGCTGCTTGCGCAACAACATGCAGAGCGAAGATGGCTCCAATGGATTCTCGCGGCTTTCGCGCGTGAAATGAACCCGTGGATCGGCAGGGTCAATCGAAATAGCCAGGGAGATTTCTTTTTCCGTCAAGCGAATTCGCATTACAAACAAAAAGCGGGTAGGTTGACTAATCCGCATGATCCGGCCGCCGGACAACTCACTATTTAATTCGTTAGCCAGGGAATGAATTGCCAATCCTTCAATATTCATACCTCAAAGTATACCATTTGCATTGAACCGCGTCATCTGGAATCAACGCTATCCTATTCAGACGACGGCGTTGTTTTGATATAATGGCAGTAGCAAAAACCATTTCCCCGGCAAAAACCTGATTAGGAGGACAAAATGTTTACCATAGACAAGTTGTATCAACCACGAAGTCTAGCAGAAGCTTCAGAACTACTAACGAAATTTCCAGATATTACTGTGTTGGGCGGTTGCGGTTTTCTCAAAATGGGTAACCGCAAAATTGCCACGGCGTTAGATCTTTCTTTGTGTAATTTGCACGAAATTAGCGAAACAGAACAATATATCGAACTCGGCGCCATGGTGACACTTCGCGACGTTGAAGTAAATCCCACCCTAAACCAATCTTTTGACGTTGTATTGCCGAAAGCTGTGGCGCATATTCTGGGGGTGCAATTCCGCCGCTGTGCAACCGTCGGCGCCTCGGTCTATTCCAAGTATGGTTTTTCTGATATCCTGCCGGCCCTACTGGCTCTGGATACAGAGGTTGAACTGTTGCGCAGCGGCCGGATGTCGTTGGTCGATTTTTTGACCAAGCCAATTTCGCGTGATGTCCTAATCAACTTGCGAATAAAAAAAGACAACCGTCGGGCAGCGTATCAAAATCTGCGCAACGCCGGCGCTGATTTCCCGATTCTCAATGCGGCGGTATCCCAACATGGGAAGCAGTGGACCGTGATTGTCGGCGCCCGGCCGGCCCGGGCCGAAATCGCCGTGCAGGCCAGCCGGCTCCTGTCGGACATGCCCGCCGATTCCATCGATATTAATAAGGCGGCGGCCACAGCCGCAACCGAACTGACCTTTGGCAGCAACAACAAAGCCTCTGCCGATTATCGGCGTGCGATGTGCCAGGTATTGGTCAAGCGGGCAATCGAGGAGGTATTGGCGTGAAACTTGAACTGATGATTAATCATAAAACCTATGAACTGGAAGCGGCGCCTGACGAAATGCTGGCCGATGCCTTGCGCCGCCTCGGTATGCTCAGCATCCGCAAAGGCTGTGACACTTCCTGTTGCGGTTTGTGTACGGTCTGGGTAGATGGCAACCCGGTTTTGTCCTGCACCATGCCAGCCTTCCGCGCGCAGGGAAAAGCGGTCACTACGATCGAAGGCATCCAGCCGGAAGCGGAAAAATTCGCCCGGATCCTGGCGGCTGAAGGATCCGAGCAGTGTGGATTTTGCAGCCCCGGTTTTATCATGACCGTGGTTGCAATGAAAAACGAACTGAAAAATCCCAATGAGCAAGACATCCAACACTATCTGGCCGGCAACCTCTGCCGCTGCACCGGCTATATGGGACAGCTGCGGGCAATTAAAACTTACCTGGGAGGTGAGGTCCGATGAAATGGGTCGGCAAAAGCGTCAGCAAAATTGACGGGGTGGCGATCGCCACCGGTAAACCGCTCTATACGGAAGACCTGACTGTACCGGGAACCCTGGTGGTAAAACTGCTGCGCAGTCCGCATGCATTTGCCCGAATTACAGCGATTGACACCGATGCAGCCAAAGCACTGCCGGGAGTAGAATGCGTGCTGACGCACCAGGACGTGCCGCAGGTTCGTTACAGCAACGCCGGCCAGTCATTTCCCGAGCCATCACCGTATGACCGACTGATCCTGGATCCAATCGTGCGTTATGTGGGCGACGAAGTGGCAATTGTGGCCGCTGTCGATGAAAAAACCGCGCTGGCGGCACTGGATCTGATTAAGGTTGAGTATGAAGTTTTTGAACCTGTCCTTGATTTATCCACCGCCATTGACCATCCTTCGGTCGTACATCCGGAAACCGATCTGCATTGCAACTTTCCCATCGGCCTGGAACAACAGCGCAATATTGCTTCCAGCCATACGGTGGAAATCGGTGATTTGACAGCGGAGCTTGCTCAGTGCGATGTCGTGGTGGAGGAAAGTTACAAGACGCAGGCCCAGGCCCAGGCGATGATGGAGACGTTCCGCAGCTTTACCTATCTGGATCAGGCCGGTCGTCTGGTTGTGATCAGTTCCACCCAGATTCCTTTCCATGTCCGCCGACAGTTGGCCCGGGCCCTGCAAATCCCGGCCACCCGGATCCGGGTCATCAAGCCGCGAATCGGCGGCGGGTTCGGCGCCAAGCAGTCTGGAGTCAGTGAAGTATATCCGGCGATTGTGACGTTAAAAACCGGCAAGCCGGCCAAAGTCGTCTATGAACGGAAAGAAACCTTCATTGCATCTAACAGCCGTCATGCCACCGAATTCAAGGTGCGCATGGGCGCCAGCCGCGACGGGATCATCCGGGTGATTGACATTGTTGGTCTGTCGGATACCGGCGCTTACGGCGAGCATGCCCCGACTGTGTTTGCCGTTATCGGCGACAAAACCATGCCGTTGTACAACAAGACCAAGGCAATCCGTTACCAGGGTCACGCCGTATATACAAATAAATTGCCGGGTGGAGCGCTACGCGGCTACGGCGCCACGCAGGGGACTTTTGTCCAGGAATCCACAGTCAACAAATTGGCTGCGGCATTGGGTATTGACCCGATTGAGCTGCGGTTGAAGAATCTGATTCGCGAAACGGAAACAGCCCTGTATTACAAAGGGAAAAAACTGGGTAGTTCCTCTTTGCACCGCTGCATCGAAACTGGCAAAACCATGATCGGCTGGGACGCCAAATTCCCGCGAATTGAACAGGGCAATAAAGTGCGTGGGGTAGGGATGGCCGTCACCATGCAGGGATCAGGGATTGCCAATATCGACACCGCATCGGCCGAAATCCGCCTGAACGACGACGGATTCTATACCGTGCTGGTGGGGTCAACGGACATGGGAACCGGCAGCGACACGATTTTACTGCAGATGGCGGCGGATGTATTGGCAGCGGATATGGATCAATTTATCATTCATGCTGCCGATACCGATGTATCGCCGTTTGATCCCGGTTCCTACGCATCCAGCACGACCTATGTCACCGGCATGGCAGTAAAAAAAGCCGCCGAAGAATTGCGCAGAAAAATACTTGAGCAAGCTGCCAGTGTTCTGCAAGTTCCTGCTGATCAACTGGAACTTGCCGGCGAACAGTGCATCGACCCGGCCTCCGGCAAAACAGTGAGCGTAGCCAGCATTGCCGCTGCTGCCGTAGTCGGTCCGGACCATCGCCAATTATCCGCCTACGCGACCTTTGGCAGCCCGGTTTCGCCGCCGCCGTTTGTCGCAGGCTTTGCCGAAGTCGAGGTGGACAAGGAAACCGGTAAAGTGACATTACTTGATTTTGTCGCAGTAGTCGACTGTGGTACAGTTATCAATCCGGCACTGGCAAGGGTGCAGACCGAGGGCGGCATCGTGCAGGGGATCGGCATGGCATTGTATGAAGAAGTGCAATATGACAAAAAGGGGAACTTGCAGTCCAACTCGTTCATGACCTATAAAATTCCCGGCCGCGGCGATGTGGGAAATGTCAGGGTAGCTTTCGAAGAAAGCTACGAACCGACGGGTCCGTTCGGCGCAAAATCGGTCGGCGAAGTGGTGATCAATACGCCAGCCCCGGCGATTGTCGCAGCAATCTACAATGCTGTGGGCGTCCAGGTAACCGATTTGCCGGTCACGCCGGAAAAAATATTCCTTGGTATGCAGGCACAGAAACAAGAGGGATAACTTCAGTAATAGAAACATATGTTTTTAATGGGTAATTGGCTTAAATTTAGCTGGTTGCCCACATTGTTTTCATACTGTAATTGAATTATCCTTACTATTAATTTTCAATAAACTCAGTTTGTTTTAAATTAAACGTACATTTGTTTTGCTATTTTACTGTAGATGAAACCCACTGTTCGTCGACTTTATAGTGTAACAAAAGTTATTGTTCATTGAATTTATGCAAAATGAAAAACTCAACGAACAAAAGATTTTTAGCCAGGTATAAGAATGCGAAGGGGTTTGGGGTTTTGTAGAGAATTTAATAAGCGATGATTTAGACCGAATTATTTAGTTTATAGGGAGGATACTATGAAAGAACAATGGCGTGAATTTATCAGTGCAATGATCGACAGCGGATTTGACGCAAAACTTCAGCGTGCTTCGGCAGAGTTAGACTATCCTGCATCATTTCATGTTGCGGATCAGTGCGGGCTTTTTTTGGCCCGGGTCAATGGCGAAAAGAGATTAATTGCCGTGGCGCAGGCCGAGTCAAAATTGTTTAATGAGATTCAAGCGCAGGAAACATGCATGGTCGATGGCAAAGCGGTAAAAATTGCTGAACTTTCTGCGCACAATGCTGAAGTCATGCGGAAGTTTTTCCCGTTTATGAAACCCGTTGCCTTTGGTCGCAACAGTTTCAGTCTGGGCCTGGGCGACCGTCTTGGCCTGGCTTCGCCCGGTCATCTGCGTTGCCTGGCGGGTTCAGGAATCAGGCCGGTGTTGGCGCAACAGTCAATTCGCGAATTGACGTTGACGGAACGAACATATAACAATGTGCTGGATGCAGCATCCTGGGCGGTCTTGCAGGAAGGATTTCATGACGGATTCGGCGCCGACGGCGACCACCTGAAGCGACCGGAAGATATCAAAATCGCGCTTGATCTTGGATATTCAATGATTACGCTGGATTGTTCGGAAAAAATCGATGGCAGTATAGCTGCGATGAATGCAACTGATCGCACAGCAAAATATCAGTCTTTGCCGGTAGATTTTCGAACAAAGATGGAGCACTTTTATTTGGATAAAACGTTCCCGGTGGGCACGTTGTCGGTTCATTTTGATCGGGACTCGTTGCAGGAAATCCTGTTGACCTATGGCGAAACACTGGCGTTCATTCAGCAGATCGATGCCCAATTCATCAAACCGCATCATCAGCCGATCGATTTTGAACTTTCGATTGACGAAACCGCCACGCCGACAACTCCCGCCGCGCATTACTTTATGGCGTCCGAGATGGAAAAAGCGGGGATTGTACTTTGTAGCCTGGCGCCTCGCTTTATCGGTGAATTTCAGAAGGCGATCGACTATATCGGCGATCTTGCTGTCTTCGAAGCAGACTTCGCCGTCCATGCCGCTATCGCCGACCACTTCGGCTATCGCCTGAGTATTCATTCCGGCAGCGACAAGTTCAGTGTATTTCCGATCATCGGCCAGTACACCAAAGGGCGGGTTCATGTGAAAACTGCCGGTACCAACTGGCTGGAAGCACTGCGCGTCGTCTGCCGCCAGGAACCGCAATTCTTCCGTGAACTCTGCCTGTTTGCACGGTCGCGCTTTGCCGATGCGACAAAGTTTTATCATGTAACCACCGATCTGGCGAAAATTCCTGATGCTGCCAACCTGCCTGAAAAAGATTTGGAACGGATGTTGAACGAACCGGACGCACGCCAGTTGCTGCACATAACATATGGTTATATTCTTGCTGACAAAAATACTGACGGAAAAACGCTTTACCGTGATCGTCTCTACAAGCTATGGGATCGTTTCGAAAACGATTACGCCCAGGTTTTGATATCTCACATCGGTAACCACGTCAAGTCTTTAAAACAAAAGATATGACTAATAGGAGGCAGACGATGAAAACGTTTCTTGACGATCAATTCTTGCTGACAAATCCGACTGCGAAAACTCTCTATCAACAGTATGCCAAAGATATGCCGATCTTCGATTTTCACTGTCATTTGAGCCCGGCGGAAATTGCCGGCAATAAGCAATATCGTAACATCACTGAAATCTGGTTGGGCGGTGACCACTACAAGTGGCGGGCGATGCGCGCCTGTGGCGTGGAGGAACGCTATATCACCGGCGATGCCCCGGACAAGGAAAAATTCATCAAATGGGCGGAAACCATTCCCCAGTGCATCGGCAATCCGCTATACCACTGGGCTCACCAGGAATTAAAATTCTTTTTTGGTATCGACAAATTGTTATCGCCCGCGACTGCAGATGAAATCTGGAATACTGCCAATGCTTTGCTGCAAACCGAGGAATTCAGGGCGCGCAGTCTAATTTCACGTTCTAACGTCACAGCGCTCTGCACAACCGATGATCCGGCGGATTCTCTGGAGCATCATCTGGCGATCGCCCAAGATGATACTTTCAAAGTAAAAGTGCTGCCGGCATTCCGGCCAGATAAAAGCTTTAACATTGACAAAGCCGGATATCTTGATTATCTCGCCAAGTTAGGACAATCGGCAGGAACTTCAATTAAGTCGCTGGACAATTTGTTGGAAGCATTAAAGCAAAGATTGGAATTCTTCCATCAGGTTGGCTGTCGTGTATCCGACCATGCTTTGGATCCAGTCGTCTTCGAACCGGCTTCAGCCGATGACGTGGACGTGATCCTGCGCAAAACGTTGACTGGCTATACGCCGACAGAATCTGAAGCACGGAAATTCAAAACCTATATATTGCTGTTCCTTGGCCGGCACTACGCCCGTCTCGGCTGGGTGATGCAGCTGCATGTCGGCGTCATACGCAACAGCCGCAGCCGCATGATGCGCCAATTAGGACCAGATACAGGGTTTGACGGCATTGCCGACTATACTTACGGCGTTGCACTGGCCCAGTATCTTGACGCACTCGACACAACCGGCGAGTTGCCCAAGACAGTCCTATATTGTCTGAATCCCCGCGACAACGAAATGCTGGCCTCTCTGGCCGGATGTTTCCAGGAAGGTGGCGTTGTCGGCAAAATGCAGTTTGGTTCCGGTTGGTGGTACAACGACCAAAAAGACGGCATGATCCGACAAATGTTGGCTTTGGCCAATGTCGGCCTGCTCAGCCGGTTCATCGGCATGTTGACCGATTCACGCAGTTTCCTGTCCTACACCAGGCATGATTATTTCCGTCGGATTCTCTGCAATCTGATCGGCGAGTGGGTGGAAGCCGGGGAAGCGCCAAACGATATTGAGCTGCTGGGAAAAATGGTGCAGAACATCTGCTATCATAACGCCCGCGATTACTTCGGCATCGATCTCAGCCAGGGTTAAGGAGATGTAGCAATGGCATTGTTGCAGATTCATCCGACCGATAATGTGGCAGTTTTGCTGGACCCGATTCACAGCGGCGAAACGCAGACGGCTGCGGCGATCGCAGTGACTGCGACCGTAGATATTGAAAAGGGCCATAAAATTGCGTTGACAGCTATCGGACAGGGTGAACCGGTTGTCAAATACGGGTTTCCAATCGGCATTGCCACTGCTCCGATTCAAGCCGGCGATTGGGTGCATACGCACAATCTGGCAACGGCTCTCGGTGATATCCTCGAATATGAATACAAGCCGGTTTTCCGTCCGCTGCCTTCGATACCGCCCAGAACTTTTTTGGGGTATCGCCGTGCTGACAGCAAAGTGGGGATTCGCAACGAAATCTGGATCATCCCAACGGTAAGCTGTGTCAACCGTAACGCAGAAGTGATTGCCAAATTGGCAACAGAACAACTAAAAGATGTAAAAGCTATCGATGGCATTTATGAGATCAAACATCCTTACGGTTGTTCGCAAATGGGAGAGGACCATCTCACAACGCAGCGGATGCTGGCCAATCTGGTCAACCATCCGAATGCGGCTGCGGTCCTGGTTCTCGGACTTGGCTGTGAAAACAATCATATCGCTGCATTCAAGCAAGTATTAGGGGAGTATGACGCAAACCGGGTTCGTTTTTTGGAAGCACAGACCGTGGAAGACGAAATCGCGACCGGTGTCGCGCTGATTTGTGAACTTGCTGAAGTTGCCAGTTGCGACAAACGAGTCGCCTGCTCGGTTGCCGAACTGACGGTCGGGTTAAAATGCGGCGGGTCCGATGGATTTTCCGGCATTACGGCCAACCCGCTGGTCGGGGCTTTTTCCGACCGGTTGATTGCAATGGGCGGCAGCACGGTGCTAACGGAAGTACCGGAAATGTTCGGCGCCGAATCGATTTTGATGAATCGCGCGGTCAATGAAACCGTGTTTGCGAACATTGTCCATTTAATTAACAATTTCAAACAGTATTTTATTGCCCACGACCAGCCGATTTATGAAAATCCGGCGCCTGGCAATAAAAAAGGCGGCATTTCGACGCTGGAAGAAAAATCGCTGGGTTGTACGCAGAAAGGCGGAACCAGCGATGTCGTCGATGTGCTGCAGTATGCGGATGTCGTCAAAACCAAAGGCCTTAGTTTGTTGAGCGGTCCTGGCAATGACGCGGTGGCAGCAACAGCCCTTGCCGCTGCCGGTTGCCACTTATTGCTGTTCACGACTGGGCGGGGCACACCGCTCGGCACGATGGTTCCAACCTTGAAAATAGCGACCAATAGCGACTTGTTCCAACGAAAAAGCAACTGGATGGATTTTGACGCCGGTCGGCTGCTTAGCCAAGAACCGTTGGAAAACTTGACTAATGAGCTGTTCGATCTTGTTCTGGCAGTCGCATCAGGAAAGCAGACACGCTCAGAACAGTTAGGGTTTCGTGATGTAACCATTTTCAAAAACGGCGTTACTGTATAGTAAATATTTGGATCAAACAGGGAAGCACTTGGGGTCAGTCGCCCGAACTGCTTCCTTGTTTATTGACCTGAAACCGCCTGCTGATTGTTGGAATTGAATTTTTACGCTATAATAATATGAATGCAGTGCGCGGCATTATATTTTCGGAGGTGAAAGTTTGAACAAACAAGTGAATAAGTTACAAATCATTCCATTGGGTGGTTTGGGCGAAATCGGCAAGAACATGACGGTATTCCGCTATGGCGACGATATCGTGGTAATCGATGCTGGATTGATGTTTCCGGAAGACGACATGTTGGGAATTGATCTGGTTATTCCTGACTTTTCCTATCTTGTGGACAACAAAGACAAAG
Organism: uncultured Veillonellaceae bacterium; assembly: GCA_964386615.1. Classification (GTDB taxonomy): domain Bacteria; phylum Bacillota; class Negativicutes; order UBA1444; family UBA1444; genus UBA1444. The sequence continues at coordinate 16,852 of CAYLSL010000004.1, forward strand.
TGCGGGCGATTTTTATCACCCATGGTCACGAAGATCATATCGGAGCTTTGCCATTTGTCCTCAAAGAGTTGGAGGTTCCGGTCTACGGGACGCCGCTTGCCCTGGGAATCATGCAGGGAAAGTTAAAGGAAAAAGGAGTTTCAACGGCGGACCTTCACCCGATCAAACCCGGTGACGAAATCGAGGTCGGTCCATTTACACTTGGATTTATCCGCGTCAACCACAGCATTGCAGATGCAGTGGCGATTTACATGCGGACACCGGTTGGCACGGTATTGCACACTGGTGATTTTAAAATTGATCACACCCCGGTTGATGGTCAGGTAACAGGCTTTAACAAATTCGCCGAACTAGGCGATGAAGGCGTTCTGGTCATGTTGTCCGACAGTACGAATGCCGAGCGGCCTGGTTTTACCAAAAGCGAACGTTCGGTCGGCGCGGCGTTTGATGAACGGTTTCGGGCGGCGCAAAACCGGATTATCATCGCCAGTTTTTCATCCAATGTCCATCGTCTGCAACAGGCGATCGACGCAGCATATAAATATGGTCGCAAAGTAGCGGTTGTCGGCCGGAGCATGGTAAACGTAGTCGGTATTGCAATGGAATTGGGCTATTTGAATGTTGCCGACGGATTGTTGATCGACATTTCCGAGATTAACAACTATCCGCCCAATCAGCTGGTGATTCTAACTACCGGCAGCCAGGGAGAACCGATGTCGGCTCTCACCCGCATGGCCATGGCAGATCACCGCAAAGTAGAGATTTTACCCGGCGATACGGTCCTGATCTCAGCAACGCCAATCCCCGGAAATGAAAAGTTAGTCGCGCGCACAGTGGACTTTCTTTTTAAACAAGGGGCCGATGTAATTTACGAGTCCGCATCCGGCATCCATGTTTCAGGACATGGTAGTCAGGAAGAACTGAAACTAATGCTCAATCTGGTTCGCCCCAAATATTTTATTCCAGTACACGGCGAATTCCGCATGCTCAAAGTCCATGCGAAGCTGGCGTTGGAACTCGGCATTCCCAAATCGAACATCTTTATTGCCGATAATGGATCTGTGCTGGAGTTTACGGAAGATACCGGAGCCGTAAATGGCAAGGTTACTGCGGGAATCGTTCTGGTTGACGGCCTGGGGGTCGGCGATATCGGCAACATAGTTATGCGTGATCGCAGGCAGCTTTCGCAGGACGGCATCCTGATCGCCGTGATTGCCATGGACAAAGAGAGTGGGTGCGTGGTTTCCGGCCCCGAAATTGTTTCGCGCGGTTTTGTCTATGTCCGTGAGTCGGAACAGTTGATGGAAGATGCCCGGCGTAAAATCCAGGAAGCGCTTGACCGCTGCGAGGCGAATGGTACAAACGACTGGGGCACGATAAAAAACAGTGTCCGTGATATTCTGGGCAAGTTCTTATACGAAAAAACCCGTCGGAGACCGATGATCATGCCCATCATCCTTGAGGTGTGAACCGGGACAATGTCTCGGTTCTTTTTACGTTGGCAGGAGTTCAGGGTTTGACGTAGAAAATCTGCATAGAGGTGAACTTTTTTGCCATTACCGAAGAATCAAGCTAAACCAGCTTCAGGATTACGGTTTGAAATTGCCGGTGTGATGATCATTGCGGTTTCGCTGCTGCTTGTCGCGGGACTGCTTGACTTTAGTGTGGGCAGGGTTGGATATTTTGTCGCAAAAGTGACCCGTTACGGGTTTGGTGTCGGCGCCGCCGGAATTGCCGTGATTTTATTTATCATCGGCTTGCGCTATGTAACTGCCCATTCACATATCATTTACTCCCGGCGGTTTTTAGGCTATTTGCTAACTTTTGTCGCAGCGCTGGCAATGTTTCACCATTTTGTCGCCGGTCCCGGACAGGAAATCATGCCGGATCAGCTACCTGGCGGTGGCGGTCTGGCAGGTGGCGCCATTGTCTTTTTGCTGCGAAAATTTTTCGCGATGGATGGTACGACGATTTTTCTGGCGGCCAGTATCATCTGTGCTGCTTTACTGGCAACCGGGCTATCCCTGTCAACCTTATTTGGCCGTATTAAAAGCAGTTGCGCCGGCTTACTGAAAAAATCGGAAAAACCGGAAAAAATCGTTGCTGCCGAAAAACCGGCCAATCGTCCTTCCATCCTGCCGGAACCAGAAACTTTGGACGTATTGAAACCGACGCTAAAGCCTTCGTTCTACAATCAGGAACGGGATGAACCGGTTCGGCCTGTTGCGATGGTAGTAGACAAGAAACCGGATGAAACGGTTGCAGCACCGCAACAGCCGGCGCCGGAGAAAAAATCACCGTCGGAACCGTTGGAAATCCCCGTTTTACAGCCGGTAACACCAACACAATCTGCCTCAAAATATAAGATTCCGCCCTTGTCACTGTTAAAAAAGGCAACGACCAATCGCAGCAATCGATTGGATAAAGAAATAACCGAGAATGCGAGAACCTTGGAACAAACCTTGGAGAGTTTTGGGATTCAAACCAGTGTTGTGCATGCAACCCAAGGACCGGCAGTTACCCGGTATGAACTGGAGCCGGCGCCAGGTGTAAAAATCAGCCGTATTGTGAGTTTGGCTGATGATATTGCGTTGAAGCTTGCAGCGCCCAGCATCCGCATCGAAGCGCCAATCCCCGGTAAATCGGTCATTGGCATTGAAGTCCCCAACAAGGAAGTATTTGGCGTCTCCTTGCGTGAAGTGTTGGAGACACCGGAATACCAGTCTTCAGCATCCTTATTGACTGTTGCTTTGGGAAAAGACATCGGTGGTCAGGCCATCATGGCCGATCTGGCCAAAATGCCGCATTTACTTGTCGCCGGCGCAACCGGTTCAGGCAAAAGTATTTGCATCAACATTTTGATCTCAAGCATTCTGTTCCGGGCACACCCGGATTGTGTCAAGTTTCTGCTGATCGACCCCAAAGTGGTGGAGTTGTCGAACTATAACGGCATTCCTCATTTGGTGGCGCCGGTAGTGACGGAACCGAAAAAAGCGGCATCCGCTTTAAAATGGACCGTTCAGGAAATGGAACGACGCTATGCGCTGTTCGCAGCCGCCGGAGCGCGCGACGTGACCCGTTACAACGAAGTGAATCCGGAAGAAAAGTTGCCGTTGATCGTTGTCATTATCGATGAATTGGCAGATTTAATGATGGTTGCGCCAGTCGACGTCGAGGATTCGATTTGCCGCCTGGCTCAAATGGCCCGGGCTTCAGGCATTCATCTTGTCATCGCTACACAGCGTCCTTCCGTGGATGTCATAACCGGAACGATTAAAGCCAACATCCCATCACGGATTTCTTTCTCCGTGTCGTCACAAATCGATTCCCGCACTATTTTGGATATGGCAGGGGCAGAGAAACTGCTTGGCAAAGGAGATATGTTGTATTATCCGATTGGCGCCAGCAAGCCATTGCGACTCCAGGGCGCCTATATTTCCGATACGGAAATTGAAACCTTGGTCAAAACAATCAAAGAGTCTGTCACCAGTGTTGATGAACTAGAAGTCCCTTTATTTGAAGAAACCGCAACACAAAGTTCTTCAGCCCGTTTTGAAGATGAATTGCTCGAAGACTCGGTCAAACTGGTACTGGAGACGGGACAGGCGTCGGTTTCTCTGCTGCAGCGAAAATTTCGCGTCGGTTATACACGCGCGGCCCGACTCGTCGATATGATGCAGGAAATGCAAATCGTCAGCGCCGCCAATGGCAGCAAGCCGCGTGACGTTATCATGACATCCGACCAAGTGTTCAGTCGCTATTTTAATAAAAACTCTTCAAACCAAGCTGCCGCTCAGGCAAATCAGACAAATTCCACACAATCATAGGGGATATTGATGCAGATCATTGCAATTGAACAGGCCTTGAACTTGCCCTGCAGTCTATTTATCGACACACGATCGCCAGCGGAATTTGAGCAGGGCCATATTCCCGGCGCCATTAATGTCCCGTTGCTGGAAAATGATGAACGGGCAATCGTGGGAACACTCTACAAACAAATCGGTCCTGAATCTGCCAAAATCAAAGGCTTGGAAATTGTTTCCGGCAAATTGGCGCTTATGGTCGGGCAAATTGCCGACTTGTTGAAAAGCAGGCCGCAGGCCACGCTGGTAGTTTACTGCTGGCGGGGCGGCATGCGATCAAAATCATTGTTGACGATATTGGAATTGATGGGAATTCAGGGCTCACAACTGCAGGGCGGATATAAAATGTATCGTCGCCATGTGCAGGATTGCCTGGCTAAATTTTCAATTCAACCACAATTATTTATATTATGCGGCTCGACTGGCGTGGGTAAGACAACGCTGCTGCAAATCCTGGCCAGCAAAGGTTATCCGGTAATCGATCTGGAAGGGTTGGCCAACCATCGTGGTTCGGCTTTTGGTCATGTTGGCAAAGGCAAGCCAACTACAGCACAAAATTTTGATGCGAAATTGCTGGAATTGTTGTGTCGAATGAATCAGGAGCCGCTATTCTTCGTAGAATGTGAAAGTAAACGGGTAGGGAATGTATACTTGCCAGAACCGTTGCATGCTGCCATGCAAACCGGTCGAAAAATATTGGTCCGGGCTTCCTGCCAAACTCGTGCTCAGCGCCTGATTGAAGAGTATACCAACGCTTTGGTTCCCAATAATCCGGAAATCATCAACAGCATTGCTTCACTGGGGAAAAAAATGGGCAAAAAGAAAGTAGCCCAATTGTTAGCGGACTATGAAGCAGGGAATTTAGTGACACTTACCGAAACACTTCTGAAAGATTATTATGACCCTTTGTATGGTTATGAAACGGCATCACCCGAGCTGTTTGACCTGATTACGGATGGTGAAGACCTTTTTCTGGCCGCAGACAATATTGCGAAACATGTCGAGTGTCTCAAGAGGGGGTAATGACTGACGTGGATAAAGTAGGAAACTTGCTATTGGCCGAACGAAAAAAGAAAGGCCTCGAAATCATTGATGTCGAACACGCGACCGGAATTCGCGCCGTGTATCTTGCTGCATTGGAAGAAGGGCGCTACTCAACATTGCCGGGAGATGTTTATGTAAAAGGGTTTATACGAAATTACGGCAATTATCTGGGTCTAGACGGCGCCCAGCTGGTTCAGCTCTATACGGAATCGCTGCAAACCGACCCGGTAGTCGTTTCAACAGTCACGGTTGCCGAAAAAGTGGAGTCATCACGGAAGAAAAGCACACAGCGGCATATAATCAGCACTGTGGTTATTGTTCTTTTGCTTGCAATATCGGCCTGGAGCCTTTACGCCTGGCAAAAATCTTCACCGACAAAACCAATTGCTGCCAAACCGGAAGTTGCTGCAGTTAAACCCCAACAACAAGCTGTGGTGCAGCCTCCCAGCACTATCCCGGCGGTTTCGCAGCCCGCTGCAGTTCCTGCCAACCGACCGATTACTTTGTTGGCACGCTTTAGTGACCGTTGTTGGACTTCCGTTATCGCCGATGGCAAGTCCATTTACGAAGGTATTCCGAAAAATGATGAAGTACTTACCTGGCAGGCGGACCGCCAAATTGTCGTCAATTTTGGCAATGCAGCAGCGGTAGACCTGACGTTTAATGGCCAACCGGTCGGAAAAATCGGCGAACGCGGCGATGTTGTGGTTAAGACGTTCTCGCTACAGCCGGTTCCCGCCGTTACACCAGCCCCCGCCGCTACAACAGTTCCTGCCGCACCTTCGGCAAGACCTTAACGTGAAAGGGAATCGAGGGTTTTTACCGGTATCACGCGCTGACATGGTAAGTCGTGGCTGGGATGAACTGGATTTTTTATTTATATCTGGCGACGCATATGTGGATCACCCCAGCTTTGGGCCGGCAATCATCACCCGATTGCTCGAAAAAGCTGGTTTTCGTGTCGGCATGATTGCCCAGCCGAATTGGCAGGATACGGCAGACTTTAAAATAATGGGGCGTCCACGCCTGGCAGTGCTGATTTCTGCCGGTAATCTGGATTCTATGCTGAATAAATTTACCGCCGCAAAAAAGGTCCGCAGCAGTGACTCCTATTCTCCCGGCGGCAAGGCAGGCTTGCGTCCTGACCGGGCAACCATAGTATATGCGAACCGGGTCCGTGAATGTTGGCCGGATATTCCGGTCCTCATTGGCGGCATAGAGGCAAGCTTGCGTCGTTTCGCGCACTACGACTATTGGTCTGACTCCGTTCGGCGATCCATTCTGATTGACAGTCGTGCCGACTTATTAGTATATGGCATGGGCGAGTCACAAGTTCTGGCAATTGCCACCATGCTGCAACAAGGTCTGTCGATCCGTGAAATCAGAAATGTAGATGGAACTTGCTGGGTAACTGGCGATACAGCGGATTTGCCGGACAATGCAATGGAAGTGCCGGCGTATGAGCAGGTTCTCAAGAATAAAACCGACTATGCGGCCGCATTCAAAACACAGTATCTGGAGCAAGACCCGCTTCGCGGACGCACGATCATTCAGCGTCACGGGGAACGGTTCCTGGTCCAGAATAAACCAGCTTTGCCACTAAGTTCCAGCGAGATGGACCGCATTTATGCCCTGCCATACGAACGAACCTGGCACCCCAGTTACGACATTGCCGGCGGCGTACCGGCAATCGAAGAAGTTCAGTTCAGTATCACCAGTCATCGCGGCTGTTTCGGCGCCTGTTCATTTTGTGCGATTGGTTCCCATCAGGGCCGCATCATACAACAACGCAGTCACAAATCGATCTTGCAGGAAGCTCAGCTTTTCACCCGTCTACCTGGATTCAAAGGGTATATTCATGACGTAGGCGGTCCCACGGCGAATTTTCGCCATCCTTCCTGCAGTAAACAATTGAAGCAGGGGACCTGCCGGGAACGGCAATGCCTGTTTCCCAAACCTTGTCCACAGCTTGACACAGACCACTCCGATTACCTGCGACTGCTGAGAGAATTGCGGGCTTTGCCGGGAATAAAGAAAGTCTTCATTCGCTCCGGGATCCGTTATGATTATTTGTTGGCAGGAAAATACCGTGAATTTTTGCGCGAACTTTGCGAACATCATGTCAGCGGCCAGTTGAAAGTAGCGCCGGAACACGTATCGGCGCCAGTGATTGAAGCAATGCAGAAATCCGGCAAAGACTTGTTTTTAAAGTTTTTGGCGGCGTTTCGTCAGGAAAATGAACGCTTGGGTAAGGAACAATATCTGGTTCCCTATTTAATGTGTGCCCATCCTGGCAGCGGAGTGGACGATGCGATTGAACTGGCTGAATTTTTGCGTGATATCGGCTACCACCCCGAGCAGGTTCAGGAATTCATTCCGACACCTGGCAGTTTATCCACCGCGATGTACTATACCGGCATTCATCCGCTGACTGGCAAACCGATCAGCGTACCGAAATCAACCGAGCAACGACAGGCGCAGCGGGCACTGCTCCAATTCCGCCATCCCAAAAACCGACGCTTGGTCAGTCTGGCTCTGCGCAAAGCAGGGCGAGCCGATTTGATCGGCTTCGGGGCCAAGTGCCTGTTGCGGCCGGAACGCCCGGCTGCCAAACCGCCAACCACAGCGACGCAGGCAAGCAAGCGCCGCCGCAAATAACAAATCGTTAAATTTAAAGGAGTCGTCATCTGTGAAGATAGGATTAGTCAGTCTGGGATGTTCAAAAAATCTGGTCGATTCCGAATTGATGCTTGGCGCTTTACGTGCAGCCGGTTTTGTCGCAACCGATGAACTGGACCAGGCAGAAATTCTGATTGTAAATTCCTGCGGTTTTATTGAGTCGGCAAAAAAAGAATCCATCGAGACTTTGCTGCGACTGGCAGAATACAAAAAGTCCGGTGCTTGCCGTGTATTGATCCTGGCAGGATGTCTTGGACAACGCTATAGCGGTGACCTGATGAATGACCTGCCCGAAGTTGATGCGATTGTTGGCACCGGCGCCTGGGATCGTCTTACGGAAGCGATTCAGACGGCATTACAAGGAATGCGGACAGTATTTACCGAAGGCAATTCGATTTTGCCGGATTCGGCAATGCCGCGGATTCGTTCAACCCCGAACTATCTGGCATATGTCAAAATTGCCGAAGGCTGCAATCACAGTTGTTCATTCTGTGCGATTCCACAGATTCGCGGCCCGCTGATTAGCCGCAGCATCGAGTCGGTTCGGCAGGAAGTGCTGCAATTAGTCGCGGACGGTGTTCGGGAAATCAATCTGGTTGCGCAGGATACGACCAGTTACGGGATCGATTTATATGGAAAACCCAAGTTGGTTGAACTATTAAAAGAATTGTGCTCCATCGAAGGTCAATTTTGGCTGCGGATTCTGTACAGTTACCCCAAGAATTTTTCGCCTGAGCTAATCCAGTTGATTGCTTCCGAAGCCAAAATTTGCAAATATGTTGATATCCCGCTGCAACATGTGCATGATGAATTGCTGCATGCAATGCGGCGGCCAGACCGCCGCCGTGACATTGAAAAACTGATCGCCAATTTGCGGGCCGCCATACCGGATGTTGCCGTGAGAACCACCTTCATCGTTGGTCTGCCGGGTGAAACGGAAGAACATTATCAGGAACTGCGTTCTTTTGTTGAAGAAAAACGATTGGATCATGTTGGGGTTTTTGTTTATTCGCCCGAAGAAGGAACTGCCGCCGCCGGTTTTGACAATCAGGTCGATGAAGAGGTTAAAGCCGAACGTTATGACGATCTGATGGCCGTACAGGCAGCTATTTCAGAAGAAATCAATAAAAATGCCGAAGGAATGGTCTATCAAGCGTTATTGGAAGACCATGATGCGGAAGACCCTTCGCTGGGACAGGGCCGAACCGGTAGGGAGGCGCCGGATATTGACGGTACTGTCTATATCGAAAATGCGGCAGATATTGCCGTGGGCGAGTTTGTCAATGTGCGTATCACACAGGGCTTCTGTTACGACAGGATGGCTGAGGTTATCGAATAAGACCGGGAGAAAGGACTGGATCGGATTATGATCGTTGAAATCGTCAGTACCGGCACGGAATTGCTGCTGGGTCAGATCGTCAATACAAACGCCCCCTATCTGGCACGTAAACTGAATGAACTCGGCTATGACGCTGTTTATCAGACAACGGTCGGCGACAACCGTCGCCGCATGGCCAGTGTAATGGCTATTGCATTGGAACGGGCCGACATCGTAATTACCAGTGGCGGACTGGGACCGACACAAGGTGATATCACCAAAGAAGTCTCGGCAGAACTGCTGGGGCTTCCTTTGCTACTACATGAGGAAAGTGTCGAACATATCCGTAATTTTTTTGCGCGTCGGCAACTGACAATGACGAATAACAATTTACGGCAAGCCATGATGCCCGAAGGAGCGATTGTGGTCACCAATCATCGCGGCACAGCGCCGGGCGTCATCATCGAACACGGAGAAAAAACAATCATACATTTGCCGGGCCCGCCGATGGAACTGGAACACATGTTCGAAACATCCATTTTACCCTATTTTGCCAAGCGATTTGGTGGTCAGGGTGTTATTTTCTCAAGGGTTTTACGAACTTTCGGCATCGGTGAATCCACGCTGGAAGAACGGATACGTCAGTTCATTCTGGCGCAAAACAACCCAACCATTGCATTACTGGCCCGCAGCGGCGAAATCCATGTCCGCCTTACCGCCAAGGCCGATTCAGAGCTTGCTGCCCGTTCTTTGATTGATGAATTGGAAAACTCGTTGCGAGAGCAAATCAATGAGTTTATTTTCGGGCTGGATGATCAATCGTTGGAGCAGGTGGTCGGCGATGCGCTCAGCAAAATGAACCTGAGCCTGTCTCTGGCTGAGTCGTGCACAGGCGGTGCGGTGACTGCAAAACTAACTGACGTTCCGGGAAGTTCAGCCTATCTGATTGGTTCGGTTGTTGCATACAGCAACCAGGTAAAAATCGATCAAGCCGGGGTCGATGCGTCATTGCTTGCGACATATGGTGCAGTGAGCCAGCAGACTGCCTGTGCCATGGCCGAAGGAATCAGACGCAGATTGGGTACGGACATTGGTGTCGGAGTCACCGGAATTGCCGGACCGGGTGGTGGTACCCCGGAAAAACCGGTTGGCCTGGTCCATATCGCCGTTGCCGGTCCCAATGGAGTAATGACGGAAGAAGAGCACTACACCGGCCAACGTACTGCAATCAAAACCCGCACCGTCAATGCAACACTCGATTTATTGCGAAGGTATCTGCAAAAAATAAAATAATTTATTTATTCCATTGACTATCAGAACATATGTTTGTATAATGACATTGAGCTATTAAGTGTCACTCAAAAGAGGAGGCCTTCTCGTGGACAAAGAAAAAAACAAAGCCCTCGACAGCGCACTGCATCAAATCGAAAAAGATTTTGGCAAGGGATCGATCTGGAAACTGGGTGAAGCGGCTTCACGGATGAATGTTGAGTTTATTCCCACCGGTTCGCTTGGTCTGGATATCGCCCTGGGGATCGGTGGGGTTCCCCGTGGACGCGTAGTTGAAATATTTGGCCCAGAATCATCCGGTAAAACAACCGTGGCTCTGCAAATTATCGCCCAAGCGCAACGAGCAGGCGGAGTAGCCGCTTTTATCGATGCAGAACATGCTCTGGATCCTTTATATGCACGAAAATTAGGAGTTGATATCGACAATCTCCTTATATCTCAGCCTGACTATGGTGAGCAGGCGCTGGAAATTGCCGACGCACTGGTCCGCAGCGGAGCAATCGATGTAATCGTCGTTGACTCGGTTGCAGCACTGGTTCCCAAGGCAGAAATTGAAGGAGATATGGGCGATTCCCATGTTGGTCTGCATGCGCGCCTGATGTCGCAGGCTTTACGTAAGCTGACCGGTATCATTTCAAAATCTAAAACTACTGCCATTTTCATCAATCAATTGCGTGAAAAAGTAGGCGTAATGTTTGGCAATCCCGAAACTACCACTGGTGGCAGGGCGCTCAAATTTTATGCTAGTGTCAGGTTGGATGTACGCCGAATCGACAGTATAAAAGCTGACAATGTCGTCATTGGCAACCGAACGCGGGTAAAGGTTGTAAAAAACAAGGTCGCTCCACCATTTCGTCAAGCCGAATTTGATATTATTTTCGGCGAAGGAATTTCCCGCGAAGGAAGTCTCGTCGACCTGGCAACTGAAATGGAACTGTTCAATAAGAGTGGCGCCTGGTACTCCTACAAAGACAATCGTTTGGGTCAAGGACGCGAAAATGTCAAGGAATTTCTGCGCAAGAATCCGCAATTGGCTGATGAGTTGGAGGCAAAAATCCGCGAGGCCGCGATGGGAAAAATTGTTGTTTTGCCTGCTGGCGCCGCAGACGCGGATGAGAGCGAATGATGGCAAAAAAAATGGAAGGACCGCTGGTAACAGCGGTCCGTTTGCTTGCCCGACGTGATCATTCCGAATGGGAGCTACGTTCGAAACTCAAGCAGCGAGGTTTTTCGCCGGAAGAAGTGGATGAAGCACTTGACCGGGTAAAAAGCGAAGGATACATTGATGACGAACGGATGAAAATGCATGCAATCGAAAAACTCATCCGTGAAAAACACTATGGATTGCATGTCATTGTGGGAAAACTGCGCTCCATTGGACTGACGGCCAGTAACAGCGAGGTGCGTAATTTTTTTTCAGTGGAAGAAGAGTGGACGGTTGCTGAAAAAATTATTGAAAAGCAAAAAATAACTTACAGTAATGAAAATTACCCCCGTTTGGCGCGTCTGCTAAATAACCGTGGTTTTTCACAACCCATTCTAAGCCGCTTAACGGAGAAATGCCGCAAACATCAGTAGTGATGCGGCTCTTAACCTTGACACTTTTCTGAAAAAGAATTACAATTAAATCGCCAATCGTGTGACCGAAAGCTGTCAAGTTGTAACACGAGACAACCTGATTATAGCAAGGTTACTTTGAAAAGCCGAGTAAGAAACTCGGCTTTCCCTTACTAGCAATGATTTATACTAATTGAGAGGAGGCAGCCCACTATTGTAGAACTTGTAATGATTGCCCTGGTTGCCGGCGCGGTCGGGATTGCTGCCGGTTACTGGACTCGTAAAAGCCTGGCTGAAGCAAAGATCGCTTCTGCGGAAGAAGCAGCCCGCAAAATTCTGGATGATGCACAGCACAATGCGGATGCCCGCAAGAAAGAATCGCTGATTGAAGCCAAGGAAGAAATTCACCGATTCCGTATTGAAACGGAGCGAGAACTAAAAGAACGACGTGCCGAAGTGCAACGTATGGAACGCCGTTTGCAACAAAAAGAAGAAAACTTGGATCGAAAAATTGAAGCTCTTGAACGAAAAGAAGAAAATATTGCCCGGCGTGATTCCGATCTGGAAGCGAAACAAGAACAAGTCGACCAACTTTATGACAAACAACTGGCAGAGTTGGAACGCCTTGCCGGATTGACCCAGGAAGAAGCCAAAGCAGTTTTGCTTGACAGCGTTGAACAGGAAACTCGTCATGAAATGGCTGTTTTGATCAAAGACCTGGAGCATCAAGCCAAAGAAGAATCTGAGAAAAAAGCAAGAGAAATCGTATCGCTGGCCATTCAGCGTTGTGCAGCTGATCACGCTGCAGAAACTACCGTTTCAGTGGTAAGCCTGCCTAACGATGAAATGAAGGGTCGTATTATTGGCCGTGAAGGACGAAACATTCGGACCCTCGAAGCGTTAACCGGTATTGATCTTATTATTGATGACACACCAGAGGCAATCCTGATTTCAGGATTTGATCCGGTACGTCGTGAAGTTGCCCGATTGGCATTGGAAAAATTGATCAGTGACGGACGCATTCATCCTGCACGCATCGAAGAAACGGTTGAGAAAGCCCAGAAAGAAGTTGAGCAACGCATCAAGGATGCCGGTGAACAGGCAACCTTTGAAACCGGTATCCATGGCTTGCATCCTGAAATCATCCGATTGCTGGGTCGATTGAAATATCGTACCAGTTACGGTCAGAATGTACTAAAACATTCGATCGAAGTATCCCATCTGGCTGGAGTGATGGCTGCAGAACTCGGCGTTGACGTAACGTTGGCCAAACGGGCCGGATTGTTGCACGATATTGGCAAAGCAATCGACCATGAAGTGGAAGGACCCCATGTAACAATTGGTGGAGACCTTGCCAAGAAGTACCGTGAATCTGCGGAAGTCATCAATGCGATTGTTGCCCATCATGGAGATGAAGAACCCAAAACAATCCAAGCGGTTCTCGTGGCCGCTGCGGATGCAGTTTCTGCGGCAAGACCTGGTGCCCGCCGCGAAACATTGGAAAGCTACATCAAACGGTTAACCAAACTTGAAGAAATTGCCGATTCGTTTGATGGCGTGGATAAATCATATGCCATCCAGGCGGGCCGCGAAGTTCGCATCATGGTAAAACCTGATAAAATTGATGATTTGGCATCCATACGATTGGCAAAAGATATCGTAAAACAAATTGAATCCGATATGGATTATCCCGGTCAAATCCGGGTAACCGTAATCCGTGAAACCCGCGCGGTTGATTACGCAAAGTAATCATTCAACGAGATTAGTGTTTTCTGATAATGTACATGATTTGGAAACGACCTTATGATAGGTCGTTTCCAGATTTTTTGGGTTGATGAAAAGAGGCGAATTAATTATGAAAACTACTAGAGTCGGCCTGTCAGAATCAAGATCTTCTGACAGTGTGAGCCTATTGATTTCGATATTGGTCAGATTTCCACAAATCGGAACGGTAAAAATCGATTCAAAAAAACAAGTTCTATGGTTAAATTTTATGCTTGCCCAGTCAGTGGTCGCTGAAGAAATCGATAAGTTTCAACAGCAAACACTTGCTGCATTAGGCGCATATCATCATATTACCGGTCAAACCGCGACTGTCTTCCAGATCGAAACCAAACAACCTTATGAAAAATTTTGCTTGCTGTCGATTGGCAGGGATTTGGCCAGTGTAACGCGCGGTGAATTGACACTGCTGATCACTCTGCTGTCGGAGCATTTTAAAGACCGGATTATTTTGGACGAATCAGAGTACATGCCGGATATGTTTGACGAGTTCAGTTTTCCTGACGACTTTATTGACAGTATGTTGGAAAATGTAAAATTCCAGCGTACAGCCAAAAACCTGACTGCATTGCGGGAAAATGGTCGCGTTTTAGTATTTAGCAAATAAAGAATACTTGCAGGAATTTTTTTCACCGCCGACGAACACAAAAGTAATGTATTTGTCGGAGGAAGGAGATCCACGCAAATGGCCATTCTTAAAGTTTCGGCAAAATCAAACCCCAATTCAGTAGCTGGAGCTTTGGCCGGCGTGGTTCGCGAGCAGGGATCGGCTGAACTTCAGGCAATTGGCGCAGGTGCATTGAATCAGGCAGCAAAAGCAGTGGCGATTGCCAGGGGATTTGTTGCTCAGCAGGGGATCGACCTGATATTCATTCCTGCCTTTACCGATCTCACGATTGATGGTGAAGTGCGAACCGCCATTAAATTGATTGTTGAGCCGAGATAATTCTTGGCAGAGCGAATTTCCTGATACATCGTCTGGTTTCTAGTTGACAAGATTTCCTGTCGGGAGGGCAGATTGTTGGAAGTAATTGCTTTCATCGGGCCGACAGGTACCGGGAAAAGTCACCGCGCATCAAAGGTAGCCCATGACTGTGGCGCTGATGTATTGATAGATGACGGCATATTGATAAAAGACAATAAAATTATTGCCGGCTCTTCGGCAAAGTATGAGACAAACAAAATCCGCTCGGTAAAAAAGGCAATTTTCATTGACGAAGAGCACGCGCAGCAAGTGCGCGACGCTTTAAACCAATTGAATGTCTCGCGCGTTCTGGTTTTGGGAACGTCCCGCAATATGGTGGACCGGATCATACACGCGCTACAATTGCCACCAGTTTCAAAAGTTATCCGCATTCAGGATGTTTCAACGCCGGCGGCAATGATGAAGGCCAGAGAAACCCGTCTCACTCAAAACAAGCATATTGTCCCGGTGCCAAAAATTGAATTGCAGCCGCATTTCCCGAACTTCATGATCGATCCGATGCGTTTGTTTGGCAAATCGCCGCGTCAGCACCGCTATCATTTTGGTGAGGTGTCGGTCGTACGCCCCAATCGTTTCTCGGTATTCGGCAAGTTGATTATCACAGAGCGGGCTGTGGCGATGATTGTACGCGAAGAGCTGCTGAAAGATCCCGGGTTGGCGGCTGTAAAGCGAATTTCAGTAAAAAATATGGAAAACCCCGAACGCGGCTTATTGATTAAATTGAATGTGACCGTCCGTTATGGAATCAATATTCCGGATGTGGTCCATGCCGCGCAGGAACGTATCAAGACTCAGGTTGAATACATGACCTGGATGACAGTCAGTGACGTTAGCATCTATGTACAAGGGATTGTTGTCGAACCCAAATCTTAAGCAGAAAGGAGGAAGAAGTGGAACTTGGCAGCAAATGATGACGGTTTAGTTCTTTTTTCCGGGTACGCAAAACTTCCGGTGGGAATCACTGCGAGTGAGATGTACAAAGTCATCGGAGTCATTCTCGTTGTTCGGGTGGAAACCGGCGAAATTATGGAAGCGGATTGTACATTGGCTACGTCGGTTGCCAGAAATTATGTGTCCAACATGTTATTGGGACACTCTTTGAAAAATGGACCCGAAGCGGTTTTGCGGATTATTGACAAGCAATATCAGGGCAGCGCGAAAAAAGCAATTATGACATCATTGCGGATAATTTACGACAAGTATCGCAGTTTCATGGAAGAGCAAAACACGCTGGACATTGACCGCGTCTAAGCATGAAACTGATTCTAACCGTAGTGTTATCAATTGTCGGCCTGCGGATGGTGCGAATGAACAATAGGCGAACAAACAAACGCTCTGCCGGGATTTATCCGGTAGAGCTGCTTTGTATTTAATAATATGAGTGGAGTGGACTTGTGATGAATTTTCAAACCTATTATATTGAAAGTTTTGGCTGCCAGATGAACATCAGCGATTCTGAGCGAATTGCCGGCCATCTTGAAAGCTTGGGTTATATACATTGCGACAAACGTGAATCGGCTGACATTATTGTCATCAACACCTGCTGCGTGCGTGAAAGTGCCGAGAACCGTATCTTCGGCCATATTGGCGCATTAAAACACATCAAGGAACAACGACCGGATACAATCATCATCATTGCCGGCTGTCTGGCCCAAAAAGACCAGCAGTTGATTTTTCGCCGGGCGCCGCATGTAAATATTGTTCTGGGGACACAAAACATCGACCGGTTACCGGAAATTTTGCATGAAAAGCAGCCGCGAAAACGGGTTGTCGAATCCGGGCAACACTCTGGCGACGGATTGGGGCCGGAATCCGGGCAAAAACGACAGCAGGGAGTCAGCGCCTGGATTCCCATCATGTACGGCTGCGACAATTATTGCAGTTACTGCATCGTCCCCTATGTCCGCGGCGCTGAACGCAGCCGCCCGTTTGAAATGGTATTGGCTGAAGTGCAGAATTTTGCTGCTGCCGGCGGCAAAGAGATTACTCTGCTGGGGCAAAACGTCAATTCTTATGGCAAAAATTTGCCGGATAACTGGACATTTCCCCGTTTATTGCAAGAAGTGGACCGGCATGGCGGCATTCCCCGCATCCGCTTTATGACTTCTCATCCGAAAGACTTCGGCGCCGAACTGATCGAAGTGATGGCCGGCGGCCGAAATATTTGCGAACATTTGCATCTGCCGGTACAATCAGGGTCTGATGAAATCTTGCAGCGCATGAACCGCAAGTATTCGACCGATGATTACCGAAAGCATGTCGAACAACTGCGAGCCGCCATTCCTGATATCAGTATCACTACTGATATCATTGTCGGATTTCCCGGCGAAACAGAAACGATGTTTGAGCAAACACTACAGTTTATGGCAGAAATAAAGTTTGACGCAGCTTTCACATTTCTATATTCGAAGCGTTCCGGCACGCCTGCCGCCACAATGGACGAACAGGTGCCCATGGCAGTGAAAAAACAGCGGCTGCAGCGTTTGATGGACCAGCAGAACGAAATCAGTCTGGCGGCAAACCAGACGTTGGTTGGTCGTACAGTAGAAGTATTGGCCGACGGTCCCAGTAAAACCGACCCAACCGTTTACTCCGGCCGCACCCGGCAAAATAAGATCGTGCTATGGCCGACCGATTCGCTTGATCAGCCAGGCTTGACCCGTTCCATTAAGATTACGGCCGCCCAGACATTTTTACTCCGCGGAAATGCTTGCGTCGAAAGGACGGAATAAGTCAGTGAATTACACGCCGATGATGGAACAATATCGGGAAGTAAAGCGGCAGCATCCCCAGGATTTGCTGATGTTCCGGCTGGGGGATTTCTATGAGTTGTTTTTTGATGACGCAGAATTGGCGGCGCGCGAATTGGAAATTACGCTGACATCGCGCGAAGCCGGCAATGCGAATCGAGTTCCCATGTGCGGAGTTCCCTACCATGCGGTGGAAGGCTATATTGCCCGGCTGATTGCCAAAGGCTATCGGGTCGCGATCTGCGAACAGGTGGAAGACCCCAAGGTTGCCAAGGGTATTGTCAAACGCGAAGTTGTCCGTGTTGTCACGCCGGGAACTATTTTATTTGAATCGGCGCTGGCCGAACGCGGCAACAACTATCTGGCGTTGATTGCCGAGCAGGAGGCAACATTGGCCCTGGTCGCCGCGGATATTTCAACCGGTGAGTGCAGTTGGACCGTGTTTAAAGGAGCCGACCGCTATCCGGCCCTGTTGAATCAAATTTCCCGCCTGTCACCGGCCGAGTTGATCCTGACCGGCAAGCTGGAACGCTGGGACGAAGTAAAAGCCTTTCTGCAATCGCGGCTGGCCAATTGCACCCTGACCACTTTCATTGCTGAAGATGCAAAAGCACAGCAGGAATTGCCGGCACAACATTTTCCGGCCTCGGATATTCCCGTGGAACCAGCTGCATTGATGGCAGTATCGCATCTGTTGCAATACCTGCATCAGACAATGAAGGCCAACCTGACCC
Organism: uncultured Veillonellaceae bacterium; assembly: GCA_964386615.1. GTDB lineage: Bacteria > Bacillota > Negativicutes > UBA1444 > UBA1444 > UBA1444. The sequence continues at coordinate 34,854 of CAYLSL010000004.1, forward strand.
ATATCAACCGCTTAACCCGGATCAGCCTGCAGGATGTGCTGCTGCTGGACGGAACTACACTACGCAATCTGGAAATCAGCCGTAATATGCGTGAAGGCAGTAAACGAGGCAGTTTACTCTCTGTGCTCGATTTTACGGTCACCGCGATGGGTGGGCGGCTGCTAAGGCAATGGCTGGAATCGCCGCTGGTGAACCTGCTTGAAATCCGCCGCAGACACGACGCGGTGGGAGAAATGGTCGAAAATCCTCGCGTACGCGGTTCATTGCGTGAAGCTTTGAAATCGGTCTATGACCTGGAACGAATTCTCACCCGAATCGAAGTAGGCACGGCCAACGCACGCGATTTGACAGCCCTGCGCAGTTCCTTCGAGATCCTGCCCGAACTGAAGCAGTGTCTTTGCGGATTGAATGCTGCCTTGTTGCTGGACGCCGGTTTCCATATGCAAACGCACACCGACTGCGCCGATATGATCAGGGCCGCTGTCGTCGATTCGCCGCCATTTTCTATTCGCGAAGGCGGGTTTATCCGCGACGGCTACGATTTGGAGCTGGATGAATTGCGCAGCCTGTCGCGTGACAGTCGGCAATGGGTGCAGGATCTGGAAGCGCGAGAAAAAGAAACTACTGGGATCAAATCACTGAAAATCAGTTACAATAAGGTTTTTGGCTACTATATCGAAGTAACGCATGCAAATACTACGGCAGTACCGGCAAATTACGTCCGCAAACAGACTTTGGTCAATGCGGAGCGTTATATCACACCGGAATTGAAAGAATTTGAAACCAAAATTCTCGGTGCCCAGGAAAAGATTGTCGCGCTGGAACATCATCTGTTTCTGCAGCTGCGCGATTTTGTCAAAGACCGGCTAACGGCAATTCAAACCACCGCCAGGCATCTCGCGGTGCTGGATTGCCTGTTGTCATTCGCTGAAGCGGCCGCACAACATCGTTATGTGCGACCGGCAATGACCGAAGACCAGCGGATCGTGATCCGTGAAGGCCGTCATCCAGTCGTGGAGCGATTATTGGCTGGCGAGATCTTTGTTCCCAATGACACATTGCTGGACCCGCACGAATGTGAAATCATGATCCTGACCGGACCGAACATGGCTGGTAAATCGACCTATATGCGGCAGGTTGCTCTGCTGACGTTAATGGCCCAGGCCGGTTCTTTCGTTCCTGCCAAGGAAGCTGAAATTTCTCCGGTCGATCGGATTTTCACCCGGGTCGGCGCCAGTGATGACCTGGCGACGGGGCAATCAACCTTCATGCTGGAAATGACCGAAGTGTCGCAGATATTAAAGAATGCCACCTCGCGTAGTCTGGTGATCCTTGACGAGATAGGGCGGGGAACCAGTACCTTTGACGGAATGAGCATCGCCCGCGCCGTGGTTGAGTACATAAAAGACCGTATCCATGCCAAAACGATTTTTGCGACCCACTATCACGAGCTGACTTGTTTGGCCGAGTGGAAACCGGCGATCCAGAATTATTCGATGGCCGTCAAGGAGCGCGGCAACGACGTCGTGTTCTTGCGGCGGGTGGTTGCCGGCGGCGCAGATAAGAGTTACGGGATTCATGTCGCCAAATTAGCCGGATTGCCGGGAAAAGTGGTGGAACGATCGCAGGAACTGCTGTCGCAGATTGAAGCGGAGTCCTCTTGCCAGGCGCCGATCAGAGCAAAAACTACAGAACCGGATTCTATGCCTTCGTTGTTCCAGTCCAGTCTGGCTGATGAACTGGCGGCGATTGACGCGATGACGCTGACACCGCTGGAAGCACTGAATATCCTGCATAAGCTGACAGTACAGGCGAAACAGGAGGCGGGCAAGCTGTGAACGAGCCAATCATTCGACTGCTTGATGATACCTCCATTAACAAAATTGCCGCCGGAGAAGTGATTGACCGTCCGTCATCCGTGGTGAAAGAGTTGGTCGAAAACTCGCTGGATGCCGGTGCTAAAAGAATCGAAGTCGAAATTGAAGCCGGCGGCGTGGGAAAAATCCGCGTCACCGATGATGGATGCGGCATGTCCGAACAGGATGTCCGGATGTCGGTGCTGCGTCATGCCACCAGCAAAATTCGCAGTTCCGATGATTTATTCTCTGTCACTTCCATGGGGTTCCGCGGCGAAGCCCTGCCCAGCATCGCCTCTGTCTCTAAATTCAGCCTGATTAGTCGCCAGAGCGGCAACGACTTCGGCACGCGAATGGAGATCATTGGCGGTCAGGTGCAGGATGTGCTGGAATGCGGCGCCGAAGTAGGGACCGTCGTGCTGGTCAACGATTTATTCTTTAATACGCCGCCGCGGCTTAAGTTCATGAAGACTGCGTCAGCCGAAAGCGCGCATATTCATGATGTATTGATTCGGCTTGCCATCTCTCGTCCTGATGTGATGATTCGTTTGATCAATAATGGACGGACATCCCTGCAAACTCCCGGTACAGGCCGACTGTCGGACACCCTGTCATCCTTGTACGGACCAGATACATTCGCCCAGCTGTTCCCTGTCGACTATAGTGAAGGCGATATCCGAATTGCCGGCTTTGCGGCCCGGCCGTCGGTTCGCAAGGGATCCCGGCAGTGGCAGAGCTTTACGGTCAACCGCCGGGTCATCGGCAGCCGAATGCTCAACAGGGCGGTTGACACCGCTTATCAGAGTTTGTTGCCGGTTGGCAGTTATCCTTTGGTGTCATTGCATATTGAAATTGCTTCCCTACAGATCGATGTGAATGTCCATCCGCAAAAAGCCGAAGTAAAATTTCAGGACGAGCGGGCCCTGTTTCGGGCCGTCCATGCCGCACTAAAAGCTGTGCTGATGACACCGGAGCATCCCGCAGAGGCGGCTGCCGCCTTTGATCATGCAAACTACCGGCCGGCTTATCAACCGGCTTACGTGCAGGAGTCTTTACCGGCTCTGGATGAACCTCGTCGCAATACTGACGTAAACTACTGGCAGTTGCCCGAGCGTGGGGCAGGGAGTACACCATTCAGCGGTGAGACAAATGAACAGGCAGCCAAGCCCGTTTTAATGGTCAGCCCATCTGCCGATTGTTTGAATAGCCCAACCCCAGAATCGACGGTTGCCGAATCACTGCCGACTATACCTGCCGAGCCGAGGCTGACTGCCATTTCACAATTCAAACAGTCCTATATCCTGGCGACCGATGGCGACTGCCTGTATATTGTCGATCAACACGCCGCGCACGAACGGATTCTGTTTGATTTGCTTTCCAGCCAACAAAGCCCGTCGGCGTTTCAAACCCTGTTGATTCCCGATATACTGGACCTCGATCCACTGGAAGTTCAGGCCGCAGAATCATTTAGCAGCGAACTGGCCGGACTCGGCTTCATTTTCGATTGGGTAGGGCCAGCTTCCGTCCGCTTGTCCGAGCTGCCGACACATATCCCGCCCAAGGAGGCGGGAGCGCTGTTCCGTCAGATATTATCGGCGGCGCAGACCTATAAAATACCGGACATTGAAGCGCTGCGCAAGCTCTGGATCGAAACCGCGGCCTGCCACATGGCAGTGCGCTTCGGCCAGAATCTCAACCAACAACAGATGCAGGGATTATTGGACGATTTGCATAGCACGCCGCGGCCCTATACCTGCCCGCATGGCAGGCCCACATTGATCCGCTTTACCGAGCAGGATTTGGCCAAGCTATTCAAGCGCATATGATTGCTGAATCAATGATCGTCACGACGTCTTTACGGGAAATTACGCCGGATGTTGCTGCGGCCGAACGGGTTGCCCATGAATTGACGATTCCATTTGTGGCAAGAAACCGACAACCGATGCAAGATTTAATGCAAAAATATAAAACGACACTTATTATCGTTATTGAAAACCAGCAACCAGTTGTCGTCAATTCTGCCGGAAAGTTCTTTTTTCATCGCGGTTTATCGGAACTGCGCATCCTTAATTTGCTAAGGACCGGCAATGATCCGTTGGTAAACTCTCTGGCATTGGCGCCCGGCATGTCTGTCCTTGATTGCACTTTGGGCCTGGCTGCCGACGCTCTGGTCGCGGCGCACATTGTTGGGGCGTCAGGAAAAGTTTGCGGGTTGGAATCGAGCCCTTTGGTTTCGCTGATTACCCGCTGGGGCATTGCCGCCCTGACCGCCGATTCAGCCGATTGTCGGCCTGAGTTGCGACAGGCAGCCAGACGAATTGAAGTGATCACGGCTGATCACGCAAATTACCTGTCACAGCTACCGGATTGCGCTTTTGATGTGGTATATTTCGATCCGATGTTTCGCCGACCGAAACATTCCAGCGCCGGCATTCAGTCACTGCGAGATTATGCCAATCCACAGCCGCTAAACCGGGAGTCGCTGCAGCAGGCATTAAGGGTCGCCCGTTCGCGGGTTGTCGTCAAAGAATTGTCCGGCAGCGGCGAATTTAGTCGTCTGGGTATCCGTCAGTTTGGCGGCGGACAGCATAGCTCAGTCCAATATGGGATTCTTTGCAAGGGAGATGAACCGGTTTGAACCGTCTGATTGTGATTGTCGGCCCGACTGCGGTTGGCAAGAGCGCTCTGGCATTGCAACTGGCTCAGCGCTTAGGCGGTGAAATCGTATCCGGCGATTCCATGTGCGTATATCGCGGCATGGATATCGGCACCGCCAAACCGTCACGTGAAGAACGAAACTTGGCGCCGCATCACCTGATTGACATCAAAGATCCGGCCGAACCATTCTCAGTCGTTGAGTTTCAGCAGCTCGCCAGCGAAACAATCAACCAGATCAACCAGCGGGGAAAACTACCGATTCTGGTCGGCGGGACCGGGCTCTATATCCAGGCGCTGCTGGAAGGTTATCAATTCAGCCCTACCGGGAAAACACCATTGCGTA
>CAYLSL010000004.1:39810-48438 GCA_964386615.1 uncultured Veillonellaceae bacterium
CTTGAAGTGGCCATGACGGAAAACCGTTCACTGTCGAAAAGCAAATCCAACTCACTGCAGTATGACTGCCTGGTTTTCGGTTTAACCATGGACCGAGAGGAGTTGTACCGGCGCATTGAACAACGGGTTGACATGATGGTGGAGCAAGGTCTGATGGCAGAAGTCGCCGGCTTGCTCGACCAAGGGCTTGCCAGTGATGCAACTGCTTTGCAGGCAATCGGCTACAAAGAATTTGTTGCCTGTATCCGGGATAACCTGTCACCGGAAACGGCGATCAGTTTGATCAAGCAATCCAGCCGACGATATGCCAAACGCCAATTGACCTGGTTTCGACGGATGCCTTATCTGGAATGGATTGATCACACAGCGGCCGGGGATGTCGAAAGTGCTTTAACCACTATAATCAGGCGGGTTGCGGAAAAATTTACAATCAAGTAGAATTATCGTGTAATCAAGTGATTGGAGGTGTGGTATGAACACAAAATTGTTGAATCTGCAAGACAGTTTCCTGAATCAGATTCGCAAGGAAAACATTCCCGTGATCATCTACCTGGCGAATGGATTTCAACTGCGGGGTGCAGTGAAAGGCTTTGATAATTTCACCGTGATTCTGGAAAATGACGGCAAACAGCAATTGGTTTATAAACATGCCATATCGACCATCACGCCGATTCGGCCGATCCCATCGATTTTTGCCGAAAAGCGGGATGAACCGGCCAGCCAGTAGTATTCGAAAGGATGAAGCCTTGGGTGCATGGCCTGAGGCTTTTTTGTGAATGTATGAAAGAAATTTATTCTAGTGAAGAAGTCAAAGAAACGGTAATCCTGGTCGGTACGGATATCGACAAGGAACAGGACATCAACGAGACCTTGGCGGAGCTGGAGCGCCTGGTCGAAACGGCTGGCGGCGAAGTGGTCGGCTCTATTCTGCAGCGTCGCGAACGCCCCGATACTGCCACCTATATCGGCAAAGGCAAGCTGGAAGAACTAAAGGCGTTGCAACTGGAAACAAAAGCAACGACAATTGTGTTTGATGACCAGCTTTCACCGGCCCAACAACGCAATATTGAAAAATTCATGGAAGTCAAAGTCATTGACCGGACTGCGCTGATTCTCGACATTTTTGCCCAACGGGCCCATTCCTATGAAGGCCAGTTACAGGTTGAACTGGCTCAGATGCGTTATATGCTGCCTCGTCTGGGGGGGAAGGGACTGGTCATGTCCAGGCTGGGCGGCGGAATCGGCACCAGAGGCCCCGGTGAAACCAAACTGGAGGTTGACCGCCGGACGATCCGTGACAAAATTCATGATATTGAAGAATCACTCGAGGCCGTATCCGCCCAACGGGCGCTGCAACGCAATCGACGCGTGCAGTCGGGACTGCCGTGCGTTGCCATCGTTGGTTATACCAATGCCGGCAAATCTACATTATTGAATCGACTGACCGATGCCGGTGTACTGGTCGAAGACAAATTGTTTGCGACGCTGGACCCGACGATCCGCATGCTGGTGCTGCCGTCGGGACGCAAAGTATTGCTGGCGGACACGGTCGGCTTCATCCGAAAGCTGCCGCACGCCCTGATTGCTGCATTTCGCGCTACATTGGAAGAAGTCGTTTATGCAGACGTACTGATGCACGTTATTGATGCCAGCTCGGAAGAGTGGGAAGAGCAAAGCCGCTCGGTTTACGAAGTGTTGAAAGAACTGGGTGCTGCTGATAAAAAAGTCCTTACAGTAATGAATAAAGTGGATTGCCTGAGCGGACCGGCCAAATTCCGGCGTTTGTTGTGGAAACCGGGCTCGGTTGCCATTTCAGCCAAGGACGGGGATGGGTTGAATGATTTACTGGCATCGCTGGATGACCTCCTGAGCCATCTGGATCGTTCACTGGATCTGCTGATTCCTTACGAATCTTCCGGCGTGCTCAATATATTGCACGAACAGGCTGTCGTTCAGGATAAGGAATATACCCCAGACGGCGTAAAAGTGCGAACGTTGCTGCCTGCGTCACTTGCCGGCCAGTTGGCGGCCTATATTGTAGAGAGAAAGGACTAGGTCTTGTGAATCGTTTTCCCGAATCGTTAATTTTGCTCAAAGATAAGATATTGTTGGAGTTACGGCCCCGGTTTGATCAAATTGAAACAACAGCCCTGCAAAATACCGCCCGGATTCTGGATGCCTATCACAAACACAAAGTATCTGACTATGATTTCCGCCAGACCACCGGCTACGGCTATGGCGACCAGGGACGCGACAAACTGGCTGCGGTATGGGCCGACATTTTCGGGGCTGAAGCTGCGTTGGTTCGCCCGCAGTTCGTTTCCGGCACTCATGCGCTGGCAACCGCACTGTTTGGGGTGCTGCGTCCTGGCGATGAATTATTGTCGCTGACCGGCACTCCTTACGATACATTGTGCACGGTCATCGGTCATCCCAAAAAAGTAGCGGGGTGTTTGCTGGAATTTGGCGTTACCTACCGCGAAACGCCATTTGACCAGGCATTAAATCCGGCTACGGTCAGTGCAGTCTTAAAACCGGAAACACGCCTGATTCTGATTCAGCGTTCCTGCGGCTACAGCTTGCGTCAATCATTGTCCGTATCGCAAATCGGCGGATTATGCGCGGCAATAAAAGCAGCCCGGCCCGATTGCGTAATTATGGTTGACAATTGTTACGGGGAATTCACCGATACCTGCGAACCGACAGCGGTTGGCGCCGATCTGGCAGTTGGCTCCCTGATCAAGAATCCCGGCGGCGGCATTGCGCCGACCGGCGGCTATATTACCGGACGATCTGATCTGGTTGAACTGGCGGCAAGCCGATTGACTGCACCTGGCATCGGGGCTGAAGTCGGTTCATCGCAAGATGGATATCGTCTTTACTATCAAGGGTTGTTCCTGGCCCCGCACACAACAGCGCAGGCACTAAAAAGCGCTTTATTTGCGGCCGCTTTTTTTTCGGCGCTAGGCTATCCTGTCCATCCAAGCTGCCAAACCTTGCGTAACGATATTATCCAGTCGATTACCCTTGGTTCGGCTGAAAAACTGACTGCATTTTGCCGCGGTCTGCAAAAATATTCACCGGTAGATTCCCATCTCAAGCCGGAACCAGCACCAATGCCGGGGTATCCTGATCCGGTAGTGATGGCAGGCGGCACTTTTGTTCAAGGCTCCTCGATTGAACTGAGCGCCGACGGTCCGCTGCGCGAACCCTATGCAGTGTATTTGCAGGGCGGATTGACGTTCGAACATTCATTGCTGGCATTGCTGGGCGCCGCTGCTGAAATGAACGCAAGCGGAAACGATTAAGAGGGGTTTGACAGATAGTTGTCGAATGATAGAATAATCATATGAAGTATGAATGGCTGGCTCTAATTGTAATTTTGGCTTTGGTTGCCATTTTTTCGGTAACAAAACGCTGGGTTCGTTGGCCGTTTCGTCTCCGCACCCTAATTTGGTGCGGAGGTTTTTCTTATCTTTTGTTGCTTATCCTGCCGCGTATATACATATGGCCTGCGGCAAATACCTTGGCTCATCTCGGCTTCGCCGTGCTGTTGATGATAATTTTCGCCTGGATACTGGCCTATCATCACCACGATGACCAAGGATGAATCATACGATTGGAAGTGTCGTTAATGGCTTGGGGAGCAAACTCGCGTAAACGTCAACTGGGGTTTTTATTTAGCATTTTGATCCTATTGGCAACAGTCGGTGTCGTGGCGGCCGATCAGGCGATCCTGCACGATACACGAATTTTGCCAAATGTTCATGTTGCCTATATTGATGTTGGCGGCCTTACGAGGGAAGAAGCCGAGTCCAGGTTGGAAAAAGCAGCCCGCACAGCTGCCGGGATTCCGGTAATGCTTACTGATCAGGTCGCGGTCTGGTTCGTATCACCTGAAAAAATTGATTTTGCAATTGATGTGAAAAAAAGTGTGACCAATTCCCTGGCGTATGGACGTAGCAATGGTTTTTTTCAGCGATGGAATGATCGTTTAGCCGCCCGGGAGCATAAACAATACCTGCCAGTTCACATGTCGGTCGATAAAACCAAGCTTGAACAGGTGTTGAGAGAATTAGCTCCCACTACTGACCGTCAGCCCCGGGATGCTGCTTTATTGGTACTGGTAAAATCGAAAAATATTGCTTTGATTCCTGCCATTGAAGGCAGAAAACTCGATATACAACGAACTGCAACAGAGGCGTTTGGCCAACCGCAAATGCAATTGGCCTCGGTTATCGATCTGAAATTCAACTTGCAAACTCCCAAACTTACCGATGCCAGTTTTGCCGGTATCAACACCATGCTGGCCCAATATTCAACGCATTTCAAACCTTGGGACTATGACCGCAACGCCAATTTGCAGCTGGCTACCCAGCGAATTCATGGCACCGTATTAAAACCGGGCGAAGTTTTTTCCTATAACAATATTGTTGGCAACCGTACACAACAGCAAGGATTCCGCATGGCCCCGGTAATTTTGGACGGAAAACTGGTGCCCGACTGGGGCGGCGGTGTCTGTCAGGTCAGCAGTACACTATACAACTCCGCTTTGTTGGCAAACCTGGAAATCGTTGACCGCAGCAATCACGGACGAGCCATTGGCTATGTCCCGTTAGGATTTGATGCAACCGTGGTTGATGGTCACATTGATTTCAAATTTAAGAATAATTTGTCCAGACCCATCATGTTGCATGCGACAATTACGGATAATGAGCTGTTTTTTGCCATCCTGGGCGATGTCAAAGATACACCGCCGCCGATCGAATTGGACTATGTAGTTCATCGTGTAATTGAACCTGTTGAGATAAAACAACCGGATCCAACGCTTGAACTGGGTAAGGAAGTCGTGGATGAATCTCCTCAACGCGGTTTTCGTGTTTCGACCTATCGAATCCGAAAAGTGAACGGCAAGGAAGAGAGACAATTGCTCGCCACAGATGACTATGATCCAGTGAACCGAATTATCAAGATAGGCAGCAAGCCCAAAGATGCAAATGCTCCGACTGCGGTTGAACCCAACAAGAAGACTTCGCCCGGATCACCGCCTTTGATAGTACAGGGAACCATTACATTGCAAGGTCAGCCATCAAAGCCGCAACGGTAGGGAGATTCAGTATCTGAAGGGCAGTTGAAACGATGAGTCAAACAGATAATCCGTTTATTGTCGGAGTTCCTATTTCTGTTCGCCCAGTCACAGCGAACAGCTTGTTGACTTTTTCCACCCGGATCGTTGACGTCTCGCAGCACTCTTTCTCCTTCGCCATTCCCTACGATAACGGCAAGATTCTCCTGTGGCCGATCGGCCATCGGCTGGAACTTTCTATTCCTTCAGAAAACCACGGTTCTGTTGTTTTTACCGCTGAAATAATCGCGCGTGATCTTACGGGCTCAAGGTCATACACCTGCATGCGCCCCACGGCGGTTTCCCGCACTGCACGGGTATCGCAAAGTCCCAAATCGCTCAGAGTTATCGCGATAACCAGTGGAAAGGGTGGAGTGGGGAAGACAACCTTATCCACCAATCTCGCCGTTGCCTTTACGTCGCTGGGAAAAAAGGTGGTGGTCATCGATACCGACTTGGGCACCGCCAACGTAGACGTGGTATTGGGTCTCAAAACCAATTACCATCTGGGACACCTTATCAGTGGACAAAAGAGCCTGCAAGATATTGCCCTGACTGCGCCAGGCGGATTTATGGTAATTCCGGGCGGTTCTGGCCTACAGGAACTGACGCAGCTCAGCGAATCACAATTCACCCGTGTGATTACCAGCTTCAACGAGTTGGATGGCATGGCGGATATTCTGCTGCTCGATACCGGCGCCGGCATTTCGCGCGATGTATCGAACTTTTTGTTGGCGGCGGATGAAGTCATCATCGTAACGACTCCGGAACCCCATGCGATGACCGATGCCTATGCGATCATCAAAGTAATGCACACTCTCGGCACCAGTGCCCAAAAACGATTGATCATCAATAAAGTCGACGGTGATCTGGAAGCGGGAATCATCGCTTCCCGCCTGAAAAAAGTCGTATCACAGTACCTTAACGAAGATATGGAATTTTTGGGCGGTGTTGAGGAAGACAAAGCAATTTCTCGGTCATTGCGCAAACAATGCCCGTTGATTCTACTGGAACCGAATTGCGCGCCTGCCCGCAGCATTGCCAAAATTGCCGATAAGATCATTGGTGCAAAACCGGCCAAAGAACAAAATAATATCGGCGGGTTTGTCCGCAAACTGCTCAGCGCATTCAGCAGCAACCGTTAAAGACGCTGCAAACAGTTAAATAGGGAAAGGGGCTCGGTTATCATGAAGAGGTGCAGACGTTATTCCTCGATACTTGTCCTTGCGATCATTTTGACTCTGTTTGCCGGCAACCTTTCGGCGCTTGCTTGTTCCCGTGTCGTATATCATGGACTGGATGGCATCGTGTTGACAGGTCGCAATATGGATTGGAAAGAAGACATGGGAACCCATCTGTGGGCGTTTCCACGGGGAATGAAACGCAACGGCATGGTCGGGCCTCATTCACTGGAATGGACCGCCAAATATGGCAGTGTCATTGCAGCTTCTTACGATCTGGCAACTGCAGATGGTTTGAATGAAAAAGGCTTGGCTGCCAATGTGCTCTGGCTGGCCGAATCGGTCTATCCCCAATGGGAACCCAAGAATCCTGACAAACCAGGATTGAGTATTGCCGCCTGGCCGCAATACGTTCTGGATCGTTTCGCCACCGTCGCAGAAACAGTGGCCGATTTAAAGCAAGAGAAATTCTCTGTGGTTACCGATGCCGCAGTAGGTACCTCCGGGCTGGCAACAATGCATCTATCGGTATCGGATGCTTCCGGTGACAGTGCCATATTTGAGTATATTGACGGCAAACTGATAATCCACCACGATCGTTCCTATACGGTGATGACCAATTCACCGACCTTCGACAAACAACTAGCTCTGGCTGAGTATTGGCAAGAAATCGGCGGGACGGTCATGTTGCCGGGCACCAATCGGGCGGCCGATCGGTTTGTTCGCGGCTCATTCTATATCAATTCATTGCCCCAGGTTGCCGATTTAGAATATGCGTTAGCTGCAACCTTCAGTGTTATCCGCAACATTTCAGCGCCTTTTGGTATCAAAGATCCGATACGGCCCAATGTTTCAGCAACAAGGTGGCGAACCGTCGCCGACCATAAAAACAAGATCTATTTTTTCGAATCAACGCAACTACCGAATATCTTTTGGGTTGAACTGGAGAAACTTGATTTTTCTGACGGGGCGCCGGTGCGCAAGCTAACCATCGATAAAAATCATATCTATGCCGGGAACACCTCGCATCTGTTTGAAACGAGAGCCCCGTTTAAATTTCAGGGGTTACAAAATATCAATTAGCATTTCAAATCTTAATAAAAAGAGTGGAGTAAAAAAAAAGAGGCAGTCATTCGAATTGAATGACTGCCTCTTTTGGCATTCGTGCAATTACATTTTGCGGTAAACACCAATAACCTTGCCCAATACCGCCACATTCCGTGTATATATGGGGTCCATTCGGTCATTTTCAGGCTGTAGCCGTACCCGGTCCTTTTCGTGAAAGAATCGCTTTACAGTTGCTTCTTCACCATCAACCAATGCGACTACAATATCACCATTGCGAGCAGAATCCTGATCACGCACAATCAGGTAATCGCCATCAAAAATACCAGCCTGAATCATGCTCTCGCCATCGACTTTGAGCATAAAGACATCTTCCTGGCCAACTAAATCGACCGGGAACGGGTAAGTATCTTCAATATTTTCTGTCGCCAGGATCGGTTGTCCAGCAGTTACCCGGCCAACCAGCGGCACCATCGTCATGGCAACGTTTCGCATGGGGGAGGAACCCACAACATCAATCGCGCGATTTTTTTCTGATTCCCGGCGAATTGCCCCCTGTTGCTCCAATTTATTCAAATGCATATGGACAGTAGAAGGGGATTTAAGACCGACAGCTTCGCCAATTTCACGGACACTGGGCGGATATCCTTTAGCCTTGATTGCAGCCTGAATCACGTCCAATATTTGCTGTTGCTTCAAACTAATCGATGATTCTTTTTTCATCGCACACCTCCAGCGAGATTACTTGATCAGATTATAACATAAACAAAACAAGAAAACAAAACATTTGTTCTAAAAACACTTGCAAGAACGTTTGTTCTGTGATATTCTGTGATCAGAAACAAATGTTCGGAGGTTGATCGTTTTGAAATGCGCTCGTACTCTTAAGCGGTCTAATCATAACACGATGCACAAGGCGAACTTACTGCTATGTACGGTTGTTCTCGTGATTATATCCGGTTATCTATTTTCAAATCATTTGTTCGAATCTCTGGCAAATATAACTGGTACCCGTACCGCAGAATATATTTCCTACAAAGTCGGCTCAGGCGATACTCTGTGGAAACTCGCCAGTCAAGCGGTAACACCGGATGAAGATGTTCGTGATAAAATCATCGCGATTCAAAAGGCCAATGGCATGAAAGCCTCACAAGCGCTAATTCCTGGACAAGTAATTCAGATTCCGATTGTAAAAGTCAGTGGCGAGGATTATCGCTACACATTCAACCGACAATAGACAAGCCCGACAATAAATAA
>CAYLSL010000005.1:0-44548 GCA_964386615.1 uncultured Veillonellaceae bacterium
CAAGTCCGTTCCTGAAACTGGACGATGAGGAGGAATAATAAGTGGCAAGACAACAGAAAATCAGAATCCGCTTAAAAGCGTATGACCACAAGGCGTTGGATCAAAGCGCAGTCAAAATCGTAGAAACTGCAAAACGCACCGGTGCACTGGTATCGGGGCCGATTCCACTGCCTACAGAAAAAAACATCTTCACAATTTTGCGGTCTCCGCATGTTAATAAAGATTCCCGTGAACAATTCGAAATGCGTACGCATAAGCGTTTAATTGATATTCTCGAACCAACGCCAAAGACAGTCGATGCATTGATGCGGCTCGACCTGCCGGCTGGCGTCGATATCGAAATCAAGCTGTAAGGGGGGGGCAATCGTGGCTAAAGGGATTTTAGGAAAAAAAGTCGGTATGACACAAATCTTTACAAAAGATGGCAAAGTGGTTCCGGTTACGGTAGTAGAAGCCAGCCCTAACTTTATAGCTCAAGTCAAGAGTGTTGAGAGCGATGGTTACAACGCAGTGCAAATCGGGGTTGGCGTTGTTAAAGATAAAAAAGTGACTCAACCGCAAAAAGGGCATTTTGCCAAAGCGAACATCAAACCGGTACGTTTTATCAGAGAAGTTCGTCTGCCGAATCCGCCGGAGCAAAAACTGGGCGATACAATTGCGGTAGATATCTTTGCTGAGGGTGAAATTGTTGACGTTGTAGGTACGTCTAAAGGGAAGGGATTTGCCGGTACCATCAAGCGGCATAACTTCTCCCGCGGACCAATGGCTCACGGTTCCAAGTCACACCGCGAACCGGGTTCAATGGGCCCGCGGATCAGCGGCGGCGGCGGCAAGGTCTTCAAGGGTAAAAAACTTCCCGGACGCATGGGCGGTGAGCGCGTTACCGTTCAGTGCCTGACAATCGCCAGAGTTGATGTGGAACGGAATCTGATCCTGATCAAAGGGGCGATTCCTGGTCCGAAAAATGGTTTGGTACTAATCAAGAATACCGTAAAGCCGCCCAAAGCGGTTGCAGTGAAAGCTGGAAAATAGAATCGACATCCCTTGTTTGGAAAGGAGGAAATAATTCATGCCGAAAGTAGCCCTATACAATATGTCCGGAAAACAAACCGGTGAAATTGACTTGAATGACTGGGTTTTTGGCTGTGAAGTCAATGCTGCGGTCCTGCATCAAGCGGTGACCATGCAACTTAACAATCAGCGGCAAGGTAATGCTGCTACCAAAACCCGTTCGTTTGTTCGTGGAGGCGGTAAAAAGCCTTGGAAACAAAAAGGTACCGGCCGTGCTCGCGCCGGCACCATTCGCTCGCCATTGTGGGTGGGCGGCGGTGTGGTTTTTGGACCGCATCCCCGCAAATACACCATTTCCCTGCCGCGTAAAGTCCGCCGGTTGGCATTGCGCTCTGCGCTTACTGCCAAGGTGAATGCCGGAGAATTATTGGTTTTGGAAGATCTGCAATTTGCCGAAATCAAAACCAAAAACATGGTTCAATTCCTTGACGGGTTTAATGCCTCGACAGGAAAGAATCTGGTGGTTCTGTCAGAACAAAACGAAGTGGTCATGAAATCGGCTGGCAATTTGCAGGGAGTGCTGACGATCACCTCCCAGGGAATCAACGTGTATGACCTGTTGAACCACAACCGCGTTTTTGTTACGAAAGATGCCATCGCACAAATCGAGGAGGTGCTGGCATAATGACGAACTTGCGTGATGTATTGATCAGACCTCTGATCACGGAAAAAACCAATGCCGGGATGCAAGACAACAAATACACTTTCGTTGTACCCTTGAATGCGACGAAAGTTGCAATTAGACAAGCTGTGGAGACCATTTTCAAGGTTAAAGTGGTTGATGTAAATACGATCCGCGTGATGGGAAAAATTAAACGGATGGGTAAACATTCGGGAAAACGACCGGATATTAAAAAAGCCATCGTTAAAATTGCACCAGGGCAGCGAATCGAATTCTTTGAGGGAGTCTAAGCCTTCGGGCGGTTGATGAGGAGGGTTACTCATGGCAGTAAAGAGTTTTAAACCGTACACGCCCGGAAGACGGCAGATGACGGTATCCAGTTTTGACGAAATTACCGCAAGCAAGCCGGAAAAATCGCTGACCGAAATCGTACGTCGCAGTGGCGGACGAAACGATCAGGGTCGACTGACTGTGCGCCATCAGGGTGGCGGACACAAACGACTTTACCGGATTATTGACTTCAAACGAACCAAAGACGGAATTCCGGCAACTGTCGCTACTATTGAATACGACCCTAACCGGTCGGCGCGGATTGCGCTGCTGTTCTATGCAGATGGTGAGAAGCGTTACATTCTGGCTCCGGATGGATTGAAAGTCGGCGACAAGCTGGTCAGTGGTCCTGATGCAGACATCAAAGTCGGCAATGCGCTTCCGCTGCGGAACATTCCGGTCGGTACGCTGGTCCATAATGTCGAGCTGAAAATTGGCAAGGGCGGACAGATGGTTCGTTCGGCCGGTACATCTGCTCAATTGATGGCCAAGGAAAATGAACAGGCTCTGTTGCGGTTGCCTTCGGGCGAAGTTCGCAAGGTTCATGTGAACTGCCGCGCCAGTATCGGCCTGATTGGCAACCATGAGCATGAGAACATGACAATTGGTAAAGCCGGTCGTTCGCGTTGGTTGGGCATCCGCCCGGCAAACCGCGGGGTGGCAATGAACCCCTGCGATCACCCGCACGGTGGTGGCGAAGGTCGTTCGCCGGTTGGTCGTAAAAATCCGGTTACCAAGTGGGGCAAATGTGCAATGGGGACAAAAACCCGTTCGAAAAAGAAAGCTTCGGAAAAACTTATTGTCAGTCATCGGACGAAATAACGGAGGAAGAAAGGAGGTCGCCGTATAATGTCAAGATCGGTCAAAAAAGGACCTTATGTTCATGCCAGTGTGATGAAAAAAATCTCGGCCATGAATGCCAAAAACGAAAAGAAAGTGGTCAAGACGTGGTCACGGAGTTCCACCATCCTGCCTTCTTTCGTTGGACATACGATTGCTGTTCATGACGGAAGAAAGCATGTGCCGGTATATATTACCGAAGATATGGTTGGGCATAAACTGGGAGAATTCGCTCCGACCCGTACGTTCCGCGGACATGGGTCAAAAGCGGAGAGAGCCACAGGCGTTAAGAAATAGTCAGCTTTCTAAAAAGGGGGTTAATTCGTGGAAGCAAAGGCGATTGCCAAATATGTGCGGATAGCACCACGTAAAGTTCGGATTGTAATCGATCTGATTCGGGGCAAAAATGTTACCGAGGCATTGGCTGTATTGAAAAACACACCGAAAGTTGCTTCGGAAGTCATTTATAAAGTCTTGAAGTCAGCGATTGCCAACGCAGAAAACAATTATGACATGAACTCGGATGCTCTGTTCGTGTCTGCGGCTTTTGTTGATCAGGGGCCGACGATGAAAAGGATTCATCCCCGTTCCCGGGGACAAGCATTCAAAATCCTTAAACGCAGCAGTCATGTGACTGTTGTGGTTAAGGAAAGATAACGAGGCGGAGGAGGGAATCGCAGTGGGACAGAAAGTGAATCCGCATGGTCTTCGCATCGGTATCATCAAAACATGGGACGCCCGGTGGTACGCAGATAAAGACTATGCAACAAATCTTCATGAAGACATGAAGATCCGAAAATTCCTCAATACCAAACTGGCAACGGCCAGTCTATCCAAAGTCGAGATCGAACGCGCTGCCAACAGGATCAAGGTTACGCTGCATACCGCGAAGCCTGGTATGGTTATCGGCAGAGGCGGGGCCAGCATAGAAGAGTTGAAGAAGGCTTTAAAAAAGCTGACTGACAAAACGATCGATGTCAATATTGCTGAAATCAAGCAAGCTGAAATGGATGCGACTCTGGTGGCGGCCAATGTGGCGGCGCAACTCGAAAAACGCATGGCATTTCGCCGGGTGATGAAGCAGACTGTTGGTCGCACAATGCGTATTGGCGCCAAGGGAATCAAAGTAATGGTTGCCGGACGTCTCGGCGGTGCTGAAATTGCCCGGACCGAAGCCTACCGTGAAGGCAGTATTCCACTGCATACCTTGCGGGCAGATATCAATTACGGAACAGCTGAAGCACATACGACATTCGGGCGTATCGGTGTTAAAGTATGGATTTACCGGGGCGAAGTGATTCCGACCGGCAAACCGACCAGACAGCAATCACCGAATCCTCAAGGTGAGGGGGCTGGAAACTAATGTTATTGCCAAAAAGAGTAAAACATCGCAAGCAGTTCCGCGGACGCATGAAGGGGCAAGCGAATAAAGGGAATACGGTTGCGTTCGGTGAATTTGGCCTTGCGGCGTTGGAACCTTCGTGGATTACCAACCGCCAGATTGAAGCGGCTCGTATTGCCATGACGCGGTACATCAAACGTGGTGGTCAAGTTTGGATCAAAATTTTCCCGGACAAGCCTGTAACGTCCAAACCCGCTGAAACCCGCATGGGTAGCGGTAAAGGTTCCCCGGAATACTGGGTAGCCGTTGTGAAACCAGGCAGAATTATGTTTGAGATGGCCGGAGTCACTGAAGAAGTTGCGCGGGAAGCATTCCGACTCGCTGCACACAAATTGCCTATTAAAACAAAGTTTGTGATAGGCTCCAAGGCCGGTCAGCTCGATGTGGAAGCAGGTGGCGAGATTGATGAAGGCTAAAGAAATCAGAGATATGAATGCAGCTGAAATGGATCAGAAGATTGCCGGTTTGAAAGAAGAGCTGTTCAATCTGCGATTCCAGATCGCAACTGGTCAACTGGAGAATCCGATGCGGATTCGCGAAGTCAAAAAGGCTATAGCCCGTATTAAAACGATCCAACGAGAAACAGAGATCAAAGCCCAACGGGCTTAGAGTCTTCTCAAAGGAAGGAGGCTACGGAAAAGTGACGGAAAGAAATGAACGAAAAACCAAGATGGGTACTGTTGTCAGCAACAAAATGGAAAAAACGGTGGTTGTTGCTGTCGAACGTCTTGTGCAACACTCTCTTTACTCCAAGTCTGTTCGACAGACAGTTAAGTTTAAAGCACATGATGAAAACAATGAAAGCAACGTTGGAGATAAAGTCAAGATTATGGAAACCCGCCCCATCTCCAAGGATAAGCGTTGGCGCGTAGTTGAAATCGTCGAAAAAGCAAAATAGCCGCCTGGGACCAAAGGAGGTAATGGCATGATTCAACAGGAAACAAGACTCAGCGTTGCTGATAATACAGGCGCGAAAGAAATCCTCTGCATCCGTGTTATGGGAGGATCCTTCCGGCGAGTAGCCAATATCGGTGATGTAATTGTGGCTTCAGTCAAAACCGCTTCACCCGGTGGCGTGGTGAAGAAGGGCGACGTGGTAAAAGCCGTAATCGTTCGTTCCGTGAAGGGCCTTCGTCGCGAAGACGGATCACATATCCGTTTCGACGAAAATGCCGCGGTTATCATCAAGGATGATAAAAGCCCCAAAGGAACCCGCATTTTTGGACCGGTCGCGAGAGAACTTCGTGAGAAAGATTTTATGAAGATCATCTCGCTGGCCCCGGAAGTACTTTAAGCGAGAGGGGTGCCTACGTTGGCTGAAATCATTAAGTTGCACATTAAAAAAGGCGACACGGTAGTCGTTCTTTCCGGCAAAGACAAAGGGAAAAAAGGCAAAGTCCTGGAAGCCCTGCCCCGGAAAGGGAAGGTCGTCGTTGAGGGAGTCAATAAAGTCAAGCGCCATACCAAGGCAAGCCAGAAATTGCCGCAGGGCGGAATTCTGGTCAAGGAAGCTGCGCTTAACTCGTCGAAACTGATGCTGATTTGCCCGTCATGCGACAAACCGACCCGAATTAAGAAAACTGCACTGGCAAGTGGTTCGATGGCGCGCACCTGCAAAAAGTGTGGCGAAATCATCGACAAGGAAAAATAATCCGCTCAGAAGGGAGGTATGATGCATGGCGAGGCTGAAAGATTATTACAGTCAAGAAGTCGCTCCGGCGATGATGAAAAAGTTTGGCTATACAAATGTGATGCAAATTCCCAAGGTTGCTAAGATCGTTATCAACATGGGTGTGAGCGAAGCTGTGGGAAATCCGAAAGCGTTGGACGCGGCGGTTGCTGATCTGACAATGATTTCCGGACAAAAACCCATTGTCACCAAAGCCAAAAAATCAATTTCGGCGTTTAAAGTCCGTGAAGGAATGTCTATCGGGACGAAAGTTACCCTGCGTGGCGAGCGGATGTATCATTTCATGGATAAACTCCTGAACGTTGCCTTGGCCAGAGTTAGAGATTTTCGCGGGATTACCCCGAAAGCCTTTGACGGGCGCGGCAATTATACACTCGGAGTTAAAGAACAGTTGATTTTTCCAGAAATGGAATATGACAAAATCGATAAAATCCGTGGTATGGACATCACCATCGTAACGACAGCAAAGACCGATGAAGAAGCGCGGGAATTGCTCAAGTTGATGGGCATGCCGTTCAGCGCGTAAGCGACGGGGAGGTAAGGAAAATGGCCAAAAAAGCGTTGATCGAGCAATGGAAAAAAGGTCCAAAGTTTAAGGTGCGGCACCACAATCGTTGCAAGCTCTGTGGACGTCCGCATGGTTATATGCGTAAATTCGAAATTTGCAGGATCTGCTTCCGTGAACTCAGCTACAAAGGTTTTGTGCCGGGAGTTACGAAGGCAAGCTGGTAATGTCCATCAGGAAGGAGGTACTATTCAATGGTAATGACGGATCCGATCGCGGACTTGCTTACACGCATCCGAAATGCGAATCTTGTGCATCATGATAAGGTTGAAATTCCTGCCTCAAAGATCAAACGGGCAATCGTACAAATCCTCAAAGACGAAGGTTTTGTTAAGGATTATGAAGTGCTCGCTGACGGTAAGCAGGGAATTCTACGGGTTAGCTTGAAATATGGGCCGGAACGCGACCGAGTAATCACCGGCATTAAGCGTATTTCAAAACCTGGACTCAGAGTGTATGCAAAACGGGAACAACTGCCGAAAGTACTCGGCGGATTAGGAATTGCAATCATTTCGACATCTCAGGGTTTAATGTCAGACAAGCAAGCCCGTAAAACCAATCTGGGCGGCGAAGTGCTCGCATTTGTCTGGTAAATTCTAAGATGTTGCGAACAGAGGAGGTGCAATAATGTCAAGGATTGGTAGGCAACCAATTGCTATTCCGGCAGGAGTTGAAGTCAAGATCGAAGGGTCTTTGGTTTCAGTAAAAGGACCTAAAGGAGAAACCAGTCGGTTGCTCAATAAAGATATGATTCTCAAACTGGAGAATTCGACTTTAACCGTTGACCGTCCTACGGACAACAAAGAGCATCGGGCAATGCACGGTTTGACCCGTACATTGATTGCCAATATGGTAACCGGTGTTACGCAAGGTTTTTCGCGGACGCTTGAAATTAATGGTGTTGGTTATCGTGCTGCAAAAGCTGGTACAAAACTTAACCTTACGTTAGGTTTTTCCCACCCGCTGGAATTGGAGCCGCCGGCTGGCGTTTCCATTGAAGTTCCGCAGCCGAATAGAATTGTTGTTTCCAGTATCAGCAAAGAAGCGGTTGGTTCTTTTGCTGCAAAAATCCGTTCCTATCGTGAACCTGAGCCGTATAAAGGCAAGGGAATCAAGTATGAAGGCGAAGTTGTCCGTCGTAAGGTCGGCAAAGCTGGCGCCAAAGGCAAGAAGTAATATTTGCTTAGCAGAAGGGAGTGAACAGACTTGCTTCAAAAGCCGGATAAAAACGTTTCTCGTAAGAAACGCCATTCCAGGGTTCGCAAAAACTTGTCGGGTACGCAGGAAAGACCGCGACTCAATGTGTTTCGCAGCCTGAACCATATTTATGCTCAGATCATCAATGACGAAAATGGCACTACCTTGGTTTCTGCCAGCACAATGGACAAAGAAGTCGGCGCTACGCTGAGCTTTGGCGGCAATATTAATGCTGCTACCGTTGTTGGAAAAGTAGTCGCTGAAAGAGCACTGGCCAAAGGCATCAGCAAAGTCGTATTCGATCGGGGCGGTTATCTTTACCACGGTCGTGTGGCGGCATTGGCCGCTGCAGCCCGCGAAGCGGGACTTGAGTTCTAAGGCGGAGGAGGGAAAACAGTGGCAAGAATTGACCCCACAAAACTGGATTTAAAAGAAAAAGTCGTATTCATAAATCGTGTGGCAAAGGTCGTCAAAGGGGGTCGCCGTTTTTCGTTTAGCGCGCTGGTTGTCGTAGGTGATTCCAACGGCTACGTAGGAGCCGGTCTTGGTAAAGCCTCCGAGGTTCCAGAAGCGATTCGGAAGGGCGTCGAAGACGCAAAGAAAAATCTGATTCACGTTCCGCTAGTCGGGACTACGATTCCTCACCAGATCACCGGAATTTTTGGTTCCGGCAAAGTACTGCTTAAACCGGCATCCGAAGGTACCGGCGTTATTGCCGGCGGCCCGGCCCGTGCAGTTTTGGAACTGGCAGGCATCCGTGATATTCTGACCAAATCTTTGGGTTCATCCAATGCCAACAACATGGTTCGCGCCACACTGACAGGTCTTCAACAGCTGAAGCGTGTCGAAGTTGTTGCCCAGATGCGTGGCAAAACCATTCAGGAGCTATTGGGGTAGGAGGGAAATGCATGGCTGCGAAATTAAAGATTGTTCTGAAGCGAAGCCTAATCGGCCGGCCTGATGATCAAAAGTCGACAGTGCGTGTTCTTGGCCTGACCAAGATACAGCAATCGGTTCTCCAGGAAGATACACCGGCTATCCGGGGTATGATCCGCAAGGTTGAACATCTGGTTTCGGTTGAAGAACTGAAAGAATAGCAGTACGAGGAGGCGCAAGCGATGAAGTTGCATGAATTGTCTCCCGCACCAGGAAGCAAAAAAGCCAGAACTCGTGTCGGACGCGGTTTGGGTTCCGGCTTGGGAAAAACATCAGGACGCGGGCATAAAGGTCAAGGAGCCCGTTCTGGTGGTGGCACGCGGCCTGGATTTGAAGGTGGGCAAAAACCGTTATACCTGAGACTTCCTAAACGGGGTTTCTATAATAAGTTTGCTCTGCAGTATGCAGAAGTCAATGTTGGCTCGCTTAACGGCTTTGAAGCCGGTGAAGTTGTCGACTTGGTAGTCCTGGTGGAAGTCGGGATTATCAAAAAAGTGCATGATGGACTAAGGATTCTTGGTAACGGAGAGTTGGACAAAGCTTTGACTGTAAGGGCGCATGGTTTCACCAAGGCTGCTATTGCCAAGATCGAGGCAGCCGGTGGAAAAGTCGAGGTGATTTAAGTGCTGGCTGCTTTAGCCAATGTGCTTAGGATTCCAGAGTTGCGTCAAAAAGTGGTATTTACCCTGGCAATGTTTATTGTTTTCCGGATAGGTATCCACATTCCAGCTCCTGGAGTCAACGCTTCTATCATTGAACAAATGTTTAATACCGGAAACCTACTGGGCTTGTTGGATTTGTTTTCGGGCGGCGCCCTCAGCAAATTTTCCATCTTTGCCATGAGTATTACTCCGTATATTAACTCTTCGATTATCATGCAACTGCTGACAGTTGTTGTGCCTCAATTTGAGCAGTGGTCAAAAGAAGGCGAAGAAGGACGCAAGAAAATTTCGCAGATTACACGTTATGGAACAGTAATCTTAGGTTTTATTCAAGCGTTGGGAATGGCTTTCGGACTTAAACATGCTATCATTAATCCCGGTATTGGCCCAATATTGTTGATAGCATTGACATTGACTGCAGGCACTGTTTTTCTTATGTGGATTGGCGAACAGATCACCGAAAAAGGCATTGGGAATGGAATCTCACTCATTATCTTCGCCGGTATCGTTTCGCGTCTTCCTGATGGCCTATTCGTGATTTTCGAATATTTGAAGGCAGGAACTATATCTTTCTTCAATGTTATCCTGTTTGTGGTAATCGCGATTGCGATGATTGTATTCGTTATCGCAATTTCGCAAGGACATCGAAAAGTACCGGTTCAATATGCAAAACGATTGGTTGGTCGCAAAATGTATGGTGGACATTCCACTCATATTCCGCTCCGGGTTAACCAGGCGGGCGTCATTCCCATCATTTTTGCCTCTTCGGTTCTGATGTTTCCGGTCACCATCGGTCAATTCGTTGATGTGGGCTGGGTGAAAACCGTGACCGGTTGGTTTGAATGGGGCTCTCCGTTCCAAACTTTCCTTTACGCGGTGATGATCGTATTTTTCACTTATTTCTATACTGCCATTACCATGAACATTCCTGATATGGCAGAGAATATGAAGAAATATGGTGGCTTTATCCCAGGGTTGCGTCCAGGCAAGCCGACAGCGGACTATCTGGACCGGATTGTTACCCGAATTACATTGGCAGGCTCGCTGTTTTTGGCTCTAATTGCCATTCTGCCCAATTTTGTGGCAGTTGTTACCAGAATAGAAGGCGTCTATTTTGGCGGAACTGCATTGTTGATTGTTGTCGGTGTTGCTCTGGATACGATGAAACAGATTGAATCGCTGATATTAATGCGGCATTACCAGGGCTTCATGAAGTAAGGGGATGACTGTTCGTGTATCTCTTGTTGATGGGACCGCCGGGAGCCGGTAAAGGAACCCAAGCGGCTAAGTTAGTAGAACGGTATGACATTCCCCATGTATCTACCGGTGATATTTTTCGGGGTGCGTTGCAAGAACGGACGCCGCTCGGGTTGGAAGCAAAGCGGTATATGGATGTAGGAGCGCTAGTTCCTGATCAGGTTACCGTCGGGATAACCAGAGAGCGGTTGGCAAAATCCGATTGCATCGGGGGGTTCATTCTGGATGGATTTCCCCGCACACTGCAACAAGCGCAGGCATTGGATCAAATGCTGGCCAAAATGGGGATTCGTCTTAACAAAGTAGTGAATATTGCCGTTCCGGATCAGGAACTAATCCCAAGGCTTACGGGGCGTCGCATATGTCAATCGTGCGGCGCCACCTACCACATGGAATTTCGTCCGCCGGCTCAACAAAACGTTTGTGACCGTTGTGGCGGCGAATTATATCAACGTACAGATGACCAGGAAGATACTGTGCGCGAGAGACTTGAAGTATATCGACTTCAGACACAACCCTTGATTCAGTATTATCGTGATCGCGACTTGTACTCGGAAATTAATGGCGCTCAACCCACAGAAACGGTATTTAGAGATATTATCGTCAGTCTTACGGGCGAGGAACCATGATTGTTCTTAAGACAGAACAAGAAATCGAGTATATGAGAGCGGCGGGACGACTCGTTGGTCAAACCCTGGAGCACTTGAAAAAAGCAGTATGCCCTGGGATTACCACCCGCGAACTTGATCACATGGCCGAACAATTCATCCGAAGCGCCGGCGCGGTTCCGGCATTTAAAGGATATTGCGGCTTTCCCGCCAGTATCTGCGCTTCGATCAATGAGCAGGTAGTTCATGGAATTCCCGGTCCACGTCAATTGCTTGACGGCGATATTATCAGCATTGATATTGGCGTAAAGTTAAACCGGTACTATGGAGATGCTGCCATTACTTTACCAGTTGGCGAGGTCGATCCGGAAATACTGAAATTGTTGTCAGTAACAGAAGAGGCGCTGAATAAAGCGATTGAGAAGGCTATTAAAGGGAATCGTTTATCAGATATTTCTCATGCGGTTCAACTTCACGCTGAAGCTTATGGTTATGGAGTGGTTCGCGATTACGTGGGTCACGGCATTGGCCAAAGAATGCATGAAGACCCCCAAATTCCCAATTATGGGCCGCCGGGGCGAGGTCCTCTGTTAAAAAGCGGGATGACCTTGGCTATTGAACCGATGATAAATTGTGGGACTCCTGATGTTGAAGTCTTGACAGATGACTGGACAGTTGTAACCGTTGATCGAAAAATATCCGCTCACTTTGAGCATACGGTTGCGATAACAGATGGAGAACCGGAAATTTTGACTCTGCCGTAGTTAAGTGTCCAGATTAGTTTTGGTTAGCGGACGAGGAGGGATCGCGTGTCCAAGCAGGATGTCATTGAGGTTGAAGGTAAAGTGATTGAGGCTTTACCAAATGCTATGTTTCAGGTACAATTAGAAAATGGGCACGTAGTGTTGGCTCATGTTTCGGGAAAGATTCGTATGCATTTTATCCGAATCCTGCCCGGTGATCGGGTCACGGTGGAATTGACTCCGTATGACCTAAAACGCGGACGCATAACCTACCGTTTCAAATAGAAGAAATTGTTCTGGCAGCCAAAGCATAAAGGAGGATTGGATCATCATGAAGGTGAGGCCATCAGTTAAGCCTATCTGTGAAAAATGTAAGGTGATAAAACGCAAAGGGATCGTTATGGTCATTTGTGAGAATCCCAAGCATAAACAAAAACAAGGATAAGGGGGTGTATGATTAACCATGGCTCGTATTGCAAGTGTTGATTTACCGCGTGATAAAAGATTGGAAATTGCTTTAACATACATTTATGGGATAGGACTCACGACATCCCAGGAAATTCTCAAGACGACCGGCGTTAATCCGGATACCCGGGTTCGTGATCTGACGGAAGAAGAAGTGGCCAAACTGCGTGAAGCAATTGACAAAGGCTACAAAGTGGAAGGCGACCTGCGCCGGGAAGAACAGCTCAATATCAAGCGGCTGATTGAAATTGGGTCTTACCGGGGACGTCGTCATCGTCAGGGATTGCCTGTCCGTGGACAGAGAACCAAAACCAATGCCAGAACTCGCAAAGGCCCTCGTAAAACGGTCGGCGCGAAGCGTAGCAAAGGCTAAGAAGGAGGGATTGAAGATTGGCTACCAAGAAAGCTGTTAGACCCAAAAAGCGCGAACGGAAAAATATTGAATCGGGTGTGGCGCACATTCGTTCAACCTTTAACAATACAATCATTACCATTACTGATGTCCGCGGCAATGCCATATCTTGGTCAAGCGCCGGCATTCAAGGTTTCAAAGGCTCCCGCAAAAGCACTCCTTTCGCGGCGCAAATGGCAGCAGAAACTGCAGCGAAAGCTGCAATGGACCACGGTCTGAAGAAAGTAGAAGTGTATGTAAAAGGCCCCGGAGCTGGCCGTGAGGCGGCAATCCGGTCATTGCAGGCTGCGGGACTTGAGGTTGACATGATCAAAGATGTCACTCCCATTCCTCATAATGGCTGCAGGCCGCCCAAGCGCAGAAGAGTATAGTCATTTCGGGAGGAGTTGAAGAGCAATGGCGAAATATACAGGGCCGGTATGTCGGCAATGCCGCCGCGAAGGCGTCAAGTTG
Organism: uncultured Veillonellaceae bacterium; assembly: GCA_964386615.1. Classification (GTDB taxonomy): domain Bacteria; phylum Bacillota; class Negativicutes; order UBA1444; family UBA1444; genus UBA1444. The sequence goes on from CAYLSL010000005.1 coordinate 13,254, forward strand.
TTTTTAAAAGGCGAGCGTTGCTATAGTGATAAGTGCGCGTTTTCCCGCCGCGGGTATGCACCGGGACAACATGGGCAGGGGCAGGGCCGCAAAAAGGTTTCAGAATACGGGCTGCAATTACGCGAAAAACAAAAAGCGCGTCGAATCTATGGCGTATTGGAACGGCAGTTCCGCGCCTACTTTGAAAAGGCCGAGCGCCAAAAAGGCATCACCGGTGAAAACCTGCTGGTTCTTTTGGAGCGCCGCCTGGACAATGTAGTGTATCGAATGGGATTTGCTTCGAGCCGTACTCAGGCCCGCCAATTGGTAATGCACGGACATTTTGAAGTAGGGGGACATCGTGTTGACATTCCTTCCTATCTGCTCCGTGCCGGTGAAGTGGTCAAGGTTTGTGAAAATAGCAAAGAGTCGCCCTTGATCCAGGGAATCGCTCAGGAATTGGCCCATAAAGCTATTCCGGTTTGGTTTGACGTATCGGTCAAGGACTTGAGCGGCAGCATGACCCGCTATCCGAGTCGAGAAGAGATGGATGTTTCGATCCAGGAACATCTCATTGTTGAGTTGTATTCGAGATAGTGACTTCCCCCGACCGATGACATAATGAAAGATTGCGCAGAGAGGGGGCATTAATAGATGATTGATAACACCAACCCGCCAGCACCGAAACTTGAAACTGTCGAGTTAAGTTCAGACTATCGTTACGGTAGGTTTGTTTGTGAGCCTTTGGAGCGCGGCTATGGAACTACCTTGGGTAATAGTTTGCGACGTGTATTGCTGTCATCGCTGGAAGGCGCTGCAGTAACTTCAGTTAAAATCGAAGGCGTGCTGCATGAATTTGCCACAATTCCTGGAGTCAGGGAGGATGTAACCGATATTATCCTCAACCTCAAGGAACTGTGTCTGAAATCACACACAGATGATATTCAGACAATGCGCATTGAAATTGAAGGCGGCGGTGCAATTACTGCCGGCGATATTGAAGCAAGTTCGGACATTGAAATTCTCAATCCTGAACTGCACTTGGCAACAGTTGAAGAAAAGCATTCGCTTCGTATGGAGATGACGGTAGAGACTGGCAAAGGCTATGTAGCTGCTGTTCACAACAAAAAAGCAGATCACGTCATTGGTGTGATTCCGGTGGATTCAATTTTTTCGCCGGTGCTTAAAGTGAACTTCACAGTGGAAGATACCCGCGTTGGCAACCGAACCGATTATGACAAACTGACCTTGGAAATTTGGACTGATGGCAGCATTCGTCCGGATGAAGCACTGGGGGAAGCCGCAGGAATTCTCCAAGATTCATTGTCGATTTTCCGCCTCAGTACCGATCAACCCGGCATTGAAGGGAAAAAGAGCGAAGATACGCCCAAAAATCCCGGTGAAATGACGATTGAGGAATTGGATCTGTCGGTTCGTTCCTATAATTGCCTCAAACGGGCCAGCATCAATTACGTTTCCGATTTGACCAAGATGACTGAGGATGAGCTGATGAAAGTTCGTAACCTTGGCCGGAAGTCATTGGAAGAAGTTAAGAAAAAACTAGTAGACTTAGGGCTTTTCTTGCGAGAAGTCGAGGACTGATAAAGGAGGGTGGAGAATGGCTTACCGTAAGTTTGGACGAGATTCAAGCGCCCGCAAGGCAATGTTGCGTGATGTTGTCACGGCACTGTTTGATAAGGAGCGTATTGAGACAACCGAAGCAAAGGCAAAAGAAGTGAGCGGGTTGGCTGATCAAATGATTACGCTGGCAAAGCGGGGCGACCTGCATGCCCGGCGTCAGGCGCTGGCATTTATGACGGATGAAACTGTAGTGCGGAAATTGTTCGAAACGATTGCGCCAAAGTACAAAGAACGTCAGGGTGGTTACACTCGGGTTCTCAAACTGGGACCCCGTCAAGGTGACGCAGCACTGATGGCGATACTGGAACTGGTGTAAAAAGCCGTAAGGGCGACCGCAAGGGTCGCCTTTCTTTTTATGAGGAAGGACGCGTGGGGTTATTAATCATGCTGCAGATCAAAGAATTATGCCATACTTATCGCAATGAACAGGATGAAACACTGATTGCGCTGGATCATGTGAATCTGAGCGTTGCTGAAGGAGAATTTTTGGCAATTATCGGCCGAAACGGATCGGGAAAATCGACGTTGGCAAAACACCTCAATGCATTACTGATTCCAGATGCAGGAGAGTGTCTGATTGCTGGCATGGATACGCGAAAACCAGAACATTTGTGGGATGTGCGGCAAACGGTCGGCATGGTTTTTCAAAACCCGGATAATCAAATTGTTGCGTCACTCGTTGAAGAAGATGTGGCTTTTGGTCCGGAAAATCTCGGAGTACCGCAACCAGAAATCGTTCAACGCGTCTGCTCGGCGCTGGAAATGGTCGGTATGTCTGACTACCGTCTGCATGCACCGCATCTGTTGTCCGGCGGGCAGAAGCAACGCGTGGCAATTGCCGGTGTGTTGGCGATGAAACCACGCTGTCTTGTACTTGACGAGCCAACTGCCATGCTTGATCCGGTCGGGCGTTGTGAGGTTTTGGACGCAGTATGCAAGTTGCATCGCCAACAGGGGATTACGGTGGTTTTGATTACCCACTTCATGGAAGAAGCGGTAGCCGCTGACCGGGTGGTGGTTATGGAGGCCGGCAAAGTAATTATGGATGGCGTTCCAGCAGAGATTTTCTGTCAAGTCGACCGTATTCGCTCGCTCGGCCTCGATGTGCCGATTGCGGCCGATATTGCTGCGCGGCTGCGAATCAAAGGCGAGGCACTGCCGGCAGGGATCATCAGGGATGAAGAACTGGCGGTGGCTTTATGTCCATAACACTGCAAAATGTTTGTTATACCTACATGCCAGGAACGCCATACAGTAGAGATGCACTGCTTGACATCAACCTTACGATCGAACCCGGTGAATTCATTGGGATTATCGGTCATACGGGTTCGGGAAAATCGACCTTGGTCCAGCACCTGAATGGTTTATTGCGCCCTACCGCAGGCCAGGTCTTTTTGAATGGAATTGACTTGCATGATAAAAAGAAATCACTGAAGCATGTGCGTCAAAAAGTGGGGATGGTATTTCAGTACCCGGAACACCAGCTGTTTGAAGAAACCGTGTTTGATGATGTTGCATTTGGCCCGCGCAATTTGGGTTTGAGCGCCGATGAAGTTCAGGAAAGGGTCGAGACGGCACTGACCTGTGTAGGGTTAAATGTTAGCGAAATTGCCAAAAGATCACCATTTCGCTTAAGCGGCGGACAGATGCGGCGGGTTGCCATTGCCGGTGTCATTGCATTACAACCCGAATATCTGGTGCTTGATGAACCGTCTGCCGGGCTTGATCCATGTGGACGCGATGAAATATATGCGCAAATTTTGCAGCTGTACCGCGACACAGGCATGGCGGTTGTATTGGTGACTCATAACATGGAAGATGTGGCCCGGATGGCAAAACGTCTGTTGGTGATGGATCATGGTACGGTAAGGTTTGACGGGCCGCCAGTAGAACTGTTTCACGATGAGACGATTCAGTTGCGCGATTATGGCGTGAGCTTGCCCCATGTGACATCACTGCTTAAGACGCTGCGAAGCCGCGGACTGCAAATAGATGATACCCTTCAGGAAGAAGCGGCGGTCGTTGAAGCAATTCAGCAGGCATTGCAAAGAAAGCGGGATTCAGCATGTTGACGGATATTATGTTGGGTCAGTATTTCCCGGGAAATTCTGCTGTCCATAAATTGGACCCCCGCAGTAAAATTGTGTTGACCCTGGCTTTCATTTCTGCCATCTTCATGGCAGCGAATTATACTGCTTATGTGGTTGTTGGCCTGTTTATTTGCTTCGTCACTTTGATTTCAGGAATTCCGTTTAAAATCATCCTGCGATCCATCAAACCATTATGGATTATTCTGTTGTTGACTGCAGGAATTCACCTGTTCATGACGCCGGGGACTCCGTTGGTTGAGTGGGGGCCGCTTTCCATTACAACCGAAGGCGTGCGGCAAGCGGTTCAAATGTCGGCACGGCTGGTCTACCTGATTCTGATCTCTTCGTTGCTCACCTTTACGACCTCGCCGATTGCATTGACGGATGCGATCGAAAGATTATTGTCACCGCTGAAAATAGTCAAACTGCCGGTTCATGAGCTGGCAATGATGATGACGATTGCACTGCGGTTTGTGCCGACACTACTGGAGGAAACAGATCGGATTATGAAGGCGCAGATGGCGCGAGGCGCTGATTTTTCCTCGGGTAACATCCTGAAGCGCGGACAAAATCTGGTGCCGATCCTAGTTCCATTGTTCATCAGCGCATTCCGGCGGGCCGATGAATTGGCAACCGCGATGGAAGCGCGCTGTTATCGAGGCGGTGATAACCGGACCCGGATGAAAGAACTCAAACTGGGTCTGTGTGATGTTGTTGCTGCTTTGGTGATCGGCATATTGATTGCAGGGTTGGCTTGGTTACGTTGGAAATGAGCACAGCGATGAAAAATATAAAATTGACAGTTGCCTATGATGGAAGCGGGTATCATGGCTTTCAGCGGCAGGCCAATGCGATGACGGTGCAGCAGGTATTGGAAGAAAAACTGACAGTATTGATGGGTGAACCGACTGTTATTGCCGGGGCAGCCCGTACCGATGCAGGAGTGCATGCGTATGGACAGACCGTTAGTTTTCGGACGCAAAGCCGCGTACCGGTTGATCGAATTCCTATCGCAATGAAGGGCCTGTTGCCAAGCGATATTGCTGTGTTAGATGCACAGGAGATGGCAGAGAATTTTCACGCCCGCTTTTCAGCAACCGGAAAGCTTTACAGTTATCGCATTTTGAATTCAGCCGCGCCGGACCCGGTGCAACGGAATTATGTGTGGCAAGTGCCAAAATCGCTGGATGTAGCAGCGATGAAAACCGCACTGCTACAGATCGTTGGCGAGCATAATTTTGCTGCATTCCAGTCGGCCGGCAGTTCGGCGAAAAGCCCGATCCGCACTTTATATGAAGCAACTTGTAGCTGCCAGGGGGAGATTTTGGAATTTCGCTTTCATGGCAATGGATTTCTCTATCATATGGTTCGTAATATCGTGGGGACAGTAGTCGATGTCGGTCTGGGCAAAACATTGCCGGAAGCTTTCCTGCGGATTTTCACAGGACAAGACCGGCGCAAAGCCGGTGCGACAGCACCTGCAAGCGGACTGTATCTGCTCAAGGTATTCTACGAAAAACCTTGACAACCAGAACAACATCAAATAGAATGAACTATGCGAGATTTGTCAGAGTATCCACTAGCCCCGGAGCTTTGATGCCGCACCATTTAACATGCTTTGAACGAGGAGGAACCCCGATGGATACATTTATGGCGAAAACCGCTGAAATCGACCGGAAATGGTATGTTGTCGATGCAGCCGGAAAAGCGGTTGGACGCGTGGCAGCGGAAGTTGCCAAAGTCCTGCGCGGCAAACACAAACCGACGTTTACCCCTCATATGGATACAGGTGACCATGTTATCGTGATTAATGCATCGCAACTGGTATTTACCGGCAAAAAAGCGGTGCAAAAAACCTATTTCCGTCATTCAGGTTACCAAAGCGGCGGCAAATTTACGGTCGCTGGCAAACTTTTGGCCTCTCGTCCGGAACGGGTCATGGAGATGGCAGTCAAAGGCATGTTGCCGAAAAACCGTCTCGGTGCAGATATGTATCGTAAGCTCAAGGTATATGCCGGCGCGGAGCATCCGCATGCAGCACAGCAACCGGAAATCCTTGAGATTAACGTTCGATAGCGATTGGTGAGGAGGAACTGTTGATGGCAAAGACCCCGATTATTTATTATGCTACGGGCCGACGCAAGACTTCGACTGCTCGGGTTCGTTTGATTCCCGGATCAGGCAAGATCCTGATCAATAACTATGCTTATGACCAATATTTCGGTCTGCAGACTCTGCAGCTGATCATCAAGCAACCGTTGGTCCTGACGGAAACATTGGCCAAGTATGATGTGCTGGCCCGTGTTGACGGCGGCGGATTCTCCGGTCAGGCCGGTGCAGTCCGTCACGGCATCGCCCGTGCGTTGCTGCGGGTTGATGGGGAATATCGTCCGGCGCTGAAAAAAGCTGGCTTCCTGACTCGCGACCCGCGTGAGAAAGAACGTCGGAAATACGGTCTCAAAAAAGCCCGTAAGGCTTCGCAATACTCAAAACGTTAATTTTCAGTCATGCAAACCCGGAAAACATTTTCCGGGTTTCTTTTTTAGCAGGATTCCGGACCTGCCAGGTCAAATATAAGAACTGGTAATAAAGTTCGCTGAATGATAGAAGCGAACATTTGGGGATACGGAGGTATGAAAGATGAAAAAACTTTGTTCGGTATTGATGATGCTTGTTGTTTTGGCAGTTGCGGCGCCCGGTTTTGCCAGCCTGGACGACACCCGGGAGACGATCGCCCAGACGTATGGCGATTTCCGATTGGTGATCGACAGTGACAACCAACCATGGACCAAGGAGCAATGGGAGAAGAGCGGCTATAAGAAAGCCCAGGCCGACACATATACCTATCGTTTCCGCCGGCAGGACATCGGGATTGGCATGGATGTAAAATATGAAGGGGACAAACCGGGTTCGTTCGTGCGGATGCAACGCTTCACACCGGATATGCCGTTCCAGATCAAGGACTTCAAAACGATGTTCCCCGAAATTTATCCATTACTGTCTTCGCCGCAAACAGTAGTCTTTGCGACCTATAAAGAACTTAGCCGCAACCTGATGGAAAAGAATTCGCCGGTTACGTTGGGCGCTGCCTACAAGAAGGAATTGACGGCTGAACGCAAAGGCTATTTTATGTTGCTTGCTTTCAATGTACAGGATGAAGGCCGCCTGATCAAGGATGCCAAATATATCGATGAGAATACTTATATTCGCGAGTTTACCATTGAACGAACCTATCTGTCGGTTTTGAAAGAAAATTTGACGGTTGACTGGAAACAGACCAAGAACTTCTTTGCTCCCGGGGTGACGCCTGACCCTGCTGATAAACCGGCTGGCAAGAAACCGAAAAAATAGATAATGAGCCCAAAAGTTAAAGTGCTGTGCTAAACTGATGTTTGGCACAGCACTTTTTTGTTGTCGCACTGGAGCTGCTGTTTATCGGTTTAACTGCAATGCTGCTGCACGGGCCTGGTCGGCCTGTTGCTGTGAGATATAGCCATATTTAACCATCGCGGCCAATACAACTCTTTGACGCTGCATGGCCATCGTGATATCAACCAGCGGTGAATAAAGGGACGGAGCTGCCGGCAGGCCGGCGATCAGAGCTGCTTCAGGCAATGACAGTGCAGCGGGGGGTTTGGCAAAGTAAGTCTGACTGGCGGCGCCGATTCCATAGGCGCCTGAGCCAAAATAAATGCTGTTCAGATACATTTCGAGGATTTCTGCTTTGCTGAATTGGTTTTCCATTAAAAATGTCAGCGGGATTTCGAACGCCTTGCGACTCCAGGTTCGATCCTGAGACAAGAACAGGTTTTTGATCAACTGCTGTGTAATCGTGCTGCCGCCTTCCACTAGTTCGCCAGACTGCAGATTGACCAGCATTGCCCGTAATACTGCTTCAAGATCGATGCCGGAGTGTTGATGGAACCGATTATCTTCTACGGAAATGATTGCCTGTTGAAATAATAGCGGTATTTGGGCCAATGGGACATAGTTCTTGCGGTTTAGTTTGCTTTCAACATGGGCACGAAACGAGAATGCGGCTTGTACTTTTTCCATTGTAGGAGCCAGAGGATTCTGACCGCCCGAGTGGCTCCAGCCAAAGTAAATACCTCCGAAGAGGCATAAAATCAATATCAATTTTACAAAGCGCATGCGTTCCTCCATTTTTTTAAATTGATCATCAAGAATAGCAGGAATTCAGCTGAAAGCTGTGGAAAGCTGAACAAACAACAAATAGGGAGAGGGGTGAAGGTCGTGGCTTATTTGGTTGGTTGCGCCTTATTTCCGCATCCGCCGATCATGTTGCCGGAAGTGGGGGGATCGGAGTGCCTTCATGTCAAACAAACCATTGCCGCAGCTGAGGCGGCAGCCCAGTTTCTGCTGGAGAAAAATCCGACCACCCTTGTTGTCGTTACGCCGCACGGCCCGGCATTCCGTGATGCAGTCGGCGTAAACGTGTCTCCGGTTTTAAAAGGAAACCTGGCTTCGTTCGGGGCATCAGAAGTTTCCGTTTCGTTTGAAACCAACAGCATGCTGGTCAGTAACATCATCAAGCAGTCTGAGCGCCTGGGCGTAAGTTTGTTGGCATTGAGCGCGGAACTGGCCCAGCAATACCGTTTTTCGCTACAATTAGACCATGGCGCCGTTATTCCGCTATATTATCTCTACAAGGCCGGCTTTCGCGGGCAAGTTGTGCATATGTCGACCGGTTTTTTGACGTATTCGGAGATGTATGCCTGCGGCAAAGCGGTTCAGGCGGCAGTTGAATCCAGTCGGCAGAAAGTTGCCATCATTGCATCGGGCGATTTGTCGCATCGGCTTAAACCAGATGCGCCGGCCGGATATAGTCCGTCAGGCAAAGCGTTCGACGATCGGATCGTTGAGTTGCTGCAAGCGATGGATGTTCGTTCCATGTTTGATCTCGAGGAAAAATTTGTCGAAGCAGCCGGTGAATGTGGGTTGCGGCCGATATTTTTCCTGATGGGATCAATGGATGGGATGGAAGTGAATCCTAATGTGTTGTCTTATGAAGGCCCCTTTGGCGTCGGTTATGCAGTGGCAACATTTTCAATCACTCGCCAACGGGCAAAGGAGTGAGCAGTGTGAGTACAGAAAGCATACCCGTCCGAATCGCCAAAGCCAGTTTGCGTTATCTCATGGAGCATGGGCGTACGTTGCCAGATTATGGCGAGTCGTTGCCGGAAGAATTGCAAAAACCGGCTGGTGTGTTTGTTTCCTTAAAAAAACAAGGCCAGCTTCGCGGCTGTATCGGTACGATTTTGCCAACGCAAGCAACCGCGGCTGCGGAGATCATCCGAAATGCTGTAAGCGCAGCCACCGCTGATCCGCGTTTTCCGCGCGTCCAACCTGCTGAACTGGAACAGTTGGCGGTATCGGTCGATATCCTGAGCACGCCGGAACGTATTGATGCGATGGATAAACTTGATCCCCGCCGCTATGGGATCATTGTCCGGTGTGGCGGGCGATCCGGGGTTTTGCTGCCGGATCTTGAAGGGGTCGATACCGCTGAAGAACAGGTTTCCATTGCCTGTAGCAAAGCTGGTATCAAACCCGGTGAACCGATTGAGATGTACCGGTTTGAAGTAGTCCGGTACCACTAGAGGTGTAAGATGCATATAGCAAGATACTGGGAACCGGATGAAACGGCCGTACGGTGCACTTTGTGCCCCCATTTCTGCCTGATTCCGCCGGGCCGGACGGGGCGTTGCCGGGTTCGTTTGAATGAGGAAGGAACATTATTCAGCCAGAACTACGGCGAGGTCACTGCTATTGCGCTGGATCCGATTGAAAAAAAACCGCTTTATCATTTTTTCCCCGGACAAATGATATTATCAGTCGGGACTTGGGGCTGCAATCTGCACTGCCAATTCTGCCAAAACTGGGAGATTGCCCATGGCGATCCCGCATTTGTATCCACCAGTCCGGACAGATTGGCGGAACTTGCAGCGGAGCAGGGGCCGCTCAATATCGGCGTAGCTTTCACATACTCTGAACCCGTTGTCTGGTTTGAATATGTCTGTGATGCAGCGGCGGCTGTAAAAAAACGCGGCATGAAAAATGTGCTGGTGACCAACGGCTTTATCAATCCGGAGCCTTTAGCTGATTTGCTGCCGCTGATTGATGCGATGAACATCGATGTAAAAGCGTTTCGCGCGCCGTTTTATCAAAATGTCTGCAAAGGGGAACTGGAAGCCGTCAAACGAACGGTGGAAACCGCTGCCGGCCATTGCCATGTTGAAGTGACAACACTGGTCATTCCAGGTTTGAATGATGAGGATGACGAAATTGTGGCGCTTGCTCGTTGGTTAGCCAGCATTGATCCGGAAATCCCACTGCATTTATCCCGCTACTTTCCCCGCTATAAGTTTGAACTGCCAGCCACACCGGTGGACCGGCTGCAACGGGCTAGGGCAATTGCCGGGCAATACCTGCACAACGTGTATGTGGGCAATGTCGGATAAAACACAATGGAGGGTTGAAAAAAAATACGGACATGCTGTATAATAATAAGAAGCGAAAAAAGCAAACCAAGACTGCAAAAACCCGGTCACATGCGATCTACAATCCAGATTCACCCGGATTTATCCCAATTCTATCACGTCAAGCTGAATTCCATCAAGGATGTGGACGGGTGTGCTGCGGCAGCGATCGATTGTTGGGCTGAAGATGTGGTTGGTTCGAAAGTGTTTAATGTGAATGTGATGCTGCAGTATCGATTAACAGAAGGTTCTGGCGCAAACGCCGCTGTACCTGTATTAAGAGGAGGCAATCTAAGTTGAAAGAAGTGGCAGGCGGGATAACATTCCCCAAGGGATTCAAAGCGGCTGGCGTAAAAGCCGGTATCAAAAAAAATGGCAAGGAAGACGTGGCACTTGTTTTTAGTACTGTCGAGGCGACTTGGGCAGGCCGGTTTACGACGAATAAGTTTCCGGCAGCACCGGTTCTCGTTTCTAAAGCGGCATTGAAAAAAGTATCCGGCCGGGCAGTCATCCTGAACGCCGGTTGCGCCAATGCCTGCACCGGTGAGCAGGGAATGACCGATGCGCAGAATACGGCCAAGCAAGTCGCGTCATTGCTTGATATCAGTCCGGATGCGGTTCTAGTTGCGTCAACTGGCGTGATTGGCGTGCCGTTGCCAATGGAAAAACTGTCGGCAGGCGTTCGCCAGGCAGTGGCTGAGTTGTCAGAATACGGCGGTGAAAAAGCCTCGCAGGCGATCATGACCACAGACACTTTTGTCAAAACCTGCGGTTTTGTTGAAGAAATCGGTGGAGTGCCGGTTCGTTTCGGTGGAATGTCCAAAGGAGCCGGCATGATCTGCCCGAATATGGCGACAGTGCTTGGCCTGATTACGACCGATGCGGCAGTTTCACCCGATGTGCTGCAAAAAGCGCTGACTGAGGCGGTTGAGGTTTCTTTCAACCGGATCACGGTCGACGGTGACATGAGTACGAACGACATGCTGGTTGTGTTGGCGAACGGCATGGCAGGCAACCCGCAGATTAACAGCCTGGAAGGTCCCGAGTATGAAGCGTTTGCAGCCACGCTCAAAGCGGCGGCGCTGAATTTGGCTAAAAAAGTGGCCCGGGATGGTGAGGGCGCGACCAAGTTCATTGAGATCGAAGTGCAAGGGGCGCTGAATATGGCCGATGCGCGCAAGGCCGGCATGGCCATCGCGAATTCCCCGTTGGTGAAGACGGCTTTCTTTGGCCAGGATCCAAACTGGGGCCGCATTTTGTGTGCGGCCGGTTATTCCGGAGCTGAACTGTCGCCGGAGAAAACTACCCTTTCTATCGGTGGCGTGCAAATTGTCGAAGCTGGCCTGGGAGCGAAGTTTGATGAAAAAGAATTGCGCCGGGCCATGGCGGAACGGGAAATCAAAGTGGTGATCAATCTGGCGGTGGGCAATGTGTCTACAACTGTATATACTTGTGATATGTCGTATGAATATGTGAAAATTAACGGAGAATACACGACATGATGACGGCAGAACTGGAAAAATGGCAGGGTAAGACCGTCGTGGTCAAGTACGGCGGCAATGCCATGCTCGATGCGACATTGAAACAGGCAGTGGCCCAGGACATTGCCGATTTGTGGCGAGCAGGCGTCAAAGTGGCGATTGTGCACGGAGGCGGTCCCGAAATTACCGGTCTCTTGAAGGCCATGAACAAAAAAAGCGAATTTGTTGCCGGTCTCCGGGTGACTGATGCGGAAACTGCCAGTTTGGCGGAAATGGCTCTGGTCGGCAAAACCAATCCAGAACTGGTTAACTTTATCAATCGCGCCGGTGTTCGTGCTGTAGGCCTAAATGGCAAGGATGCAGGCATGTTTACCGTGAACAAGCATCTGGCGACAGTCTATGAAGACGGACTGGCCAAACAGGTCGACATCGGTTTTGTTGGCGAGGTGGCGTCGGTAAATGCTGCTTTGCTGCATACCTTAATGGACGCGGGCTATGTTCCGGTCATTGCACCGATCGGCGCCGATGGCAGCGGACAGACCTATAATATCAATGCTGACACTGCAGCGGCTGCCGTTGCCGCAGAGCTGCAGGCGGATGTGTTTTTGCTGCTGACCGATGTGGAAGGCGTATTTTATGATTATCATGACAAGAGCAGCCTGATTTGTGAGTTGCCCTGCGATGAGGCGGTTGAAATGATTAAGACCGGCATTGTGGAAGGCGGCATGATCCCCAAGGTGCAGGCATGCATGGCTTCGCTCGCCAACGGGGCAAAACTGACCCGGGTGGTTGATGGACGACGTCCCCATTGCATCGTGGAATCGCTCATGCCGGGCAACAGAGCGGGTACTGCCGTGATCAAGGGAAAGGAAGTGTAGGCCATGCAGAAACAACAAGTGGTTGAGCTGGACAAGAAATACTTCATGCCTGTGTTCAGCCGGTATCAACTGGTTCTGTCACACGGCGAGGGGCCGTATGTATTTGATACGGACGGAAAAAAATACATCGACTTTTTGGCCGGGATCGCAGTCAATGTGCTGGGGCATGGTCATCCTGCATTGGTAAAAGCAGTATGTCAACAGGCGGGAAAATTGATTCATTGTTCAAACCTGTATTACACGGAACCGCAGGTGCAATTGATCGAAAAACTGGCCGAACTTTCCGGCATGGATAAAGTCTTTATCGCCAATAGCGGTGCTGAGGCGAATGAAGGCGCAATGAAGCTGGCGCGGAAATATGGCAAGATGATCAGTAAAGATAAGTTTGAAATCGTCACCGCCGAGCATTCGTTCCATGGCCGGACGCTGGCGACACTTACAGCAACAGGGCAGCCCAAGTACCAGGAAGGCTATGAACCACTTCCCGGCGGGTTTCGCTATGTGGCCTTCAATGACAAGGAGGCGCTTAAAGCCGTTGTATCAGCCAAGACATGCGCGGTGATGATTGAACCGGTGCAAGGCGAAGGCGGCATTCATGTTCCTGTTGACGGGTATCTGGAATATGCCCGTGAGTTATGCGACCAGTACGGCGCTTTGCTGATCTTTGACGAAATTCAGAGCGGCATGGGACGAACCGGCAACTTCCTGGCTGGCCAGACATATGGCGTTAAACCTGATATTATTACCTTAGCGAAAGGGTTGGCCGGCGGCGTGCCGATTGGCGCGTTCCTGGCTTCGGAAAAGGTGGCGGCAGCTTTTGCTCCCGGCGATCATGGGTCGACCTTTGGCGGCAATCCGCTGGCCTGCGCCGCAGCGCTTGCGGTTCTGACAACGATTGAACAGGAAGATCTGATGAAAAATGCAGCAGAGCTTGGCGATTATTTGATTGACAAGTGCAAGAGTTTGCAACTGAAGTATCCGAAACTGATTAAAACTGTTCGCGGCAAGGGTCTGATGGTCGGTATTGAATTGACCCGTCCCGGCCGCGAAGTGGTCGATTTGTGCATGGACCGGGGCGCCATCATCAACTGCACGGCCGGCAATGTGTTGCGGTTCGTGCCGCCGCTGAACATCGGACGAAACCATGTCGATGAGGTCGTGGCCATTGTTGATGCAGTATTGGAAAAGTGGCAATAACCGCCGGCTGAAGCCGGCGAAGAGGAAAAGAGGGTAATTATGAGCATGAAAGGGAAAGACGTACTGGATATCTTTAGTCTTTCGCCAGCAGAAGTGGAAGAGATTTTTTGTCTTACCGCCGATCTGAAGCAAAAGCAGAAGTCTGGTATCGCACATCCACTGCTGCAAGGGAAAACGCTGGGGATGATTTTTCAAAAGTCATCGACGCGCACCCGGGTTTCGTTTGAAGTAGGAATGTATCAATTAGGGGGAATGGCCCTGTTTCTATCTGCCAATGATCTGCAGATGGGCCGCGGCGAACCGATCAAGGATACAGGGCGCGTTTTGTCCCGCTATCTGGATGGAATCATGATCAGGACATATGCGCAAAAAGATGTTGAAGAATTGGCTGCATGGTCCTCGGTCCCGGTGATTAACGGATTGACTGACTCGCACCACCCCTGCCAGGTGTTGGCTGACTTATTTACGGTGCGGGAAAAACTGGGCGGACTGAAAGGGCTAAAGCTGGCATTCCTGGGCGATGGCTTCAATATGGCGAATTCCCTGATGGAGGGAGGCGCCCGGACTGGCATGCATATTGTGGTTGCCACCCCGCCCGGCTATGAACCGAAAGCCGAGATTGTCGCCCGGGCTCAACAGGCAGCGAAGGAAACCGGCGGCAGCGTAGTCGTTTCCAATGACCCGCGTGAAGCAGCATCAGGCGCCGATGTATTGGTGACCGATGTGTGGTCAAGCATGGGACATGAAGCGGAACACCGGGCACGACTCAAGGCATTCGGTGGTTACAGCCTGAATAGTGCGATGATGGCGATCGCCAAACCCAAGGCGATGGTGCTGCACTGTCTGCCGGCTCATCGGGGCGAAGAGATCAGCGATGAACTGTTTGAAGCTCACGCGGATGAGATTTTCGAAGAGGCAGAAAATCGCCTGCATGTCCAAAAAGCAATCATGGCGCTGGTGATGTAGGGGTATTTTTGCCTAATTCACGCTTTGCTTTTGGCAAGTGAGGCATTTCGTACTATAATAGATTCGTAATATTTGTTTGGAGGGGACTCATATGAGCAAAACACAGAAAAAAGTGGCTAAAAAAGTAGTGCTGGCATACTCCGGTGGCCTGGACACGTCGGTCATCATTCCCTGGCTGATTGAGAACTATGGTTATGAAGTCATCGCTATGTGCGCCGACGTGGGGCAGGGCGATGATTTTGAATTCATCAAGAACAAAGCGCTCAAAACCGGCGCCAGCAAAGTTTATGTCGAAGATCTGCGTGAAGAATTCATTACCGAATACATCTGGCCGACGTTGAAAGCCGGAGCTGTATATGAAGGCAAATATCTGCTGGGGACCTCGATGGCGAGGCCGATCATCGCCCAGGCGCTTGCCCGGGTTGCAGAAAAAGAGGGCGCGGAAGCTATTTCCCATGGCGCTACCGGCAAAGGAAACGATCAGGTCCGGTTTGAACTGACGATTAAGGCATTGGCGCCGCATCTGAAAATTATTGCCCCCTGGCGGCTGTGGGACATCCGCTCGCGTGAAGATGCAATCGATTATGCCGAGAAACGCGGCATTCCCGTACCGGTTACCAAGGCACGTCCTTACAGTATGGATGCAAACCTCTGGCATCTCAGCCATGAAGGCGCCGACCTGGAAGATCCCTGGAATGAACCAAAGTCCGATCTGTGCATGATTTCGGTATCGCCGGAAGCTGCGCCCGATAAGGCAGAATATGTTGAAGTCGGATTCGAACAGGGCGTGCCGGTTTCCGTCAACGGCAAAAAAATGAAACCGATCGCTTTGGTCAGCAAGTTGAATGAAATTGGTGCTGCGCATGGAGTTGGTGTGGCGGATCTTGTCGAGAACCGTCTGGTCGGCATGAAATCACGCGGTGTGTATGAGACTCCCGGCGGTTCAATCCTCTACTATGCGCACAGAGAACTGGAGGCACTGACACTGGACCGGGCTACGCTGCACTACAAGGAACAGATGGCAGTCCGCTACTCGGAGCTGGTTTACGACGGAATGTGGTTCGCTCCGCTGCGCGAAGCACTGGACGCATTTGTCAATGAAACGCAGAAAACCGTTACCGGAACGGTACGGCTGAAACTGTACAAAGGCAATATTATGAGCGCTGGCGCCAAATCGCCATACTCCCTCTATAATGAAGGTTTTGTCACCTTTGGCCGTGATGAAGTCTACAATCAGCAAGATGCCGAAGGCTTTATCAATCTGTTTGGTCTGCCGCTGAAAATCAGAGCGTTGATGATGCAGAAAGAGGCGAAAAAGAAGTGACAAAGTTGTGGGGTGGCCGGTTTACCCGTGACACCGACGCGAGTGTGGAGGAGTTTACCTCCTCCATTTCGTTTGATCAACGCATGTATCGCCAGGATATTCTCGGCAGCATGGCGCATGCCAGGATGCTGGGACGGTGCGGTATATTAACCGGAGCTGAGACGGATCAGATTATTGCCGGACTGCAATCGATCCTGACGGATATCGAAGCAGGCAACTTTTCGTTTGATATCGCGCTGGAAGATATTCACATGAATGTTGAAAAGCGGCTGACCGAACGGATCGGCCCGGTCGGCGGCAAGCTGCATACGGCCCGCAGCCGCAACGACCAGGTGGCGCTTGATACCCACATGTACATAAAAACCGCGATTCTGTCGATCGCACAGCTGATCCATGACATGGAGCGGTCTATCGTGGAAGTAGCGGCAGCCAACCAGGAAGTTATCCTGCCGGGCTATACTCACTTGCAACGGGCGCAGCCGGTACTGTTTTCCCATCATTTGCTGGCTTATTTTCAGATGCTGTCGCGTGATTTTGACCGACTGGCCGGAGTCTGGGAACGTAGCGACATCATGCCGCTTGGCGCCGGCGCTTTGGCCGGAACGACATTTCCGATCGACCGGCGGATGGTTGCCGAAGAACTGAAATTTGCCAAAATCTACGAGAACAGCATGGACGCGGTCAGCGACCGGGACTACATCGTGGAGTTCTTGTCGTTTGCCTCGCTTCTGATGGTTCATTTGTCCCGGTTGAGCGAGGAACTGATTCTCTGGTCGTCGACCGAGTTTTCCTTCATTGAACTGGACGATGCGCATTGTACCGGGTCGAGCATTATGCCGCAAAAGAAAAACCCGGATGTGTGCGAATTGGTCCGCGGCAAAACCGGCCGGGTCGTAGGCCATCTGATGGCTATGCTGACTACTCTCAAAGGATTGCCGATGACCTATAACAAAGACATGCAGGAAGATAAAGAAGGCTTGTTCGATACGATCGATACCCTGAAGTTCAGTCTTTCCGTCTATGCGGCCATGCTCAAAGGCATGAAGCTGAATGCCGCCCGCATGCGGCAGGTGCTTGACGATGATTTCTCCAACGCTACCGACATGGCCGATTATTTGGTCCGCAAAGGACTGCCTTTCCGTGAGGCGCATGCGGTTGTGGGCAAGGCGGTGCGGTTGGCGATTGAAACCAAACGCAACCTGGCTGAATTGCCGCTGGCAGAATTGTTGGCATTGTGCCCGCTGTTTGAAGCCGATATCCTGGCGGCTTTGAAAATCGAAACCTGTATCGAAGCCCGCAATTCAGAGGGTGGCACTGCCTTTGCGCAGGTTCGCTCCGCTCTCGAAAAATGCCGCTTGCAACTACAACAGCAAGAAACCATGATCGCGAAATATATCCAGGGAAATATTTAGCAGAAGAAATAAAGAACAAAAGCCCGAACAGTGCTGCAGTGCAGCGTTGTTCGGGCTTTTCGCCATGAAGGGAAAGTCGTTGTGGTTAAGCAGGGGCAGGCACGGGGGAATGAAATTCAATGATGCTGCGCATGATCGCTTTTTTTGCATTATCATATGCTTTAAATATTGTACCGGCATGTTGCGGATCATGGTAAACCTTCCAGTAACCGCAGAGCAGGCAGCGCGCGCCTTGATTGGCAATGAAGCCGCGGATATCTTCGGCAGGGATTCCCAGCAATAGCCCGATTTCGTGTGGATAGCGACGCCCCATTTTTTCGTGGAGATAGGCCAAAACCGCCTCGACGCTCGCCGGCCCACGATAGCCGGATTCACGCAAAAATGCAATGTTTTTTCCTGACCGGAGAGTTTCTGCCAAGGTATCATAGCGGAAGAATATCACACTGTGATGATTGGCGGAGCTGTTTACTTCAAAATAGTCCAAACCGAGTTCCTGTTTGGTCCGGGTTTTGTATTTTTCCCATAAGGAACGCAGATTGCGGCCGCAGCGGGGAAAGCAAAGCAACGTTGACGGCTTTAGACACTGCAGCGTCGGGGCGCATTCAAGAGCAATGCGGGAAAATAAATAATCTTTGTCATCCATAAGAGACTGAACTTTTCCGAACTCGCCCAACAATAATGTTTCGATCTCGTTGTCCCGATGAAGGGGCTCAATCCCTGCTCGCGGCATCTGTTCCTCCCAATCGTATCAATGGATTTTCAAATAAATGATAATATTTTTCATTAATGAAATTATATTCAGCCAGACTTTGTTTGTCAACAATCGGCGAATGATCAAACAATAATTGCATGAATCACAATTATTGATGCGCAGTGAACCCTGTAACGACTAATGCGATTTTAACTTGTGACCCTTATGAATAAAGAGATAGTTGATATCAACTATGGGTTTGTAGTTTGATTTGTGTATTTCTGTTACACTCATGAGCTGAAAGAATACATTATGCAATGCGGATTGACAATTATAGGGGAGAGTGATAGAGTTTCTACAAACGACACTTTTGCATTGATGCAATCTTGCTTTGAGCTTTATTGAAGTGTTTTTTATGCTAAATATGGTTTTATGGCGGAATCGATGAGCATTTTAGTTCCGCCAATAATAAAAGACAAACCGATCAGCAAGTAGGGAGGGAAGAGTATGTCAGAAATCAGCGTTCAATTGACCAACAAGCCAGGCACCATGCCTGACGAAGAGAAACTCGGTTTTGGCACGTACTTCACGGACCACATGTTTGTGATGGACTACCAGACAGGAAAAGGCTGGCATTCGCCAAGAATCGTACCTTATGAGGAGTTTTCGCTGTTTCCCTCAGCAATGGTGCTCCATTATGGGCAGGCGATTTTCGAAGGGATGAAGGCGTTTAAAACCTGCGACAATCGCTTGGTGGTTTTCCGCACCCGCGATTACTTACAGCGATTCAACCGTTCAGCCGATATCCTTTGCATTCCCAATACAGATGTGGATCTGGTTCAGGCTGGCTTGTACAAATTGCTGGAAATCGATAAGCGTTGGCTGCCCGGCAAACTTGGCACGTCCATTTATATCCGTCCCTTTATTATTGCCACAGATCCCTTTGTTGGCGTAAAATGCTCGGATACGTATCGTTTGTTTATCATTATGTCTCCTTCCGGTACATATTATGCGCAAGGATTCAATCCTGTCGGCATCCGGGTGGAAGACAAATATGTGCGTGCAGTACCCGGCGGCATCGGCGAGGCCAAGACTCCTGGGAATTATGCTGCCAGTCTGCGTGCCCAGGTCGAGGCCAAAAAGGAAGGGTTTGCTCAGGTTTTGTGGCTGGATGGCGTCGAACGCAAATATATCGAAGAAGTCGGCACGATGAATATTTTCTTCAAAATCAATGATGAACTGATCACGCCGGCGCTTAATGGCAGTATCCTCGGCGGCATCACCCGTCGTACGGTTATTGAACTGGCCAAAGAATGGGGCATGAAAGTGTCGGAACGCCAAATTTCGATCGATGAAGTCTTTGCGGCCCATGCCAATGGCACGTTGCAGGAAGCTTTTGGCTCCGGCACTGCGGCAGTGATTTCACCAGTCGGTGAGTTGTCGTGGAAAGGCCAAAAACTGGTGATTAACAATAACCAAACCGGACCGACATCGCAAAAACTGTTTGATGCCGTGACCGGAATGCAGTATGGAACCATGCCGGACAGCCGCGGTTGGGTAAATACGGTTACGAAGCTCTGATTTCAGAGGGTTTCAAGCCTCCCGCAACCGCGGGAGGCTTTTCGTTGTAGCATCAATGAAAAAGGATTTTTATGCCGCAGAAGCGAATAAAACACAACAAAGGCTAAAAATTTGCAACAGGAGGACATCGCATG
Source organism: uncultured Veillonellaceae bacterium (assembly GCA_964386615.1). Lineage (GTDB taxonomy): Bacteria > Bacillota > Negativicutes > UBA1444 > UBA1444 > UBA1444. The sequence continues at coordinate 33,128 of CAYLSL010000005.1, forward strand.
GAGCAGCAGTTTCGCAATATTATACCGCCCTTTGGCTTGATCGACCTGCTCGATGTTCTGATCGTTGCGTTTGTTCTGTACAAACTGTATGGCATGATCAAAGATACCCGGGCGGTTACATTGTTGAAAGGGCTGTTGGTGATCCTGGTTGCTGCTTTGCTCAGTAACTGGCTGCATCTTAATGCCTTATACTGGCTGCTTGGCAAGACGCTGACCGTGGTTGCGGTGGCCTTGCCGGTTGTTTTTCAGCCGGAATTGCGCCGCGCGCTTGAACATATTGGCCGGGGGCGTTTGTTTAGCAAATCGAAACGACTCAATGATGAAGAAATGCAACTGCTATTTCAGGACCTGGCCAAGTCTGCCATATTATTGGCCAAGACGAAAACCGGCGCCTTAATTGTTGTGGAACGTGAAACGGGGTTGAACGACTATGTGGAAAGCGGCATCCGGATTGACGGAGTCGTTTCCAGCGAATTATTGCTTAACTGTTTTGTGCCCAACACTCCGCTGCATGATGGGGCCTTGATCATCCGCGGGAACCGGGTGGTGGCGGCAGGCTGTTTATTGCCGCTGACAGAGCGGTCCGGGTTGGACAAGGAACTGGGGACCCGGCACCGGGCCGCCATCGGACTGAGTGAACAGTCGGATGCGATTGTAGTCGTGGTCAGCGAGGAAACCGGCCTGATCTCTCTGGCATTGGGCGGTCGCCTGGAACGCGGGTTTGATTTTTCGTCGTTGCAGGCCCGTCTGGAAGAACTGTTTGCCTCGAAAGCGCAGGGCTTGTCGGATTACATCAATCGGAGGAATGGCCGGCAATGAATGATTTTATGGGCCGAAACCTACTCCCCAAATTATTGGCGGTACTTGTTGCCCTGATTATTTGGGTGTTTGTCATGAATGAGCAAAATCCGCCGCTGGAAGGGACATTCCAAGTCGCACTCGGCAGCAGCAATGTGGCGGAAGATATGATTGTCGTTGAAGCTCCTCCTACAGTTCGGGTCAAGGTCCGTGGCTTGCGAAACGCCATTGCCGGCGCGTCGGGCAAAGATTTCAAAGCGACGGTCGACATCAAGGGACTGGCTGCGGGGCAATACAATCTACCCATAACGGTAACAGCGCCCAGCGGTTATGAAGTGGTGGAAGTGATACCGGACAAAGCCGCGATCAAACTTGATGCAGTGCGGTCGCGCCGGTTTAGTGTCGAGGCGCGGTTATCCGGGCCGATGGTTGGCGAACTGGTGCTGGGGCAAGTTGAAGTCAAGCCTGCTGCCGTGATGATCACCGGACCGCAGAGCTTACTGAACGAAGTGGATAAAGTGGTGGCGCCAGTGGAAATTCGTGGCCGCACTCCCGCTTTTTCGCAAGATGCCCGGCTGGTATTGTTGAATGCCGAGGGACATGAAATAAAATCCTTAAAGGCCGAACCTGCGCAGGTTAGTGTATCAGGCAATCTGGAATCCGGTACGGTTAGTCGTCAGGTCGAAGTGAAGACGGTTCTTTCCGGCAATTTGCCGGCCGGCACATTGTTGCGGCGGGTATTTACGGAACCGGCAAAGATAGAAATCAAAGGGCCGAAAGAAATTGTCGATCGAATTGGTTCGGTTGCGACGGCGCCGATTTCACTGGAAGGAATCACGAAAGATGTCACAAGGGAGGTTCCTTTGCAATTGCAACCGGGATTGACGGTAGTGAAGGGAACGGTCATGGTACGGATTACCGTCGGGCAGGGTCCTTGAGATGATCGGCCAAAAATCAATGCTCGTCCGGATTAATAATTTCAGGGTTTCCATCGATGAAAGGGAGGCGTTGGAAACCCTGATTTCTGTGCGCCTGAAAATTGGCCGCCAGCAACAGCAAAACTTTCGGATTGTGCGAAAAGCACTCGATGCCCGGCGCGAAGGCAACATTGCTTTTGTTTACACGATCGAAACTGAAATTCCCGGCGGATCGGCTAAATGGGCTGATCGTTGGCGTGCTGACAAAAATATTTCCATTGTCACTCCGGCTAAAGAACCGGAAATTGTCGCCGGCCACAGGCGACTGCCGGAGCGGCCGGTTGTTGTCGGGTTCGGTCCTGCCGGCATGTTTGCCGCCCTGACATTGGCGCGACATGGGTACAAACCCTTGGTGCTGGAACGGGGACCGGATGTTGATGCACGGCAATTGGCAGTTCAGAAGTTCTGGGAGCAGGGAGTTTTGGACGAAGCGGCTAATGTCCAGTTTGGCGAAGGCGGCGCCGGTACTTTTTCCGATGGAAAACTGACCACCCGCGTGCATGACCCGATGATGACAAGGGTGCTGGACGCACTGGTTGCGGCAGGCGCCCCGCCAGAGATTAAATATTGGTATAAACCGCATGTAGGGACAGACCGACTGCGGCAGGTCGTAAAAGCGATTCGCCGGCAAATTGTCAGTCTTGGCGGTGAAGTGCGATTTGGTCAGCAAGTGACCGGTTTCAAGATTTTAGATGGCGTGTTGACCGGCCTGGTTGTCAATGGCGAACAAAAGATTGACTGCTCGGTCGCCTTGCTGGGAATCGGCCATAGCGCCCGTGACACTTATGATCAATTGTTGCGCTGCGGCGTAGCGATGGAAGCAAAACCGTTTTCCATCGGCGTACGGATCGAACATCCGCAGGAACTGATCGACCGGTCGCAGTACGGTTCGGCTGCCGGTCATCCGGCGCTGGGGGCGGCCGACTATTCGTTGGTATATCACGACCGGGTTGCCGGGCGAACGGCATATTCCTTCTGTATGTGTCCCGGCGGCGTGGTGATCGGGGCGGCTTCGGAAGCCGGCGGTGTTGTTGTCAACGGCATGAGCCACTACAACCGGGCATCCGGCCTGGCCAACAGTGCATTGGCGGTCAATGTCACGCCGGACGATTTTGGCTCCGGAGTGCTGGCTGGCGTCGAGTTTCAACGTCGTTACGAGCGGAAAGCATTTGAACTGGCCGGGCGATCTTATTTTGCTCCGGTACAGACGGTGGGGAGCTTCCTGCACGGGCAGGACGACGGCGCCTCAAAACTGGTTCAACCCAGTTATGGACCCGGCGTGAAAACTGTCAACCTGGAGGAGTGTCTGCCAGAATTTGTTGCTAGTTCGCTCCGGCGGGCATTGCCCGACTTTGGCCGCAAAATTCGCGGTTTTGATCATCCGGGTGCAGTGCTGACAGGGGTGGAAACACGGACATCGGCGCCGCTGCGGATTTTGCGCGGCGAAGACAGGATATCCCTGAATGTGGCCGGCCTTTATCCGATGGGCGAAGGCGCCGGTTACGCCGGGGGCATCATGAGCGCTGCAATTGATGGAATGCATGCAGCCTATGCCGTTGTGCAGGAATACAAAACGGAATAAAACGATACAATATAACAGGGGGAAAGAACATGGCAAGATTGTTTGGTACGGACGGGGTCCGCGGCATAGCGAATACGGAGCTTACACCGGAACTGTCCTTCCGGCTGGGTTGGGCGGCAGCTTATTATTTCGGTCGTGAACATGCCAACCCATGCTTCATGATTGGCAGGGATACGCGAGTTTCCGGTCAAATGCTGGAAGCGGCCCTGGCAGCAGGAATTTGTTCGGCGGGCGGCCATGCGGTTTTGCTGGGGGTCATTCCGACTCCCGGAGTTGCCTGGCTGACCAGCACTTCCGGCGCAGCAGCCGGAGTGGTGATTTCTGCCTCGCACAACCCATTCGCTGACAATGGGATCAAGTTTTTCAGCGGCAATGGTTATAAATTGCCGGATGCCGTGGAAGACGAACTGGAAGAACTGGTTGCCAGAGGCATGGAAACATTGCCGCGCCCTACCGGCAAGGCGGTGGGCAGTATTATTGCACAGCCGGAACGGATCAAGGAGTATGAGGACTTTCTCTGCAATACGGTCAAGGCCGACCTGACAGGCATCAAAGCCGTCATTGACTGCGCCAACGGCGCCGCTTATGCCGCGGCACAATCGGTGCTTTCAAGGCTGGGATTGGAATTGTGCGTGTTGAATGCCGCTCCCGATGGATTTAACATCAATGCCCATTGCGGATCGACGCACATGGAAGGGCTGCAGGCGGCAGTTCTTGCTGAGCGGGCCGATATCGGCCTGGCTTTTGACGGCGATGCGGATCGTTGTCTGGCTGTAGATGAGAAGGGACAATTGGTTGACGGGGATCAAATCATGGTCATTCTGGCCAATGAACTGCTGCAACGCAAAGCGTTAAAGCAGGCGACGCTGGCAACCACCGTCATGAGCAATATTGGCCTGCACCAGGCGATCAAAAAAGCCGGCGGCAGCGTTATGGTCACATCGGTAGGCGACCGCTACGTGTTGGAAGCGATGCAAAAAAACGGTCTGTCCCTGGGCGGCGAACAGTCGGGGCATATCATTTTTGGTGAATACAGCACGACCGGCGATGGACTGATGACTGCGCTGCAATTATTGGCGGCCTTGAAACGGAGCGGGGCGCCGTTGTCACAGCTGGCTGAACTGATGACGCGTTTTCCGCAGGTGCTGGTCAACGTGCGGGTTCGCAGCAAGGCGGGTTGGGAACAAAATGCAAACATTGCTGCGGCCATCCAGACTGCCGAGCAACAACTGGGCGAATTGGGACGGATATTGGTCCGCGCTTCCGGCACCGAGCCGCTGATCCGGGTGATGGCGGAAGGGCCGGTTCTGACTGAACTCGAGCAACTGGCCGAACAGGTGGCTCAGGCAATTCGCGATGAGCTCAATTGACCCAACAGGTCGTATCATATACAATGTATGCAAATATGTTTCGGTTTATTCGAATCGGCTGCCATCGGAGGTGAACTAAAAAACTGGCACGGGTGACCGGACTCATATAGCGCTGGCACTTGCCTGACAGCAAGTGGACGAGGAAGAGGATTGTCGAGTTTTCAGCGGATGCCTCTCGGCCTTCTGCGGTCGCAGCAACTGACAAAACCACGGGGTGACCGGTGGGACAAAACAGTTGCGGCAGAAAAAGCAAATTAGTATTGCATATATTGGAGGAATAACATAGATGTGTGGTATTGTGGGCTATGTAGGCCCTAAGCAGGCTGCGCCCTTTTTACTGGAAGGGATGCGTAAACTGGAGTATCGTGGTTATGACTCGGCAGGGATTGCCGTATATAACGGCAAAGAAATTATCGTCGACAAATGTGTCGGCAGGCTCAGCAGTCTGGAGAAAAAAATTGAAGATCACCTGCCGCAAGGGCATCTGGGGATCGGCCATACCCGCTGGGCAACCCATGGCCGTCCGTCAGACACCAATTCCCATCCCCATACCGATTGTCATGGCGATTTTGTCGTTGTGCACAATGGGATTATCGAAAATTATCTGCACATTAAAGAACGGTTGCTGGCCAAGGGCCATGTGTTCCTGTCGGAAACCGACACTGAAGTCGTGGCCCATCTGGTCGAGGAGTATTACCAGGGTGATTTTGTTGCGGCCGTAACAAAGGTGTTGGCTGAGATCCAGGGGTCCTATTCCTTGGTGTTCATGTCAAAACATGATCCTGATAAAATTGTCTGTACCAAACAGGACAACCCGCTGGTCATTGGACTGGGCGAAGGCGAGAACTTTATTGCATCCGACATTCCGGCCATCATTAACCGGACCCGGCGCACATTTATCCTCAGTGATGGAGAAATGGCCGTCGTGACCAAAGATTCGGTCTGGGTGACCAACCGCATGGGCGTGCCGGTTTCCAAGAAGGTTTTCGAAGTCCACTGGGATGCGGAGGCTGCTGAAAAAGGCGGCCATGATCATTTCATGATCAAGGAGATCATCGAACAGCCCAAAGCGTTCCGTGACACGATGACAGCCCGTGTGTCCAAAGACAATCATCGAATTACCTTTGATGAATTGAAATGGACCCGCGAAGATGTCGCCGCTGTGAAAAAAATCATGATTACCGCCTGCGGTACGGCTTATCATGCCGGATTGGTTGCCAAGTACTATATTGAGCAACTGGCGCGGATTCCGGTGGAAGTGGATATTGCCTCGGAGTTCCGTTACCGCAATCCGTTGGTCGATTCCAGCACCTTGGTCATTGTGATCAGCCAGTCCGGTGAAACCAGCGACTCACTGGCCGCGATGAAGGAAGCAAAGCGTCTCGGCGCCCGGACGTTGGCAGTGACCAATGTCGTCGGTTCTTCGATCGCCCGTGAAGCCGACCAGGTGATTTATACCTGGGCTGGACCGGAAATTGCCGTGGCATCGACCAAAGCCTACACGACCCAGCTGTTGGTCATGTTGATGCTGGCCCTGTATCTGGCGGAGTTGCGGGAAAGCCTGCGCGCCGACCGGCTCCAGTCCATCGTGCATGAACTGCGCGAACTGCCGCAAAAGGCGGAAAAATTCCTGTCCAACGGCCAAGAAGTCAAGACCTTTGCCGAGCAGTATGGGTTCAATGATGATGTGTTTTTCATCGGCCGCTCGATCGATTATGCGGTCGCGATGGAAGGTGCGCTGAAACTGAAAGAGATTTCCTATATCCATGCCGAGGCTTATGCGGCCGGGGAACTCAAGCATGGAACACTGGCGCTGATCATCGAAGGCGTGCCGGTGATTGCTCTGGCGACCCAGCGGGATGTTTATGAAAAAACGCTCAGCAATATCAAGGAAGTCAAGGCGCGGGACGCTGTGGTGATCGGCCTGGCGATGGAAGGCGACGATCAGATAGAAAAATATGTCGACCACACCATCTTCATTCCGGCCACCGACAAGTATCTGGCGCCGATTCTCGCCGTGATCCCGCTGCAGCTGCTGGCGTATTACGCCGCAGTGACCCGCGGCTGCGATGTGGACAAACCGCGTAACCTGGCCAAGAGCGTAACAGTAGAATAAGTTGGAAATAGTAGGCGGTGTCGATTGTAATCGATGCCGCCTACTATTTCCAATGATATCGGGCCAATATTGCGTGCGCCAGATAGTTTTACAATGGCTCTGGACAAATTTTGCTTCCTGTCATATAATCAAGACATCCCTCCCCGGGCAGGGGGGGCGCAAGAGGTTTTGAAGGAGGGCGAGCAGCGTGGACAAAATTTCCCGACGGTCTTTTTTTCGCCGCACTGCGGCAGCCGGTGCGGCCGGGGCAGTTATCATGGCGAAAGGGGCGGCGTCGGCAAATGCAGCAGCGGGACAGCCGATGGCTACAGTCATCGATCTGACACGGTGTGATGGCTGTGCCAATCAGAAAACCCCGCTATGCGTGGCAGCTTGTCAGTCGAAAAACCAGTCCCGATTCCCCGAGCCGGTTAAGCCGATCATGGATTATTGGCCGCGCAAAGGGTTTGAAGACTGGTCGGACAAGAAAGGGCTGCGCGATCGCCTGACTCCGTATAACTGGCTATATGTGCAAAAAGTGACGGTCGACGGCAAGACGGTCTATGCGCCGCGGCGCTGCATGCATTGCGACGAACCGACCTGCGCCTATCTTTGTCCGTTTGGCGTCATTGCCAAAAATGGCGACGGCTCGGTGGTGATTGACCCCGACGGTTGTTTTGGCGGAGCGAAATGCCGGGATGTCTGTCCCTGGGGCGTTCCCATGCGGCAGGCCGGCGTCGGTTTGTACCTGAAATTGGCGCCGAAGCTGGGTGGCGGCGGCGTGATGTATAAGTGCGACATGTGTCACGATTTGATACAACAGGGCAAGAACCCGGCTTGTGTTACCGCATGTCCGCAGGGAGCCATGTCGTTCGGTGACCGCACGGTGATCAAGCAGCTGGCGGAAGCCCGCAGCAAGGAAATCGGCGGGTATGTATACGGTGCGTCAGAGAACGGCGGGACTTCGACATTTTATGTGTCGCCGGTTTCCTTCGCCGCGATTGATCAGGCGTTAAAAGAGCAAAAAGTGGTCGATGGAAAACCGGGACGCTCAGGGATGCCGCAGAAGGTTGAAAACAAAGTTGACCAACTGGACGGCTGGGCGACGGGAGTATTACTGGCGCCGGTAGCAGCGGTTTTTGCCGCAGGGCGGGCCGCCTACAAATCGATGGCTGGTGAAAAGAACCGGACTGATGATGCAGGCAAAGGAGGCGACGCCTGATGGAAAAGCTGCTGGAAAGCGAAGGCAAGGTTTTGCGTCATGACCGGACTGTGCGCATCATTCATTGGTTGATTGCATTATCCTGTTTCATTCTTGTCTTCAGCGGATTTGGCCAGATGCCGATTTACAAGCGGTATATGCTGACCGACCTGCCGGGATTCACCTGGACAGCCGACTACTTCATCACATTGAAAATGCATTACATCGCTGCCGTCGTGTTGGTGTTCGCCAGTGTCTGGCATGTGGTGTATCACGGAATCCGCCGTGATAACGGGCTTGTGCCGCGCCAAGGCGACCTAGGCGAATCGGTGAAAATCATGAAGGCAATCATTACCGGCGGGCAGGAACCGCCTTCCGACAAGTATCTGGCGGAGCAGCGCCTGGCATATGTGTTCATGGCCGGGACGGTTGCGGTATTAATTCTGACTGGCATTGTAAAGACGGTAAAAAGCATGGGGGTTGTTTTACCGGAAGGGTTGGTTTTCTGGTCGACCCAGCTGCATAATCTCGGGGCGGCCCTGATTGTATTCGGCATTTTTGCCCATCTGGGCGCGTTTGTCGTGGCGGCGAACCGAAAACTGCTGGGCTCGATGTTCCACGGCAAAGTCGATCTGGATTATGTGAAGCACCGTCACAGCATCTGGTATGAAAAGTTGAAGCAGCGAAGCCGTTAAATAACAGATCCATTGTAGTTGGAGCTGGATCAACGATTTGATGAATGAAGGAGGATACCTTGTTTATGCAGGGTATCCTTTGTTTTTGGGTACCTGATTTGACAGGACGGAAAAAAGTCAAAAAGATAAAGTCAAAAATATTGACTTTCAAAAAATGGTTTGTTACAATCAAGTCAGAGGCGAAAGCCAAGTAAAATTTGAGGAGGGTTCAAGATGGCAAATATCAGATTGTGGTCACCGATGGACCACCTTTTCCGGGACTTTGCAGATATGACGAGGATGCTTGAGACGCCCAACATTCCCGTACTGTTCAAAGGCGGCGAGCCCAAGGTGGACATCATCCAGAACGAAACGGAAGTTGTGGTCAAGGCCGATGTGCCAGGCGTCAATAAGGAAGATATCAACGTAACCGTCACCGAAGACAGCATCACGATCCGCGGTGAAACAAAATCCGATTATGAAGAGAAGAAAGAAAACTACTTCCATGCGGAACGCTTTTACGGCACTTATAGCCGCACATTGCCGCTGCCGACACTGGTAGCCCGCGAAAAAGCAACCGCAAAATTCCAGGATGGCGTTCTCACCGTTACGATTCCCAAGGCAACCAAGCCGGAAAAGGGACATGTGGTGAGCATCGATTAATCGTGAAGGGAAGTATCTTCAGAACCGGTCTCTCTCCTGAAAGGGGGACCGGTTCTTCCACTAAAGGACTCATTGCAATTTCAGCAAAATTAAGCTTAGAAAAGATGGAGGGATAGATCATGGGAAGAGCAGTAGGAATTGACCTCGGCACAACCAACTCGGTGATTGCCGTACTGGAAGCCGAACGACCGGAAGTAATCGCCAACAGCGAGGGCGGCAGAACAACTCCGTCAGTGGTTGCATTCCGGGATAATAATGAACGTCTGGTCGGACAATTGGCCAAACGACAGTCGGTAATGAATCCGAGCAAAACTTTTTACTCGGTCAAGCGTTTCATCGGGCGTCGCTATGATGAAGTGACGGAAGAAATGAAACTGGTTCCGTACAAAGTGGTGACAGGGCCCAACAACACCGTCAAATTCCGCGTCGATGACAAAGAGTATGCGCCGGAAGAAATTTCCGCCGGGGTACTGCGGAAGTTGGTGGATGATGCTGCTAAATACCTTGGTGAGAAAATCACCGACGCAGTCATCACGGTGCCGGCCTATTTCAATGATGCGCAGCGGCAGGCCACCAAAGACGCCGGGAAAATCGCCGGACTCAACGTACTGCGGATTATCAACGAACCGACTGCGGCGGCACTGGCCTATGGGCTGGACAAAAAGAAAAATGAAACGATTCTGGTGTTTGACCTTGGCGGCGGAACCTTTGACGTGTCGATCCTGGAAGTGGGCGATGGCGTGTTTGAAGTCAAATCGACCAGCGGCGACACTCACTTGGGCGGCGACGATTTTGACAAAGTTCTCGTCGATTGGTTGGCGGATGAATTCAAAAAATCGCATGGGATAGATTTGCGTACCGACAAACAGGCGCTGCAGCGGTTGACGGAAGCGGCGGAAAAAGCCAAAGTGGAATTGTCATCGGTGATGGAAACCACGATCAGCCTGCCGTTCATTACCGCTAATGCCTCCGGGCCGCAGCATCTCGAAGCCAAACTGGGCCGGGCGCAGTTCGACGATCTGACCGCCGGACTGGTTAACCGTTGCCGCAAGCCGGTGGAGCAGGCCATGGCTGATGCCAAACTGACTGCCAAGGATATCGCCGAAGTCATCCTGGTCGGTGGTTCGACCCGGATTCCGGCAGTGCAGAAAATGGTCCGCGCCCTGACCGGCAAGGACCCCAACCAAAGCGTAAATCCGGACGAAGTGGTTGCCGTTGGCGCAGCGATCCAGGCAGGCGTCCTGACCGGTGAACTCAAGGATGTCGTACTGCTTGACGTGACTCCGTTGTCGCTGGGAGTAGAGACCCTGGGCGGCGTCATGACCAAGATCATCGATCGCAACACGACCATCCCGGCCCGGCGCAGCCAGGTATTCAGCACGGCTGACGACAATCAGCCGGAAGTCGACGTGCATGTGCTGCAGGGTGAACGGGAAATGGCGGCTGACAACCGGACGCTCGGCAAAGTCAAACTGTCGGGGATAGCTCCGGCGCCGCGCGGCCTGCCGCAGATCGAAGTCACCTTTGATATTGATGCCAATGGTATACTGACTGTAGGCGCCAAAGATAAGGCAACCGGCAAGGAACAGACGATCACGATTTCCAACTCCAGCAATCTGCCCAAGCAGGATGTGGAGCAGATGGTCAATGCCGCCAAACAGCATGCGGAAGACGACAAACAAAGAAGGCAGCAGGTTGAAGTCCGCAATGACGTTGATTCGCTTGCCTATCAGTCCAAGCGGCTGCTTTCAGAGCAGGCAGCCACACTGCCGGCGCATGTCAAAGGATTGTTGGAAGCCGCGCTGGATAAAGCCCGCAAGGCTCTTGACAGCAACGCCGATATTGCGACGCTGCGCAGTGTCAAGGAGGAACTTGAACAAGCCTACAGCCAGGCTTGCCAGTGCAAGCCGGAAACACAGGGGCCGACGGTGGAGAAACCGGCCGGTCACAAAAAATCCGATGATGTCATGGATGCCGAATACGAAGAAAAATAATTGAATTTCATGAACCACATTGATGATTATGGAAAGAAAGCGGTGAGCACAGTATGAAGTATATTGA
>CAYLSL010000005.1:44648-46617 GCA_964386615.1 uncultured Veillonellaceae bacterium
AACCACATTGATGATTATGGAAAGAAAGCGGTGAGCACAGTATGAAGTATATTGATTATTATGAGGCGCTGGGCGTGCCCCGGACGGCAACTGAAAAAGAAATCAAGACCGCTTACCGCAAGCTGGCCCGACAGCATCACCCTGACTTGCATCAGGGTGATGCCAAGAAGGCGGCCGAAGAAAAATTCAAGACCATCAATGAAGCTTACGAAGTTCTCAGTGACCCGGATAAACGGGCCAAATATGATCATCTTGGCATGAACTGGCAATCCGGTCAGGACTTTCAGCCGGGACCGGATATGGGCGGTTTTGATTTTCGCAATGTGAATATTAATGGACAGGACCTGCATGGCTTCAGCGATTTTTTTGCCAGCATGTTCGGCGGCGATGTATTTGGCCGCCGCGGCGGCGCAAGAGCTGAAAGACATCGCGGGCCGGTGCGGGGTGAGGATATCGAAGCCGATATCAACCTGCTGGTAGAAGAGTTATACAATGGCGGTGAAAAAGATATTCAGATCCAGGCGGGACGCAGTACCAAAACCGTCAAGGTGAAGATCCCGCCGCGGATTTATCCCGGCGCCGTATTGCGGCTGAAGGGGCTCGGCGGCGAAGGACATGGCGGCGGGGCAGCCGGTGATCTCTTGTTGCAGCTGAAAAACCTGCCGCATCCGATCTGGCGAATCGAAGACCAAGTCGATATTGAAGCCGACCTGACGATTTACCCTGAACAGGCGGTCGTGGGCGACAAGGTTTCCGTACCTACGCCGGACGGCATGGTTCAGTTGAAGATTCCGGCCGGTATTCACAACGGACAGAAAATGCGGTTGAAAGATAAAGGGTTGAAACGGAAAAATGGCAGTTTCGGCGATATGTTCGTGCGGGTGAAAATCGATACGCCACTCGAACAGAGCGCTGAAGAAATTGAACTGTATAAAAAGATATTTGAACTGAGAAACCGTTAAAGCAGAGGAGGGAAGGACATGAGTGAAGATAAATTTACCCAGAAGGCGACGGCGGTGTTGCAGGATGCGCAACAATCGGCGGCAATGAACTATCATCAGGAAATGACTTCCCGTCATGTATTTCAAGCCTTGGTGAAAGACAGAGACGGGATTGTTGACTATATTCTGGCCCAGGCAAAAGTCGAGCCCGGCCTGATTGAAGCAAAGGCGGCGCAACTGGTAAAAAACCAGCCTTCTGTCCGCGGACAGGAAAGCAACTTGCGCTGGAATACGGCGATGGTCCGGGTGATGGCGCTGGCCGAAAAACTGGCCAAAGATGCGCAGGACGATTATATCAGCGTGGAGCATCTGCTGATGGCAGTCGCAGAGGATGGCGACAGTGATGTCGTTCAAGCCTGCCGCGATTTTGGCCTGACTCGCGCCAAAATCCGCGAGTGGTCGCGTGAATTCCGCAAAGGGCAGAATGTCACCAGCGACAATCCGGAGGGCGGCGAACAGATGCTGGCCAAGTATGGCCGTGATTTGACCGCCCAGGCCAAACAGGGAAAACTGGATCCGGTGATTGGCCGCGACGAAGAAATCCGCCGGGTGGTGGAAATCCTGTCACGCCGGACCAAAAACAATCCGGTGCTGATCGGCGATCCCGGCGTTGGCAAAACCGCCATCGTGGAAGGGTTGGCCCGTCGGGTGGTTGCCGGTGACGTGCCGGAATCGCTGAAGAACAAAACCGTTTATTCGCTGGACCTCGGCTCGATGGTGGCCGGTTCAAAATACCGCGGTGAATTTGAAGAACGGCTGAAAGGCGTATTGAACGAGATTGCAAAATCCGAGGGACGGATCATTCTGTTCATCGATGAGCTGCACACGGTGGTTGGCGCCGGAGCGGCCGAAGGCGCGATGGATGCCGGCAATATCCTGAAACCGATGCTGGCCCGCGGGGAACTGCGTTGTATCGGCGCCACCACGCTGAACGAATACCGCAAGCATATCGAGAAAGACGCGGCGCT
>CAYLSL010000006.1:0-44893 GCA_964386615.1 uncultured Veillonellaceae bacterium
CAATTCATCACACATTGGCAATTCATCATCAACAACAATTGCTGTCAGTGGCATTGGCTATCCCTCCTTTCGGTTAAGAATCGGCAATTCGATTTGCACCAGGGTGCCTGTACCCAAACGGCTTGTGATCCGCAGGCCGAATTCAGCGCCAAACGCTGTCTGGATTCGTTTTTGAATATTATTCAGGCCGATCCCCGTTCCGGCAGTACTACGCTCCAAACCGCCGTCAAATTGCAGAATCCGGGCCAGTCGTTCGGGAGATATTCCTGCGCCGTCATCTTCCACATCGATTTGCAGCAAGTCCGCGCTTTTTCGAATTCGCAGCTGGATGCTCCCACCGTTGCGTTTTGCCGCCAGCCCATGCTTAATGGCATTTTCCATAATTGGCTGTAGCGTAAATACCGGAATCATAACCTCTGTCAAATCCGACTGAATCACCTCGCTGACCCGAACCCGCTCACCAAAGCGGGATTGTTCCAACCGGACAAACGAGCGAACCAGATCCATTTCTTCCGCTAGCGGGATCATATCATCGGTTCGTTCCAAAGAACGACGCAAAAAGTCGGACAAATCCTTGATTCGTGCCCGGGCTTTTTCCGGTGCAGTCCGGATCAGGGCGCGAATAGTACCGAGTGTGTTAAACAAAAAGTGCGGGTTAACCTGTGCTTTTAGCATATTATATTCCGCTTGGGACAACATAATTTTTTGTTCATCCAATTGGCGTTTATCCAGCATCAAGCTGAGAAAGTCGGCGATTCCCTGCACCATCTCCATTTCGTAGGTAGTGACCGTAGCTTCATTCGCTTTGAAAAACAACAAAGAACCCTGCAACGTACCATCAACAATCAGCGGCGCCATGATCAACCCGCTAAGGCTGCAGTTGTGATTGTGGCAGCCCCATGCCTGTTTATCCATCGGGATGATTGTTTTTGAGTTCTCAGCCATTTCTGCTGCAATCTGAATCGGCAAAGTCGATCCGGCGACATGATGCTCTTGACCGGTGCCGATAAAGCCCAACAGTTGTGTTGTGTCAGTCAGCGCCACTGCTGCAGCATTGGTCTGCAGCCAGATAATCCGTACAATTTTTGCGGCAGTTTTCGAATTCAGTCCCTCGCTCAACAATTCGGTACTTTGTTGTATCAACCGCATCGATTGTTGCGCCGCTTTTGCCTGAACTTTATCCTGTTCCTGGAATACATCGCGTACGATATAGATGAATAGTCCTACGGCCAGAGTATTGGCGATAATCGTGGGAATGCCAATGATTTTTTCCAGTTCCCAGGCTCGCTCAAAAGGTTTGGATAATAACAGAACCAGAAATTTTAACATTAATTCAGCGCAAAAACCGGTAACCAGCGCAACCGGTAATTCCAGCCTGCGCGAACGAAACTTCCAGTAGGCCAGTCCACTGATCAGGCCGGCGATTATATTGGCGATCACCGAAGCCCACATGGTAAAGCCGCCCATGAAATACCTCGGAATCGCGCCCAGTAATCCAGCTCCGACCCCGACCCAGACTCCACCGATCAATCCGCCGGCAATCGGGCCAACAATACGGGTATTCGCCATCGAACCCATTACAGGAATTCCCAGGAAGTTGCCAAAAGCAGAAAAACCGCCAAACACTAAGATCAAAATTAATTTATCCCGGCTGCGAAATGAAGAATGTGACAAAGCGTGTCTGACTGCAGGCAGACGAGTGGTCAAGTAGGCAATAATTCCGATCAATCCAACATTACGGGCAATGTCAAGTATCAACGGCCATTGCATCGGTTCAACCTGCTTCCTCGCTAATCGTGAAAATTAGAGCATTGGATGATTCCAAGAAAAAACCTGTCACGCTATCTATGACAGGTTTGATGATTTGATCGCGTCAATCACTCGGAAATCAAATACGGTTCCAGCACTTTATGACAACCATCCGCGGTCAACCCTTCGATTAAAACAAGTTTTTTACGGCTTTGCGCGCCAGACAACAATTTAACTCGCGAATTGGAAACAGAAAAAATCTCTGCCAGGTAGCGCAAACATTGCTTGGTTGCCTCACCATCGACCGGTGCCGCATCCACTGCCAGCTTCAGTCGTCCATCATGGATTCCCCTGATCTTATTTGAGCCGGATCGAGGTTGTACCTGAATCGGAATGGTAACGCCGTTTGCGTTTTCGTTGATCTGCAACCCCTGTTTATCCAAAGTCAATTATCGTCTTCTTCATCTTTTTTTAGCATTTCCAATTGAGCAGTCAACAGTGTTTTCTGGCGAATCCGAAACACTTGCGCATGTTTGCGCAATTCTTCATATTCGACATTCATCCGTCGAACTTTGGCGGCAGCCTCATCGAGCATTCGCTGTCCGCGGACGTCCATTTCCTTCATCATCAGTTCGCATTCGCGCTTGGCGTTCAACTTGACTTCTTCGGCCGTTTCCTGCGCAATCACCAATGTACTGTGCAAGGTAGCTTCCATGTGCTGATAGTGTTCCAGTTTGGTCGTCAATCGTTCGATATTTTCTTTCAGGTCCATCGTTTCCTGCAACAAGCGTTCATAGCTTTTCGCTGCTTCGGCCATAAACAGATCGACTTCGGCAGGATCGTAGCCCCGAAATTCCTTTTTAAATTTCTTGTTTTGAATATCCAGCGGTGTCAGCACAAGTCCACCCCTTCCAATTATGCCAGTATTTCTATATGTATCTTTTCAACAAGACACCCGTCCGACCCTTTTTTGTCTGACCGGTAATTTCAACAACCTCAATTCGGCCACGACCGCGAAAGGAAATCACATCGCCTGCCTTCACATTTTGCGAGGCATTCTTTGCGTCTTTCCAATTGACCTTCACTTTTTCTGACTGGATTTCTTCGGTCATCTGCGTGCGTGACATGCCAAAGCCGGCAGCAGCAACTGAATCAAGACGCAGCGAGGCAACTGTAGATCGGATTTCCTTGACGGTCTCCGGTTTTTGCTGCAAGGCAGAGAAATCAATTGTCTTTACTTTAACATTTGCCGCCCCAATCCGTTGCAATTCGCTGAGCAAAAATGCACTGATTGAAGCATCCACAATAATCTGACATCCACCGGTCAGCATCAAAATATCGCCAATAACGCCGCGTTTGATTCCCAGCGCCAAGAGCCCGCCAAGAACATCGCGGTGTGAGAGTTCATAATAGCGGGCATCCCATTCGACGGCAACTGCAACCAAGGAAAAATCGACTTCACCGCGAAAATCTTGGTGGACAAAAGCAGCACGAACCCTTTCGGCGCCAATATACCCACCACTGGCCTGCAATTGAAGATTCTCTTCATATGCTGCCGCCGACTCTGCTATGGAATAGCCATGTGGATCCAAAAACTCGGTCAATTGAAAACGCCGGCTGTGCATTACTGTTTCGGCAGCAGTAATAATTCTCGATGCAACTTCATGATCGCCGGTTGAGCGATAATAACGAAGGATTTTATCCCGATCGATCATTGGTCCTTGCCCATATCACGCGAGCGGGCCGTGGCCGCTACAACAGCTTCAATCAACGAAGCCCGGATCGAATGAGTTTCCAGCATATGTACGCCGGTAATTGCCGTGCCGCCCGGCGAAGTGACCATATCTTTCAATTTTCCAGGATGTTCGCCTGTTTCCAGTACCATTTTTGCAGCGCCGAGCATTGTCTGGGCTGACAATAGCAAAGCATTTTGCCGGGAAAATCCGACCCGAACGCCAGCATCGGAAAGTGCATCCAGCATCAGAAAAAAGAATGCAGGACCACTGCCTGACAAGCCTGTGACCGCGTCCATCATCGACTCTTCCACCACCACGGAGCGACCCACGGCGGCAAACATTTCAGAAATCAGCAAGGCTGATTTTTCATCTGCATGCGTACCTCGGGCAACGGCAGACATCCCCTCACCGACAGCGACCGGAGTATTGGGCATGACCCTGATTACCGGCACACCAAGCAAGTATTTTTCCATCGTGGAAATCTTGATCCCGGCAGCAATCGAAACAACAATAGTTTTCTTTGGAACCACTTTGCCGATACTCGCCAGTACGGATGCCATGACTTGCGGTTTTACCGTCAGAAACAGTATTTCCGAGGCGCTGGCGACAGCCGTGATTGATTCAGCGGTTTGAACCGAATAGCGTTCGTTTAAAAAACGCAGCCGTTCCGGTACAACATCATTTACGGTAACCTGTTCCGGCTTTAGCAGCCCCTTGCCTAACAGCCCTCCGATCAGCGCTTCGCACATCGCACCGCCGCCGATAAAGCCGATTTTTTTATTAGCCAGCATCAATGGTCCCTCCCCTGTTTTTGGCCACGCCACGGCAATATTACCTGTTCTTGTTCAAAGGGACGTTCATTGGAATATACCAAAACATCGGACGGCGCAAATAAAAATATTGCTGCAGAAATTCGTTGTACAGTGCCGCCGACGGCATATGTGATCCCGCTCATGAAATCAATTGTTCGTTTGGTTGTTTCCGCATCGGTCCGGTCAAAGTTAACCAGCACGGTTTTTCCGTTTGTCACATTTTCTGCAATCTGCTGTGCATCATCGAACCCGCTGGGTTGCGTCAGAACCAGCTTGTTTTTCCCTGTTGCCGACATTGCGGTCGCAGCTGACGGAATAGCCAACTTATATGGTTGCGGCGGTGCAGGCAGGGCCGATGGTTCTGGTGGCGCTGTCCAGCGTGGTTTATTATCTTCATTTTGTTTAGATATCCGTTCGGGTTTTCTATCTGGGCGCGAAGCAGCTTTCTCCACCGGTTTTGCCGGTTGTTCGTCTGTTTCTTCCGCTTCCACCAACCCCAGTGCATTCCAAAGTTTATTGAAAAGCTTCAATGCTTATCCTCCTCTTAGCGGGTTGTCCGCTCGCCAAAAATACCGGAACCGACCCGAATCATGTTGGCCCCTTCTTCAATTGCGACTGCATAGTCATGGGTCATGCCCATCGAAAGCCAGCAAAAACATTCAGGTTTTGCCACAGTCTTTTTCAACTGATCAAATAGTTGCCTGGTTTGGCGGAAAATCGGTCGAGTTTGCTCAGCTTGGGCAAAAAAAGGCGCAATCGTCATTAGACCGCATAAGCGAATATTGGGCAATGTCTCCAGTTGTGATGTAATGGAAACCGCGTCAGCAGAATCAATGCCAAACTTACTTTCTTCGCCGGCAACATTGATTTGTAACAAAATATCCTGTATTTTTCCGGCGAGTCTTGCCTGCCGGTCGATTTCTGTTGCCAGCTTAATGCTGTCCACCGATTGAATCAACGAGAATAATGCGACTGCCTGTTTAACCTTGTTGGTTTGCAAGTGACCAATTAAATGCCATTCAACCGACAAATCTTTTAACACAGGAATTTTTTCGGCTGCTTCCTGAACCCGGTTTTCACCCAGTACTGTTAATCCAGCACTGACTGCTTCACGAATTCGCTCCACCGATTGCGTTTTTGTCACCGCAACAATTGTGACCTGTTCCTGATTCACAGCATTACGTAAGGCTGCCACATTATCTATAATCAAGATTCCGGCCTCCAGTGCCGACTGTTTTTATTCCTTTATTATATCGCCAGGGCGATTGCCCTGTCAAAGCGACATCAATACGCCAAACCGGCCTGCCTTCCCCCCACTGGCCCGATGCGAGAAAAAGATTTCCGAATGACTGGCGGTTGATATACCGGCAGTGTGGATATTTTGACTCGCAACGCCGCTGTCAATAAACTGCATCTGGTTCCATCGCCACAAATCGAGCAGCCAATGCCCCGGTGTAGTAGGACTGGTAAACTGTTGCTCGTTCGACCAATATTTTTGGATTTCTGTCATTACCGGTTCATCGATTTCATAATCTGCCGGACCGATCGAAGGGCCGATTCCCACCAGACAATTTGCCGGATTCGTGCCAAAATTCTGTTGCATGCATTGAAGAGTTTTAGGGCCGATTGACTGCACAGTTCCTTTCCAGCCGGCATGACTGAGGCCAATGACCTGCTGAACTGGATCAAAAATCAACAATGGGACGCAATCAGCAAAAAAAAGCAACAAAGGCAAGCCTTTTGTATTGGTCACCAATGCATCTGTTTCAGCAATACGTTTGCCGGCATGGCTGTGATCCACAACCGCAACCGTCGTTTCATGAACTTGACCGGAAGAAACTATGTTCTGGACTTCCACGCCGACTGCCTCGCAAAAACGTTGCCGATTGATTTGCAGATTTTGCTCCCGGTCGTTAACTTTAACCCCAAGATTCAACGTAGCCAAACCGTCCGTACTGACTCCACCGATGCGGCTGGAAATGCCATGCGTTACTCCCTGTTGCTTTAGTGCCGGAAAGTATGCCCAGCGCACACCGTTTTCATGCTCGGCAAATTCAATTTGTGGTACCATAATTATTTAAAATAGCCTCCTCATCCGCTGCAGACGCCGCATCTGCGGCAACCGTCAAAACATACCGGCGTAACTGCTTCCTGCAAGGCTCGCTCAAGCTCAGCCCAAAGATAGGTGCGAGTTACTCCGACATCAATGTTGTCCCAGGGAAACACTTCCTGCTGCGTGCGTTGCCGATACAAATATTCTGCTTCAGCAATTCCGCTTTGCTTTAGCGCCTGTTTCCAATATTTTCGTCCGCCAAGTTGGTGCGCCAATAAGATAACCTCGCCAAGACGCCGGTCGCCACGCGCCAACATTCCCTGCATATAAGCCTCGCGCAACGATTCCGACTGAAGCCGGATCTTTTTTTCTTTGCTCAGGCTCTTTTCCAATTGTTTTAATCGCTCTGCCACAATCGTCTGTTCTGCCATCGGCAGCCATTGAAACGGCGTAAACGGCTTGGGTACGAAGGGATTAACGCTCAACGTCAACGTGCCCGGACGGCCATTTTCCTTCATTTGCTGCATAACCTGCAGCGCCAGTTCACCGATTGCCGCGATGTCCTGATCGGTCTCTGTCGGCAAACCAAGCATAATGTACAGTTTTACATTGGGGATTCCCGCCTGCAGGGCCATGCCGACAGTGCGCAGCAAATCCGCTTCACTGATGCCTTTGTTGATTACACGACGCAACCGTTCACTGCCGGCCTCAGGCGCCAGCGTTATCGTCCGGTGACCGCTTTTTGCCAATAGATCAACCAATTCCTGGGTAGTCGAGTCAGCGCGTAACGAGGCAACCGAAGTCGCCGTATTTGCGCTGGATAACATCGAACACAATAGTTCCATGTCGGGAAAGTCCGATACGGCAGCGCCAACCAAGCCAATCTTTTTATTTTCTGACTTCGCATGGGCAATGCCGGTCCGGATGCTTGCCAACGAACGGGAACGCGGCGGACGGAAGCAATAGCCCGCCATGCAAAAGCGGCAATGCCGGCCGCAGCCCCTGGCAACTTCCACCAGATACAAACTGTCAAATTCGGTGTTGTTTGCGACAATCGCCGTTTCACCGCAAAACTTGTCCAATTGCTTAATTTGGCGGCGCACGACCGGTTGCGATACTTGATGGAACTGTGGCACATAAAGGCCAGGAACCGTTGCCAAATTTTGCAGCACCTGCTCGCGCGACAGACTGGCGGCTGCTCCTGCCTGATACACATCCAAAAAGTCCTGAATGACCTCTTCGCCTTCACCGATCACAAAAACATCGATAAAAGGGGTCAGCGGCTGTGGATTAAAGGTTGCGCAAGGCCCACCGGCAATAACGATCGGGTCTGTCCCAGTCCGCTGGGAACAACATATGGGAACCCTCCCCATCTGCAAGATGTCCGGGATGTTGAAATAGTCGAGCTCAAAAGAGACGGCAAAACCTATCAGCTGAAATTCATCGAGAGGCCTTTGATTTTCCAGCGTCATTAATGGGGTCCCTGAACGCAGATACTCTTGCCGTTCTGCAGCAGACGGCAAAAAAGCCCGCTCACAAGCCGTGTCAGCCCGCGAGTTGATTTCGCGGTAAATAATCTGAAAGCCCAGATTAGACATTCCGAGATGATATTCATTAGGAAACACCAGTGCAAAACCGGTTTTTGCTCCTGGTGCAGAAAGCTGGGCCCCTGTTTCATTTGCCAAGCGTTGTTTTAGTGTGTCAATTAATTGCCAATTCATGTGTTTATTATGTCATACCTCGATTGATGAGGCAACCACGCACCGTCACGGCACAGAAAAATGGGGCCGGAGAATCTGGCCCCCAGCCTCTCTCCTACCCCAAACAAACAAGTCATTATACCGCCCAGGTCGGATCTGTCCAGTCTACCGGCTTTCCTTCCCGCAGTGACGCCGGTAAGTCAAGTATACGCTGGTTGCTTGATCCCCGATACGCCAGGCTGATATCCCGTTGCTCCAATAAAAACGGACCATCAATTAAAACATCAGTAACAGAAAGCAGTGCCGCAATATCGGCATTACTTCTGCTTTGTGCCAATAATTGTTCAAAAACGAAGCCGGTATAGGTGAAGACTGATAAGCCGCGTTGCTTCGCTGCCAGTCCGATTTCTGCCAATGCGCCGGCCTGTAAAAACGGTTCGCCGCCGGAGAAAGTCACGCCGCTAACCAGGCTATTGGCTGGCAACTGGGCAACCACCTCTGCTACTGTAGAGTCATAGCCGCCGGTCAAATCCTGCGTAGCGGGATTGTGGCAACCGGGACAACAATGCTGGCATCCCTGGACAAAAACGACCATTCGAATGCCGGGACCATCGACGACGCTTTCTTTGACGATTCCTGCCAGTCGAATTAGCATCTTTCGCACTCCTCGTTAAAAATGCGTTACGCGGTGATTCAGTTCAGCCTGCTTGGGATCATTGAAACGCTCGATCGTTGACAAATAGCCGGTGATCCGGCGCACCCGGCGCACCGTGGCAGCACTGCATACCGGGCAGCTATCCGATTCAATGACGCCGATATGACCGCAGGAGTCGCAGAAGTCGACCGGAAAATTGATTCCGGCGTAACCTACATCAGATTCTGCCATACAACGCAAAATATCTTCCACTGCTTTAGGATTGTTGACTGGCGGCGCATCAAATTCAACATAGCTGATATGACCGGCATTGGTGTATTTGTGATAAATTCCTTCGCGACGCATTTTTTCAAACGCGCCGATCGGGTAACTGACCGGTATATGGAACGAATTGCTGTAGTATTCACGATCGGTGACTCCGGGAATGATTCCATACTCCTTGCGATCCATCCGGACAAAACGACCGGATAGCCCTTCGGCAGGCGTAGCAATCAACGTATAATTCAGTTTGTACTTTTCGACTGCGCGATCTGTCTTGTCCCGCATGAAGGCAACAATTTCTTCACCCATCGACTGCGCTTCATCGCTTTCACCGTGATGTTTGCCGACCAGACTCACCAACGTTTCCGCCAGTCCGATGAAGCCGATGGAAAGGGTTCCATTTTTGATCACTTCTTCTATGGTATCGTTGGGACCAAGCTTTTCCGAACCCATGTACAGACCCTGCCCCATCAAAAATGGCAGATCTTTGACTTTTAGTGCGGCTTGAACCTGAAAACGATGATAGAGTTGTTCGCAAATCAAATCCATCATTTCATCCAACTGTTGATAAAATTTCATTAAATTGCGATCTGATTTGATGGCAATTCGCGGCAAATTCAGCGTAGTAAAACTCAAGTTGCCTCGTCCATCCGTTACGGCCGGCCCATTCACGTTGGCAATGACGCGGGTCCGACAGCCCATGTAAGAAACATCTGTACCGTATGGTGCATTATAGCTGGAATCCATGAAACTAAAGGTTGGGTTTAACCGTTTCGACGCAACGCGGATTGCCAGTTGAAACAAATCGTAATTCGGATCTTGCGGTTCAAAGTTAATCCCTTTCTTTATCCGGAAGATTACATTGGGAAATATCGGATTTTCGCCCTTGCCGAGTCCTTTGTCATAAGCGCGAAGCAAATTGCGCGTAACCGCCCGGCCCTCCGGACTGATTTCCGTACCGACATTCAAACTGGAAAATGGTACTTGCGCGCCGGCGCGCGAATTATGGACAAATATCCCCTGTGCGGTAAGAAAATTTTCGTTATCGGCAACGGAGATATCGTAAACGTGTCGTTCCATGGGTCGTTCCTGCAACGAATCAACGGCAATCGGGTAAAGTTGGCTGGCACGTTGCGTCACTTCATACAAACACTGCACTTCGTCATTTTTTGCCAACAGTTGCTGAGCCCATGTCCGTAAGGTATCTTGATCAACCATACCTTCCCCATTATTCTGCATCCCGCTATCAGCTGGCAAAAATAAACGAGTAAAAAATTCGCCGAACGGTATGGGAGCGGCAAAACCGTCTAGTGTGATAATTTCAGGCCGCAAACCAGCAACTTCTTCCAAACGCTGTTGCTCGGCTGGCGATAAAACCCGCTTGGCCAAATCATCCGCCCATTGTCGTATCGTTTCCAGGCCTACCGGTCCAGTTAAGCCTTGAAGGTAGTTTGATCCACAAGTTTTAACAATGAGTGGTCGTATATATTCGTAGTCAAACGGTTTTGTTTCCGGCGCCAAGTTAAAGACGTCGAATTTTTCGCTGCCATATGTACAAATGCTGTAACAGTTTCCGGCCATAGCAGATTTTCCCGAATCAATACAGATCTGTGACATGGAAGAGGCCATGCCGATCCGCGTCAACAACAGCCATATTCCATCACGCAATTCTTTCGAATAGGTAGCTGCGACTTGCTGCGGCGTCTCGGTCTTACTGGCATATACTTTGAAGAAACCGTCCAGAAAGGCACGAACGATGGAGTCCGGTGCAAAGAACAATTCCGTTGGCACGCGTTTGGTAGAAATGCCGGCGCCGCAAACATGGCGGACAAAGGCCGCGAACCGGCTGCCGACCCTGCAAACCAGGTCGCCATTATTGCGCGACCGATCCATCCGCAGTTCCGCAGTGAACAACGGATTGATTTTGCGTAAAATTGCTGTTACATATACCTCGGAATGAACATCGCAGTTTTTTCCGGTTAATTCCGCTTCAGCTGCCGAACCGCCGGCGACATAACAGCCAAAGAACCTGGCCAGGTTTTCATCCAGCTCTACCGCATCAAGCGAATATCGGCGTGAAACTGGATATGAGCGCAAATCATACATGTGACGGCGGGTTTCAGCCTGCCATTTCGTTGGCACAAGTCCCGCCTTGAGGAATTCCGGATGAGCCGTTGCGACTTTTCCGGTATCATCCAGGGTCATGATCGAGTGATTATCCGTAACTGCGACCGACTGACCGCTCTTGAGATTGACTTGTAATATCCGGTTAAAATTATAATGCTTTATGGAGTCGGTAATCTCTTTCAACTCAGTCTGTCCGGTTCTATAATTCAAACTGAGCGCTGCATAGCGCCCGGCTTCAAATTTGAGGTGAAAATCAGCCATGGAAACCGTCGACATTTTATCTTCCAGGCGATCATAAACCCAAATTTGTTCATCAGCCGGCAAGGAGTGCATGGAGTTCAAATTATAAATCAGCGCTTCCATTGCCTGGAAGACTTCATCTTCCGGCACATTTTTCATAAAGGGGGCCATGTCCCGATCAAAATAGGCAAAACTTTGTCCGCCGAACATATCGTTCTGGGATGACTGCAAAATAATCGCCGCTAAAGCAGTGGCCGAGCTTGGTCGTTTGGGCGGTCGAATATAGCCGTGTCCGTTATTAAAGCCTTCACGCAGCAGACGACCAAGTGGAATCTGTACACAATTGAGAGTCTTGCCATAAAAGTCCAGATCATGAATATGAATATCACCACGCAGGTGGGCCTGTGACATATGTTCAGGAATCAGGCGGGTCAGATAATACGCTTTGCTGGCGGCGCTGGCTATTTGCAGCATTTTAGCCGATGGAGAGTTCGAGACGTTGGCATTGTCACGACTGGTTTCGACCAAAATATCCTGCACGGCATCCATCAGTTCCGATTTACCGTCCCGAATCCGGCTGCGTTTTGACCGATACAAGATATAAGCCTTGGCAGTTTTTGCATGACCGCGTTCGATCAGAACTTTTTCAACCATGTCCTGGACTTCTTCGACGCCACATAAATTGCCATTATTAAATTTTTGCTTTAACAGCCGCAAAACATCCAGTGTAAGTTCCATTGCCATTTCGCGATCGGAACCGCCAACAGATTGTGCAGCCTTATAAATCGCTTCGGTTATTTTATTGGGATCAAACGATACATCCCGGCCATCTCGTTTGCGTAGTCGCGTCAACATAATTATTTCCCACCCTCTTGTGCTTGTACCGTCGATTCGAGCTTTACAACCGGTAAGGCGTTATCCTTCAGCGCCTCCAGTTCCTGCATGAAATTGTCAATATCGGTAAATTCCCGGTAGACTGAGGCAAAACGAACATATGCAACATGATCAAGATTTTTCAGGTGCTTCATCAATACTTCACCAATGATCCGGGAGGGGATCTCCCGTTCCATGGAGTTTCTTAATTCTTTTTCAACCTTGTCCGCTGTTTCTTCCAGTACGTCCAGTGAAATCGGGCGCTTTTCACAAGCCTTCATCAATCCGTTCAGGATTTTGGACCGGTCAAAAGCCATTCGCCTGCCATCCTTTTTTATTACACGTAGCGGCAAATCCTCCACCATCTCATAAGTGGTGAAGCGTTTGGCGCACTGCAAACATTCGCGACGACGACGTATGGAATTGCCTTCTTCGGCCGCCCGGGAATCAATCACCTTGCTGTCATGAAATTCACAGAACGGACATCGCATAAACATCGCTCCTCGCCCATCCATATGTTGTATACCAATTATTTATAATACGCAATATATTGTATAATTCCTGCTAGAAACAGAAAAATAATTTGATGTTTTTTTGATTCAGCCATGCGAGGCAAAAAAAATAGGCCCGGGAAATTCCCGAACCTATAAAGACTGCGAGTTAACTTATGCAGGCTTGACTTTATGCTCCAGGCGTTTTTTCTCGTCACGCTGTTTCCACAATACCCAGATTGGGCTGGCATTAAATATTGAGGAATAGGTTCCTGCAATAAAACCAATCAACAGGGCCAAAGAAAAATTCTTGGTCGTTTCGCCGCCGAGGAAGTAAAGTGAAGCCGTGGCAAATAATACTGTCAACACTGTGTAAATGGATCGGGTCATCGTTTGCCAAATACTTCGGTCAACCATTTCTTCAAGGGTTTCACCTTTTTTCATTGCCTTAAGGTTTTCACGGATTCGATCAAAAATAACGATGGTGTCATTGATTGAGTAGCCGACAATTGTCAATAGAGCCGCAACAAACGAAGCATCGATTTCCTTGCGGAAAATCGAAAACACGCCCAAAACAATCAGGACGTCGTGAATCAATGATAAAATCCCAGCCACGCCAAAACGATACTCGAACCGATAAGAAATATAACCAATCATCATCAACCATGACAATAATAAGGCAATAATCGCTTCACGAGTTAGTTCCGAGCCAATCGTGGCGCCGACTTTTTCAATTCGCATAATGTCAAATTTACCAAACTTGCCGGTAAAACCATCCAGAACTGCTTTTCGCTCCGTTTCATTTAGCACATGTGTTCGAATTAATACATTGGGTGCTGCATCAGTTTTCTCTGTACCCGCCAACTGTACTACGCTATTTTCGAGTTTATAATCTTTTAACACATCACGAACTTCCGATACAGAAACAGGTTTGGCAAATTTCAGGTCTAACAGCGTTCCGCCGGTGAAATCAATGCCAAGATTAAGCCCCTGCGTGAATATGGAGATTAATCCAGTTGATATCAGAAGCAGCGAGAAGGCGAAAAACCAGTTTCTGCGCGCAATGATCGAAAACTTCACGTTATTCACACCTCCTACGCTCCATAAGCTTTGCCGCTTTTAAACAAGCTGGCGTTCATCAACATTTTAAGCAGAATTTTAGTTATTGTGATTGCTGTGAACATACTGAGAACAATGCCCAGGCTGAGAGTTACCGCAAAACCTTTGATTGGACCACTGCCAAAGAAGAACAAAATAACTGATGCAAACAACGTGGTTACGTTCGAATCAAAAATCGTGGCAAACGCGCGGGTAAATCCTGCGTCCATCGATGCACGCAAGGTTTTACCGGCACGGTGTTCTTCCTTAAACCGCTCAAATATCAAAACGTTCGCGTCAACTGCCATGCCCATTGACAGAATGATTCCGGCAATGCCCGGCAACGTCAGTGTTGCGTTGAGCATGCGCAAGCAAACCAACAGCAATACTACATAAAGCAGCAGGCTAACGTTGGCAACCAAGCCAGACAAACGATAGAAACCAAACATGAATACTGTAATCAGAATGATTCCAACGGTAAATGCCAGTTTGCTTTTTTCCTTGCTGTCATCACCCAATGTTGGGCCGACAGTTCGGGTCTCCAAAACCTCAACCTTGACAGGTAAAGAGCCGGAACGCAGCAAGATTGCCAACCGTTCGGCTTCTTCGATTGTCTTGTTACCGGTAATCACGGCTTTACCGCCTAAAATCGGTTCATTGACAACCGGGTTGGTCAGCACTTGCTTATCGAGCAAAATTGCAATATGCTTGCCGACATTTTTGCTAGTCAGCTCACCGAATACCTTACCGCCTTGATCCGAGAATTCCAAAGCAACCAGGTTTTGCTTTGCCTGATCAATTTGTGCTTTCGCATCTTTTAAGTCTTTTCCTGTTAAATGGGTAACGCCTTTTTCATCCTGAAATTCAAGCAAGGCAGTTTTGCCGATCATTTCGATTGCTTTTTCAGGGTCTTTGACACCTGGCAACTCAATGATGATCCGCCGTTCTCCCTGTCGCTGAATAATCGGCTCTGTCAAACCGAGTTCATTAATCCGCTTTTCGATTACTTTAAGTACGCGCCGGACCGCATCTTCATCAACTTTGGCTTCCGGTGTATCGACAGCTTCGAGAACCACATGCGTGCCGCCCTGCAAGTCAAGACCTTGCTTGACTGACATGGCAAGCGGGGTGATGTAGTAGCCACAGACCAAAACAATGACAGCCACTACGGCTAAAAACTTGGTTAGTTCTGCCGGTCTCAAGTAATTTCCCCCCAACCGTTCTTTTTTCAAACATGATTATTATATGCCTTCATCCGCCGGAGTGTCAATGAAAACAGGCCGGTTGACAAAAGTTAACCCTTGGGAAAAATTAATTTGGGACAAAATGCAACCGTGATCGGCACACATTGCCCCAAAACGCCATGACAAGCTTATACGAACTATTTTTGGCGATGGTGAATGGGTTTATGATTCCGCTGGAGCATTGTTGCCCCGCGGCGGTTGTTGATGACTGACCGCAGTACGGGCAATCTCTACTTCAACTTTTTCTGCAATTTGAATTGTAGCCGTTTTGTCATTCAGTCGCAGAATCACCCCATACAGTCCACCGATCGTGACAATCTTATCGCCTTTTTTCAAATTAGATAGAAACTCAGCGCGTTTTTTCTGCTCTTTTTTCTGTGGACGCCACAGGATGAAATAGAATACAACGGCCATTAAAATCAGTGGCCAGGACCCTTGGAGAAATTGATCGATTTCGGGAGAAAATGACGGCAAACCTCTCACTCCTTATATTTTATCTTGAATATTGTTCTACAGTCAGCAGGAAAAGTCCTGCATCATTTTAATTTTTCGTCCAAAATAATCGGCGAAATTCTGGAAAACTGTCATGCAAAATTGACTCGCGAATTTGCTTCATCAATTGAATTAAATAGTGCAAGTTATGGAGACTCATTAATCGTAAGCCGAAAATTTCATCGCAACGAATCAGATGACGCAGATAGGCGCGCGAATAATTTCGGCAGGTATAACAACTGCATTCTGGGTCGAGGGGCGAAAAGTCCTCGGCATACGCGGCATTACGAATGACGACCCTGCCTTGTGAAGTAATGGCGGTTCCGTTACGGGCGACCCGGGTCGGGAAAACGCAGTCAAACATATCAATACCACGCGACACACCTTCGACCAGGCAGTCAGGCGTTCCCACCCCCATCAGGTATCGGGCCTTTGCGTCCGGCAGATAAGGAATTGTTTGTTCCAATACTTCGTACATCAGGGGTTTGGGTTCGCCTACCGAAAGACCGCCGATCGCATATCCGGGAAAATCCATTTCAACCAGTTCTTCGGCGCTTTCCCGGCGTAAGTCGGCATACATGCCGCCCTGAACAATGCCGAACAGCGCCTGGTCCTCTCGATGATGAACCGCCCGACAACGCCGTGCCCAACGGGTCGTCAAACGCATCGATCGACAGGCGTATTCGTAATCAGCGGGATACGGCGTGCACTCATCAAATGCCATTGCAATATCCGCGCCCAAAGCCATCTGAATTTCCATCGATTTTTCTGGCGACAAGAATTGATTGGACCCGTCATGATGAGAACGAAACGAAACACCTTCCTCATCAATTTTTCGCAAATCGCCCAGGCTAAACACCTGAAAACCGCCGCTGTCAGTTAATATTCCGCCATCCCAGTTCATAAAACGATGCAGGCCGCCCGCCTTTTTCACGGTTTCATGCCCCGGACGTAAAAACAGGTGGTATGTATTGCCGAGAATCACGCCGGCCCCCATCATTTTCAGTTCTTCCGGCGATAAAGTTTTTACAGTTCCTTGCGTTCCGACCGGCATGAACATCGGTGTATCAAAGCTGCCGTGCGGCGTATGCAATCGTCCGGCCCGGGCGCCGGTAACCGGACATTTCTTGATTAACTCATAAGTTACCGCAGGCATTGCAATCCCCCTTTCTTATTCTATGAACATTGCGTCGCCAAAACTAAAAAAGCGATAGTTAAGACGCACGGCTTCCCGATAGGCTTCTTTGACATGACTGGGTCCGGCAAATGCGCTGATCAGCATCAACAATGTCGACTGCGGCAAATGAAAATTCGTAATCAGCGCGTCAATAACCTGAAAAGAAAACCCAGGGTAAATAAACAAATCCGACCAGCCGCTGCCGGCCGTCAAACTGCCGGCTCGCGCCGCCGATTCGAGAGTGCGCACCGCAGTAGTACCGACAGCGACAACGCGGCCGCCGTTTTGTTTCGTCTGCTGGATTCGTGCTGCCGTTTCCGTGGAAACACTATAATATTCACGATGCATCACATGTTCCGCCAAATTTGTGATTCGTACCGGCCGAAAAGTACCCAGACCGATATTCAGGGTTACAAATGCAAAGTCTGCTCCTTTGGCACGGACCGCCGCCATCAGTTCCGGCGTAAAATGCAGACCTGCAGTTGGCGCCGCAGCCGAACCCTGTTCGCGGGCATAGATGGTCTGATAACGCTCAGGATTGGATAGTTTTTCATGGATATAGGGCGGCAGCGGGGTTTCTCCCAATTGCTCCAGAACGTTTTCAAACAAGCCCTCATAGGAAAATCGGGCAATACGTCCGCCATATTCTGTGGTTTCCAGAATTTCGCAGGACAAGTTGTCGCCGAATATCGCAGTTTGCCCCGGTCGCATCTTTTTCCCCGGTTTGACGAGCACTTCCCAGCTATCCTGCGAAAGCCGGTGCAGTAAAAACACCTCTACTTTGCCGCCGCTGTCGGCGCGCTTTCCAATCAGGCGCGCCGGGATTACTTTGGTATCGTTGGCGACAAGCAGGTCGCCAGGTCGCAGATATTCGACAATGTCACGAAAAATCCGATGCTGCAAGTTACCTGTCTGTCGGTTCAATACCAATAATCTCGATGAATCGCGTGGTTCAATCGGTGTCTGGGCAATCAGGGATTCCGGCAAATCATAATCAAAATCAGCCACTGTCAGCATTGGTTCAATACCATTTATCAATCTTTATATCCTGATAATAATGTTTCAAAATGGAAATATAATAATCTGCCCCAGGGTTGATTGCCTTTTCCGCCATTGTTTTGGCGCCCCATTGCGATAAACCGACACCATGCCCCCAACCAAAACCGTCAATAAAAATAGTTTCATTTTTTTGTCCGGTGATTCGGTGGATTCCTTCCTTGTCGGTAAGTAATCCGCCGGAAGCACTGGGGGGTAAGTTGATCTGAATTTGCTTTGTGTCACGATCGCCGTAACTATCGGTAATATTACTATCGATGCTGGCAATCGGCACAGCGACTTTCAGATCAAACAATGTGCTGGGAACGGAAAGCAATTGCTGAAATTTTTCGCCAGTCAGCGCAACCACTCCGTCTTTACCAATGAATGTAATCGTGCGAATGCGACCAGAAACTCCTCGATCCGGCACATTCATCGGCGCTGTTGTTCGTTTGGAGATTTCAATCGCTGTCAAAGTTCCGATAGTATACCCCTGCGCCTTCAACAGCGCTTCCAGTTCTGTCGGCGAGATTCTTTTCTGCCACTGATAATATGGACTGGTCTGATCCGGATCTGGCACACCGCGTAAATATGGATAGGCTTTGGACCAGACATTTTCACTGTTTTCGGTATAGCCGCCGCCGCTCAGATGATAATATGCCGCCGCCAAATATCCTTGATGCGTAAGCACGATTCCGCGGGTATCCTTGACCGCTTTGGCAATCCGGATATCTTCACCGGTTTGCCCTTCATATACCAGGCAGTCACTGCTGGCACAAAGATCAAATCCATCATTTTTATGTTTGCCGACATTGTACAGGGCAAATGTACGGGTCGCCACTGCCTGCGCCTTTAATGCATGTTCGGGCCATTCAGGAGAAATATCCCGGGCCATGAGCCCATAGACGTAATCGTCTACCGGCAGAATATTCACAGCAGTTACCCCTGTCGAGCCCTGTGTTCTGAATACTTCCACCACACCGCGGTAGCGCCGGTTGTTGATTTCAATCAACCGATCTTCCCGCTCCATGCTCTTTGATTTGCGCGGGGCAATACGGAAACGGTCACCTTCCACCACCGTGTTGTTGATGACAAATTTTCCCTCGCGCAACCCGATGCGTGTCTTGACACTGGCCGGGTACTCCCCCTGAACTTTATTGGTATCGACATTAATGATTTCATAGTGCCCGTTGCTTTCGACCAGCAAACCAAACTGTTTGGTCATCAGGCCAATCCGGACAGTCGGTTCATTGCTGTCCGGCCCTGCCAGCGCAATGCTCATAGGCATGCAACCTATTACTGCAATAAAACAAACAACGGCCACCAGGCCAACAGAAAATTTAGCCATCAAACGAATCACAACCGCACCTCCACCCTTAGAATGCCGCAGATTAGCGGCGACCAAACAACAAATTCAGTACTACGGTCAGAATTATACTGACCAGAATAGATGTGACAATCGGGAAATGGACGCTATAATTTCCCCGTTCTATATGAATATCACCAGGCAAGCGCCCAAGGTTAATAAATTTCTCACCAAAGTAAAGAATAGCGCCGACAATCAGCAGAACTGTCCCCAACGCCATCAATACCTTCCCCATTATCAAAAACCCCTTACGAGAAAAATTAGTTTCCGACGGACTTTTTCAGCTTATAATAACGTTCTTTTTCACTAAAAATACACCCGCAATAAGGCTGGCGGTACATCTCGCGCTGGCGGCTGACCTCCACGCCGGCTTTCCAGCCAGGACGAAAATCTTCGTATAGAAAAGGGATTCCTGCCTCCGCTCCGATTCGCTCGCCCACCTGACGAATCAAGTCGTGTTTTTGATAGGGGCTGACCAGCAAAGTAGTGGTAAACGCCTCACATTGCAAACTTTTTGCCTGCAATGCGGCCTCAATAAATCGCATTTCGTAGCAATTTTCACAACGATCGCGGTCAGACTGCATTACCCGCTGCAGGAACTCCTCCAGCAAATAGCGGTCATCCGTCATCAATGGCAAATCAATGCTGTCCGCATATTCCTGCAAGGTTTCCAAACGTCGCTGAAACTCCTTGTAGGGATGAATATTGGGGTTGAAATAATAGCCCTGTAATTGATACCCCTGCTCGCGCAGCTGCTGAACCGGCGCTATCGAACACGGACCGCAGCAGATGTGTAGTAACACTTTCATTGTGATTTTATTCCTTCCACAATGGATCCTGCCGCTCCATCTGCGGATCACGACAAGGGAGACCCAGATGCCGGTAAGCAGCGCTGGTGACAGAGCGGCCGCGGGGAGTACGATTCAAAAAACCCATTTGCAATAAAAATGGTTCGTATACGTCTTCTATCGTTTCCGTTTCTTCACTGACTGCTGCAGCGATCGTATCTACACCAACCGGCCCGCCGTTGAATTTTTCAATGATTGTGCTTAAAATACGACGGTCAGTACGGTCCAACCCGCAGGCATCAACTTCCAGCATTCCCAGAGCTCGGTCGGCCACTTCGCGGGTAATCACCATCTTATCATCGACCAGGGCAAAGTCACGCACCCGTTTTAACAACCGATTGGCTACCCGGGGTGTCCCTCTGGCCCGGCGGGCAATTTCTTCGGCGCCGCCTTTCTCTACGGCTACATTCAGTACTTCGGCCGCCCGGGTCACGATTTGCAGCAATGCGGTCGGTCCGTAGAATTCCAGGCGGCACATCACGCCAAACCGGTCGCGCAACGGCGAAGCCAAAGCACCAGCCCGCGTCGTCGCCCCCACTAAGGTGAATTTGGGCAAATCAAGGCGAATCGAACGCGCACTGGGACCTTTGCCGATGATGATATCCAGCGCATAGTCTTCCATCGCCGGATACAATACTTCTTCAACACTACGATTCAATCGGTGAATCTCATCAATAAACAGTACGTCTTTTTCGCCAAGATTCGTCAATAAAGCCGCCAGATCACCAGGTCGTTCGATTGCCGGTCCGGAAGTGATCCGCAAGCTAACTCCAAGCTCATTCGCAATAATGCCAGCAAGTGTCGTCTTGCCGAGTCCGGGCGGACCATGCAGTAAAACGTGGTCCAATGCTTCGCGTCGGGCTAGCGCTGCCTGGATAAACACCGATAAGTTTTGCTTGACCTGATCTTGTCCAATATACTCAATCAAACGGCGCGGACGGAGACTGAGCTGCCATGTGTCGCTTTCCTGTTCCGGTCCAGCCACTACCCGTTCTTCTTCCATGACTACCTCCCGCCCATTTCACGCAGTACAGAGCGAATCAGTGATTCCGCCGTTTTCCCCTCAGACATGTGGTTGCGCAGCCTGTTAAGCACTTCGCCCTGTTGGTACCCTAGCGCTAATAACGCAGCCATCGCTTCGTCAAATGCCGCGCCTGACCCAGTAGCTAATGCCCCTGGACTGGTTGGCAATTCTGCTGATAGGCCGATCTGGCCAATTTTATCCCGCAATTCCAGCACGATTCGTTCTGCAGTCTTTTTACCGACTCCGGATATGCGGGTCAAAGCTGCAAGGTCATTGCGACCGATCGCAGCCCGAATCCCGTCCGGCTTCATACCCGACAATATCGCCAATGCCATTTTGGGACCAACTCCGGTAACGGTAAGCAACAGCAAAAACACCTCGTGCTCTTCCTGCGTGATAAAGCCAAATAAATGCAGCGCATCTTCGCGTACATTTAAATAGGTATACAGTTTTGTTTCTGTACCGACCTGTAATTTGTCGCGGGTAGACGCCGGCACAAAAACCCGGTAGCCGACCCCACGCACGTCCAGGTAACAGAATTCAGCCAGCAGCTGATCTACGATGCCGCGAAGATATCCGATCATTGTCGCATCAACCCCGCCAAATTTTTTCCACGGAACTGCAATGGGCGCTGCAGATGGCAATTGCCAGGGCATCCGCCGCGTCATCAGGAGTTGGTTTTTTTTCCAGGCATAACAAACGTTGTGTCATATAAGTGACTTGTTCCTTGGTGGCCTGTCCGTAACCGACAACTGCTTGTTTTACCTGCAATGGCGTCAACTCGATTAGTGGAATGCGGTTCATTTCGACGGCAAGCAGAATCACTCCCCGTGCTTCGCTAACCGTCATCGCTGTTGTTACATTGCGGCTAAAAAACAATTTTTCCACGCCAACCACATCAGGCCGACGATCACAAATCAATTCATTCAGTTTTTCGTATAAAACATGTAAACGTTCAGCCCGCCGCATGTCCGGCGTCGTTTTGATCACGCCAAAACCTGCGCCATGCAGAGAATTTCCGTTTAATTCAACAAACCCGTAGCCGCAGATCGCGTTACCGGG
This sequence comes from uncultured Veillonellaceae bacterium, assembly GCA_964386615.1. GTDB lineage: Bacteria > Bacillota > Negativicutes > UBA1444 > UBA1444 > UBA1444. The sequence goes on from CAYLSL010000006.1 coordinate 22,044, forward strand.
ATCAATCCCCATGGCCAGCAAATTACTGCACCCACATCATAAGCATCACGATATTATTCTTCATCTTCTTCATCCGGCAAATCAAAATTTCCGTACACAGCCTGGACATCATCCTGTTCTTCCAGTGCGTCAACCAGTTTCATCAACCGGGTCGCTTCCTCACCCGAAAGAGAAATGCTGGTATCCGGCACCATGCTGATTTCAGCCGATTCCCACTTGATCCCGGCCGCTTCCAATGCGTTGACCAACCCTTCAAAAGCATCCGGCGAGCAAGTGATTTCAAATGAATCGTCTTCACTGACCAGGTCATCGCCGCCTGCTTCCAGCACAATTGCCATCAGATCGTCTTCGGCAACGCCGGTAGCTTTATCAATGAGAATCAGACCTTTTTTATTGAACATCCAGGCGACACAGCCTGATTCGCCCAAATTGCCGCCATACTTTGAAAACAAATGACGCATTTCCGCAGCCGTACGATTCCGATTATCGGTCATTGCTTGAACCAACAGCGCCACTCCGGCAATTCCATAGCCTTCGTAAGTTATTTCTTCGTAGCTTTGCCCTTCCAGAGTACCCTGACCCTTTTGAATCGCCCGTTGAATATTGTCCTTGGGAATATTATTTGCTTTCGCCTTTTGCAGCGCTAATTTCAGTCGCATATTTCCAGTCGGATCAGCGCCGCCGATGCGAACGGCCGTGGTGATTTCACGGCCAATTTTAGTGGTTGCAGCGCCACGGGCGGCATCTGCCTTGCCTTTCTTATGTTTGATGTTTGCCCATTTTGAATGCCCTGACATTACTATACAGCTCCTTTGTCAATAGTCGGATAATCGGGGATTGATCGCGTAAAACAGCGAAAAATCGCAGAAACATCCTTGTCTGTTTTCTTCGACTTCAACGAGAGTATATCATAAAAGACCGTTTCTGTGCAAAAGCCTGCTACTACAGATATATCAGCCATAGCTCAATTCACTGCATCAACTTTTTTTATGATATAATATTTTGGTGTAAAGACAGGGGGAATAATATGAAACTGAAACATACTGCTGCCAGTGAAGCGAATGTGAATAATAACCGCGGTTCAATCACTGCCATCATCATCATTGGAATCATGGCGTTTCTTGTCATCGGCGTTGGCGTAGGTCTCGGATTTCTCTCCGCGACGATTCAGTCGGCGCCCAACTTGCGGGGTGATATTCGCCCGGCTGCGTCGGCTCAGGTATTTGATGTCAACGGCAAACTGATCACCGTACTGCATGCAGTCGAGAACCGGTTGCCGGTGCCGCTGTCCAAAGTGCCAAAAGACTTGCAGAATGCGTTTGTGGCTTTGGAAGACAATCGTTTCTATCAACATTCCGGTGTCGATCCCCGGGCAATTCTGCGCGCCGTCTGGATCAACATTTCTGCCGGCGGAGTATCGGAAGGCGGCAGCACGATAACTCAGCAATTGGCCAAAAATGCCTTTCTTACCCAGGAGCGCACCTGGAAACGAAAAGTTCAAGAAGTCATCATCGCCTTCCAAATCGAGAAACAATATACCAAAGATGAAATTTTGGAACTCTATCTGAACCAGATTTATTTCGGCGCCGGCGCGTATGGTGTTCAAGCTGCAGCGCAAACCTATTTCGGCAAAAATGTCGAACAGCTCAATCTGTCAGAATCAGCAATGCTGGCCGGCCTGCCCAAAAGCCCCAACTACTATTCCCCGTTCAACAGTATGAAAGCGGCGCGCGAGCGTCAGGCGACCGTACTGGACCAGATGGTGAAATACGGCTATCTGGATCAGGCTACCGCAGACAAAAACAAAACAACTCCGATTAAAATCGCGGTAGATCCGCCCAAACCAGATCCTAAAGCCAAACAGGATCCTAAACTTAAAGATAAAGATTTTGATGTTTCCGCTTCCTATTTCATTGAATATATCACTTCGCAACTGATCGATAAATACGGCGCCGATACGGTATATAAAGAAGGACTGAAGATTTACACCAGTATCGACCTCGACCTGCAAAAAGCGGCTGAAAAGGCGATGCGTGAGTTGCCGGTCATGTCTGTTGACAAAAACGGACTGCAACAGCCACAGGGCGCCCTGGTCTCCATTGACACCCACACTGGATATGTCAAAGCGATGGTCGGCGGCCGCGGCACCGATAAGTTTAACCGGGCCGTATTGGCGGAACGGCAGCCAGGTTCTGCATTTAAGCCGTTCGTTTATCTGACAGCCCTCGATGCCGGTAAATCTCCGGCCACGATCATTGATGACAAGCCGTTCCGCGTCGGCGGTTATGCCCCGATGAACTACGACCGGACTTTCAAGGGTCCGATCACGTTGCGAACGGCGCTGGCCCTGTCCCGCAACATTCCAGCGGTAAAACTGGCGCAGGAAGTGACGCCAGAGCGAGTCGTCCGCAACGCGCAAAACATGGGAATCTCGACACTTGTCACCAGTGGTTCGCATAATGATATTACTTTGGCGATGGCTCTCGGTGGATTGACTCGGGGCGTAACGCCGATGGATATAGCCAGCGCTTTTGGTGTGCTGGCAAATCAGGGGGTACGGGTCGAGCCCGTCACCATCCTGAAAGTTGTTGACCGTAACGGCAAAGTTCTTGAACAGCATGTTCCCAAAGAAAAAATGGTTATCAACGAACGGGTTGCATTTTTGCTCACAGACATGTTGCGCGGTGTAATTCAGTATGGTACGGGCACCGGCGCCAATATCGGCCGGCCTGCTGCTGGCAAAACCGGTACGACTGATGAACATAAAGATGCTTGGTTTGTCGGTTATACACCGGAAATATCCACATCGGTATGGATTGGTTTTGACAGTGACGGCACTCTCGACGGACAAACCGGCGGCGAAATTCCGGCAACAATCTGGCGCTTGTATATGAAAGAGGCCACAGCAAAACTACCTGTCAAGGATTTTCCACGGCCACGCGGTATCATTTCGGCAACCGTTTCAACCAAGGATGGCGGCCTGATCAATGATCCGAACAATAAAGAATCGATTACGGATTACTTTATTGAAGGCACACAACCCAAACAGCCTTCCACTGCCCCGCCAACAACAGATCCCAATGCTCCGCCGGCCAATAAGACCGATACTCCGATTCCCGGCCAATCCGGCAAAACGACAACTCCCAGCACCCCTCCTCCGAGCACGCCGCCTCCTGGCGGAAAACCCGGAACCACTCCAACCACTCCGGCTAAACCGCCGGCAAAACCTCCGACAAATTAGCTTTTACATTATGCGGCGCTGCAATAGGGCGCCGCATCTTTATAAAGTAATCTCAGAGAGGCGGCGCATGCGATGAAAAGTCACCACTGGTTCCAATTGCTAGTTTTATCCGCTATCCTGATGATTGGCGCAGTCCCCGTTTGTGCCGCCCGTTCCCTGCCCCCGGTAATCGGCGAATCCAAATTATCCACGACCGAACAAGCGATGGAACAGTTGCGTCAATTAAATTTAGCCGAAAAAGTTAGCCAGTTGTTTATCATTGCCCCCGACGGAGTATTGGGTGAATCGTCAGGCTCGTCCCATCCTCCAGGCGGCTATATCCTGTTTGCACGCCATGTACCAACATTGCCGGTTACAATCGACTTGATTGACAAACTGCGTGCATCGGCAACAATTCCGCCGTTTATCGCGGTAGATCAGGAAGGTGGTCGTGTTGCCCGACTCTCTTTTACCACTCCCATGCCGGCTGCCCGGTCACTGGAAGCATTGCCGCCAGATACCCTATACCGGCTCGGGCGCTTACTGGGCCGGGAATTATACACCCTTGGCTTTACCGTTGATTTTGCTCCGGTCCTGGATGTAGCAACCCGTGTCGACAATCCGGTGATCGGTAACCGGGCATTTAGTCACGATCCCTATGAAGTAGCGCGATTGGCGCCTGCATTTATTCAGGGTCTGCAATCAAACGGTATTGCTGCCACTGGCAAACATTTTCCCGGTCATGGCGATACCCGTGTCGATTCGCATCTGGTATTGCCGGTCGTTGATCATCCGATTGACCGTATTGATTCAGTCGAGTTAGTACCGTTTCGTGCAGCGATTCTGGCAAATGTATCGATGATAATGATCGGCCATTTACACTACCCATCGCTTGACCCTACGCCAGGTTTGCCGGCAACCCTGTCGCAGCCGATTATTGATAACCTGCTGCGCAAGCAACTTGCATATAATGGTGTGATTATTACGGATGCGATGAATATGCGAGCCATCACTGACGGATTTGATTCGGGGCCGGCCGCTGTACTTGCCGTAAAAGCCGGCGTTGATATCATCCTGATGCCGCAAAATTATCCAGCTGCCTATCAGGCAGTCTTATCCGCAGTCGAAAATGGTGAAATCCCCTTATCACGCCTGGATGAATCCGTGTTGCGTATTCTCTGTCTCAAGCAACGCCTGGCGACGTATAAGCCTAGTCCCTTATTCCCGCCTGACCGGCTTGCTGCAATTTCCAGCATCGGATCGTTTGCGCACCGGAATTGGATGTCTGTGTTGCTGCAAAACCGCCTGAATCAATCGGCGGAAGCAAAAAATGCAGAATAAGTTACTACCGTTTCGAATAGTAAGAGGGTCTGTCACAAACCAGGTTGTAAACCTGCATGCGGCAGACCCTCAATGTATGTGAAACAATAAATATTTTACCGGTCAAAAAATGGGCTTTTGGCTGACACTGAGACAGGGATTCCGTAAGCAATACGCACCTCTTTGTCGTCGAACAAATTGAGGTTGATTGCCGCCTTGCCCAAGGTAAACATAATCCGGTTATCAGCGTGGTGTGCAGCGGCAACACTGACTGCAGAACCCAATGCAATGCCAAGATCACCGATACTGATCGCACACAAGCCGCCATTTTTCAGATTGTCCTCACAATCTTTAAAGCCGCAGTAACCGCAAGGCCGCGGACCCAAAGGCTTTACCCTTTGTCCGAGCAGTAAAACAACTGCCGATTTATCAACATTACCGGCATCACGATCAAAATTCGGCAAACCGTTCTCTTCCTGCACTATCCGTCGCATTTCAGCCGCCAACTGATCTTTAACTTTCGCACGAACCGCCACTACCACCAGATTATCAACCCCTTTTGCTTTCGGGGCCGTCCGGGCGGCCAGCGCCATCAGTTCAACAACCTGATCAACGGCTCTCGCTTCCATTTCGGCACTTTTGGTAATCATCTGCAGCGACCTCCTCTACTATTGTCTTTAGTTATGCAAGTTTTACGACCGATACACCCGTTCCACCCTGGTTGATCTCACCGATCGAAAGCCCTTTCACTCGGGGATGTCCTGACAAAAAAGCCTGAACTCCTTTGCGCAGGGCACCGGTTCCTTTGCCATGGATCACCGAAACCGAGTCCAGCCCTGCCATGATTGCATCGTCAATGTACTTCTCCAGGATGTAGGCGGCTTCCTCATTGTTCATGCCGCGAATATCAATTTCCCGTGAAACAGGCTGTAATTTTTCTGTTGCCATTTGGCGCGGTTTGCGTTCCGGTTCCAGCGATTTTTGTTCAGACCGTTTCAAGACTCGGCACTGATTGCGGGGCACCGTCATTTTTAACGCGCCCAGCTGCACGCTTACCGATTCCCCTTCAACGGAAAGCACCAAGCCCTGCTGTCCCAGGTTGGCAACCTGAACGACTGCCCCTTTGACGATTTTAGCAACCGGATCGGTTTCGTAGGCAATCGCAGCTCCTGAAGGCTCCAGGGGGTTAAGTTCATTGATTTTTTCACGAATTTTTCGGCGGGCGCTGTCAACACTGTCTTGAACGGCTGCATTGCTAGCGGCGGAAAAATGTTGTTTGAGATCGCGAATCACCGCTTCTGCTTCCAGCCGGGTCTGCCGCATCAGCTCATCCGCTTCGGCGCGCGCCTTTGCCAAAGCATCTTTCTTCTTGATTTCCCAGCTTTGTTTCTCACGGTCGATGATTTGCCTCAGGCGCACCGATTCCTGCCGCAAAGCAACTGCTTCCTGCCGCTCTTTCTCACTGGCCCGTTTATGCTCTTCCATTACTGACAGCACTGATTCAAATTTTTGGTGTTCGCCGCCAGCCAGCACCCGGGCTTTCTCCACCAGTTCCTGCGGCAGGCCGAGTCGTTGTGATATGGCAAAAGCGTTGCTGCTGCCAGCGACCCCTATCAATAAACGATAGGTTGGGCGCAATGTTTCAATGTCAAACTCCACGGAAGCATTCTCCACACCCTCTTGCGTATAGGCAAATGCTTTCAACTCACCGTAGTGGGTCGTAGCAATCGTACGAATCCCTTGTTCGCGCAAATGTTCAAGAATCGCCATTGCCAGAGCAGTCCCCTCTTCAGGATCAGTTCCGGCGCCGATTTCATCGATCAGTACGAGGCATTTCGGCGTCACTTGCGACAGAATCCGAATGATATTGGTCATGTGACCGGAGAAAGTGCTAAGCGATTGTTCGATACTTTGCTCGTCGCCAATATCGGCGAAAATATTTTCAAACACCGTCAGGATAGAATCGGCCGCAGCAGGGACAAACAGTCCCGACTGCATCATCAGGCTGAGCAGCCCCAACGTTTTCAAGGCTACCGTTTTGCCGCCCGTATTGGGACCGGTGATCAATAGGGTGTTGAATTCGCCGCCGATTCGAATGTCTGTCGGCACAACCGTTGCCGCGGCAAGCAGCGGGTGTCGGGCCTGCCGCAGATCAACCCGGCCCTGTTCATTCACTTCCGGTCTGATCGCATGCATCTCAAAGGCCAAGCGGGCCTTGGCAAAAACAAAATCCAACTGCGCCAGAATGTCGCAATTCGCTTCAATCGGGTCAGCGTCGGCCGCTACTTGCAGCGACAAGGCCAGCAAGATTTTTTCCACTTCCGTCTGTTCGGCGGAGATGACACCCTTCAGATCATTATTCATATTTACCAACGCCATCGGTTCAATAAATACAGTGGCGCCGCTGGCCGACTGGTCATGTAGTATGCCGGGAAACTGGTGACGGTATTCCTGCTTGATCGGAATTACATACCGATCACCGCGCATCGTATACAGTGCATCCTGAAAATAGGTCTTATATTGACTCGAGCGCAGGATCGAATCCAGTTTATCTTTGATTCGCCCCTGGATAAGCCGGATTTCCCGTCGCAGCTGATTCAGTTTGTCGCTGGCATCGTCTTTGACTGTACCGTTATCATCGATCGAGCGTTCAATGGCAAACTCGGCGCTGCGAAGTACCGTCAACCCGGCGACCCAGTTCGCGAGGCCACCGACGTATTCGCTCTGGTCGGCAAAAAAACTTTTTATCAGGCGAACGGCCCGCAGCGTGGAACCTACCGACAGCAGTTCTTCTCCAGATAACCCGCCGCCAACGCGAGCCCGGGCCAATATCTGGCGCAGATCACGAATGCCGCCGAAAGGGACAGACGGTGCATGGCGAAGTACACGGACGGCGTCCTCGGTCAATGACAAATTGGCTTGAATTGTAAGCAGCTCTGCTGAGGGTTGCAACGCTTCCGCCAGTTCTCGACCGCGGTGCGTCGATGTATAATTTGCCAGACGGGCGATTATTTTGGCATATTCAAGGGTTCGTAATGCTGAGGGATCCATGTTTATTCCTCCGGAAGTCTCATAATACACCGCGGAAATAGTGACCGCGGGTGATCTCTGCATGTTCAGCTGCGACGATTTCGGTCTCGCTCAAACCGGCGGCGCCGGCAGTGATCGCCTGACGATAATAGCCGGTAATCCTGGCGATTTCCTCCGGTTTCATCTGACAGGCCTCAATTCTCAGCCTATCTATGCCATATTGGGCAAATTTTGCTACATGCGGCAACATCGACAATTCTTTGCCGTTTAGAATATGCATCCGGCAGGCATCATCGGTCACTACCGGAAAAAATTCATCCTTACGGTCCTGCAGTCGATATACGCCGCGTTGGCAAACCCCTTCACAGGCGCCGGTGTCAGTCTCACCCAAATAGGATCCCAGTGCACAAAACTCCGAGATCATCAGCGTAAGCTGCCCATGCACCAGGCACTCCAGGGGAAGATTTTTTTGCTGCGCCAGTTTCTGTACCTGCCCCAATGTCAATTCCGGCGACAAGGTCGCGCTGACGGCCCCCTGTTCGCGGACAAATGCCAGTGCCTGTGCGTTGAAAAGATTCATTGGATAATCGGCATGAATTGGTAACCGGGTATTGTCACGAACCATGGTCAACGAACCGATATTGGCCACACTGACGGCATCGGGCTGCAATTCGGCAAACCATTGCAGTTGCAGTTCGGCTGCAGTGCGATTGGCATCACGAATTATCCGCGGAAGGCAGAATGCTGCCTTTTTTTTCTGTTTATGCGCCAGCGCGAGGATCTCCGCGTAGTCCGATTTATTCAAATGATTGCCGCAAAAATGTTCGCCGCTGACCATTACCCAGTCAGCGCCGCCGGCAAGCGCCGCCGTCGCCTGGGCCAGCGTGTCCACTTTGACAACGAGTTGCAGTTTTATCGGTTGTACCTCTGCCGGTGGCAGTGGCGGCAAAGGAATGGATTTATCAAGCACCGGCCGCTGAAACTCCACCAGACGGGCAGATTCCAACGCCTCGACAGCGCGCCGCCGTGCATCATTGATTTCTGACACGGGTACCATCACTTCACCCTGGATATCTGCTTCAAATTGCTCGATGGCAAACGGCGTATTGCCCAGACGGGAGCACTGTGCTTCGAGAATTTCATTCGTCAGTGGGCGATTTCGGGCGGCTTGGGCAATAAATGCCGTTTCAGCTGCACCGAAATTGCCAGTGCGGTCCTTGGCTTCAATTTTTAATGGTTCACCCACAATGGCCCGGACCTTCATGGTAATCGGGATACGCCGACGTGCATGCGGTTTGGCGAACCAGGAGCGTACTTTTTCTGTCAATCGGGCATCAAATACTTTGAACACCCGATCACCGGGTCGAACGGCCTCACGGCAGTACACAGCCACTTCTTGCCCAGCAGCCGCCGATTCCACGGGTAAATCATCGACTTGCATCGGACCGATTTCTATGGATACACGTCCGCCAACTTTAACCCAGGCTTCCACAATATCGCCCTGAGCCAACGGACCTTCCAGTTTCAGATAGGCCAGCCGCTGATCCGGCGAATACTGGGTGACACGACCAATCAATACTCCACGATTATTGGGTCGACGGTCACTCATCATTTCCCGCCCATTTTTCTCAAGCAAATGCGCTGACGTAAAACCACGATTAAAAATCTGCTCCAGATCACGCAGATCTTCTTTGGGCACATGGTAATTCAACGGATCGGCAACAGCGCGGTCAATCGCCCGGCGATAGGCATCGACCACCACGGCCACATATTCGGCCCGTTTCATGCGCCCTTCAATTTTAAAACTGGCTACACCGGCATCAATCAATTCCGGCACAAACTCGATTGTCTGAAAATCGCGCGGACTGAGCAGAAATTCGCCAACGCCCCGCTCGGCCAAAGCATCTTTGCCTCCGGCATCCAGCAAGCGGTACGGCAGGCGGCAAGGTTGCGCACAGCGGCCGCGATTGCCGCTGCGTCCGCCGATCATGCTGGACATCAGGCACTGGCCGGAATAACAGATACAAAGTGCGCCGTGAACGAAAGTTTCAATCTGACAACGAGCCTGGCGGCAAATCCCTTTAATTTCTGCCAATGACAACTCACGGGCCAAAATCACCCGTTCAAATCCATAGTCGGCAAGCTGGTTTACCGCAGACAAATCATAGGCTGTCATTTGGGTGCTGGCATGAAGCGGCATGTTCGGCACGATCTGTTTGGCCACCCGGGCCACACCGACATCCTGTAGAATTGCCGCATCGGCGCCCACTTCGTACAACATGCGCAAATAATCCTTAAGCACAGGCATTTCGCCATCATCAATCAAGGTGTTCACGGTCACATAAACCCGAACTCCCAGCAAATGGGCCAGTCGGATACTCTCAGCCAGTTCGTCGGCTGAAAAGTTTGTCGCGTATTGCCTGGCGCCAAACTGTTGGCCGCCCAGATAGATTGCATCCGCCCCTGCTTCAATTGCTGCGGCGAAAGCTTCCTTGTTTCCGGAAGGCGCCAATAACTCAATCATGTTTATTCCTCAACTTTATTTTACCTGTTTTACCATCGACAGCAGCTGCTGATAATCTTCCTGCAGCCGCAAATAATCATCCATCAGGTTTAATCCCGCCAACGTAGCAATTCGGGCCGGTGATAAACTGGGATAGCTGCGTTCCACCAGCCGCAGCCGTTCGTCAACCAGACCGGCGATCTTCTGGACACGTTCCGGTTCTGAATCGCCACGGATTGTATAACTTTCACCGCCAATTGTGACAGTAACCCGATACCGTTTTTTTTCCATACTCCGCCTCCAGTTAAAAGAATAAAAGATGTTTATTCAGTGTTTGGTTCGACCCGCTAACGACGGATTCCTGCGTGGCGGTTCAAATTAAAGAGGACCGGACATTGCCCGGACCTCTTGACGTAAAACGAGCATTAAGTGTTTCGCGGGGTTAGCTGCGCAGTTTGGCAGCAAAAGTGGCTTCGATCAACTGTACCAATTTTCCCATTGGCACATCAACTTCTTCATCAGTCAACGTACGGTCTGCAGCCCTAAATACCAGTGAAATTGCCAGACTGCGCGTCCCTTTTTCCACCCGGTCGCCTGTATATACATCAAATAACCTTGACTCGACTAATAGATCGCCGCCTGCATTACGAACTGCCGCCAGCACATCAGCCGCCGGAACGGATTCCGGCAGAACCAGGGCCATGTCACGGGTAATGGACGGATATTTCGGCAACGGCGAATATGCTTTCGAACCGGCACTGCAAAGCGGCGACAGTTCGGTCAGGTTAATTTTGAACAGATAAACCGGGCGGCTAATGCCAAATGCTTCCTGAACACTGGGGTGCAGGGCGCCAACTGTGGCAACAGCTACTTCACCAACCTTAAATTCTGCCTGTTTGCCTGGATGCAGCCAAGTGAATTGTGAAATCGCAACTTTCCAGCCGCTGATTCCCAAGCCGGTTAATAGTGATTCTACGGTTCCTTTGGCATCGAAAAAGTCAACATGATCACGACTGTGGCACCACTCAGCGCCGTAGCGGCGGCCCACCATCGCCCCGCATAAGCGGTATACTTCCTCCGGATGGCTATCAAGAGGCAACCGTAATGCGTGATGGGTCGTTCCCACTTCGTAAATTTTTAGATCATCATTTTTTCGTGACAGATTACGGGCTACCGTCTCAAGAAGTCCAGCCATCAGCGTTGTCCGCAGAACAGGAAATTCATCGGTAATCGGGTTCATGATCGGGATTGCGTTACGCAATGGACTGTCGGCCGGCAAACGCAAGTGATCGAAAAATGACGGATGCGAAAAGCTGAACGACAAGGTTTCACAGAAACCAAAGCCAGTCATCAGATCGCGGGCCGTATCAATGAGATTGTTTTGCCGCGATGCGCCTCCTGCGTGAAGCGGTCCGACGGGGCGGGTCGAGGGAATATTGTCATAACCGTAAATCCTGGATACTTCTTCGGCGATGTCAACCGGTCCGGTCACATCATGACGCCAGGTAGGTGCTGTGACAGTGATTGACTCACTTCCCGCCTTGACGGTAAACTCCAATTTTTGCAGAATATCCACCATCGTCTCGGCAGGAATGTCAGCGCCCAGATAGCGATTGATCCACTGCGGCGTGAAATCAAACTGGGCAGGCAAAACGGCTTTGGGATAAACGTCGATGATGCCGGGAACAACGTCACAGGCTCCCATCTCGGCCAGCAACTGCACTGCACGGTCGATAGCCAGTGGAATCGCAGCAACATCCACGCCGCGTTCAAATCGGCCGGAGGCCTCGGAACGCAAGCCAAGTCCACGGGAAGTGCGACGAACACTCGGTCCATAAAAAGCCGCCGCTTCCAACAGGACTGTTTTGGTTGACGAGGATACCTCAGTTGCCAGTCCACCCATAACGCCGGCAATACCGACTGGCTGGACCGCATCGGCAATGACCAGCATCTCTGAATTCAATTCGCGTTTCACTCCGTCAAGCGTCGTCAGTTTCTCACCGTCAACAGCCCGGCGGACGATAATACTGTGTTTGGCCAGCAGGCTATAGTCATAGGCATGCATCGGCTGTCCCAGCTCCAGCATCACGAAGTTCGTCACGTCGACCACATTGCTGATTGGCCGCATACCGGCCGCCTGCAATCGATGTTGCATCCACAGCGGCGACTCGCCGATACGGACGTTGGTCAGGATACGGGCGCAGAACCGTTTGCACAAGTCTGGCTCACGAATCTCAATCGTCGCCAATTCCGAAGCCTTGCCCTGCCCTTTTTCCTGTAAATTGAGCATCGGGCGCACCGCCCTGTTGCCAGTCAGAACACCGATTTCGCGTGCAATGCCAAGTACGGAAAAACAATCAGCCCGGTTGGCGGTTAGTTCAAATTCCAGCGTGACATCATCCAGTCCCATGACCGGACGGATATCTTGACCAAGTTTCGTGTCCGCCGGCAAAACATAAATTCCGTCCCTTTTTTCTGGCGCAATAATTTTGGTATCACCAAGAATTTCTTCGGCTGAACAAAGCATCCCTTCGGAAAGAATGCCGCGAAAATCAGCAGCCTCGATCTTTTTGCCATCCGCCAGTATAGCTCCGGAAAGTGCAACCGGTACAATTTGACCGGCTCGTACATTGGTAGCGGCGGTTACAATCTTCACCGTTTTATCACCGAGATCCAGCTGGCATACTGACAGCCGTTCGGCATTAGGGTGTGGGTCCACGCTGCGAATCAGTCCGGTCACGATGTTTCGCAAACCTTCGCAAGGGCGTTCAATTCCTTCGACCGGAATTCCGGCCATGGTTAGTCTATCGCCCAATACCTCCGGGGCGTCATCAAAACTCACATAATCTTTAAGCCATCTTACTGGAGCCCGCATCTTGCAATTCCTCCCTTAGAAACGGCGCAAAAAGCGCACATCATTTTCATAGAACAGCCGCATGTCATCAATGCCGAATACCAACATCGCAATCCGCTCAACCCCCATGCCGAAGGCAAAACCACTAACCTGTGATGGATCGTAATTACTCATTTCCAGGACACGCGGATGTACCATACCGGAACCAAGAATCTCAAGCCAACCGGTACCTTTGCAAACACGGCAGCCCTTACCCTTACAGATCACGCAGGAAATGTCGACCTCGGCGCTGGGTTCGGTAAATGGGAAATAACTGGGTCGGAAACGAACTTTCACGCTGTCGCCAAAAATTCCCTGACAAAATAGTTCCAATGTACCCTTTAAATCTGCGAAACAGATGTCCGGTCCGATGACCAGGCCTTCGACCTGTTGAAACATCGGTGAATGGGTCGCATCATAGTCACGCCGGTATACTTTTCCCGGTGCAATCATCCGGATTGGCGAATTCGGCTGCCGGGACTGCATGGTACGCACCTGCACCGGCGAAGTGTGGGTCCGCAGCAGAAACTGCTCGGTGATATAAAAAGAATCCTGCATGTCGCGGGCTGGATGGTCCGGCGGTAGATTCAGCGCTTCGAAGTTATAATAATCGCTTTCTACTTCCGGGCCCTCTTCAATATCAAATCCCATCTGCAAAAATACGGTTTTAATCCGATCTAGCGCCAGGGTCAGTGGATGGCGCCGCCCAATTTCAATTACTCTGCCTGGCAAAGTGATATCAACCTTTTCAGCGTCCAGCCGTTTGTTCAATTCAGCTTCCTTCAGCAACTCAAACCTTGCATTCAGTGCTGTTTCAAAATCTTGGCGTAAATCATTGACCAACTGACCGATCCGTGGACGCTCGGCAGGGTCCATCGCGCCCATTCCGCGCAGTACGGCAGTAAGGTCGCCTTTTTTTCCCAACACTTTAACCCTGAGATCATTTAACGCGCCTACATCCTGAGACTGCTCCAGTTCCTGGAATGCCGCCAAGCGGATTCGCTGCAGTTCCTGTTCCATTGTTATCGCACTCCTTCAGTCAACATTGTTCAGACAAAATAAAAAACCTTCGCACCCACCCGGGGCGAAAGTTCAGTTTCGCGGTACCACCCATTTTATCACTCAAACGCCTTTAACGCAGGCATACGTCCCGTCTACCCGACAATGCGGCTCAACAGGTCCCTCTGGAGTGAACTTCGGCTGGCGCGTCATTTACTGCTCTCAATCTATGGCAGCAACTCCCTGTTTACCCGCGTACCCAGCGTACTCTCTCCGTCATCGGTTTGACGATGTTTTATAGAGACAGATCCTTTAGCTGCTTATAAACCAAATAAGCGGCAATTGAACCTGTCGTTTCGAAAATCTTCCAATAAAAATCGGCTGTTTCCAAACCGCAACACTTCCTCTCCGACTACTGAAACCGGATCGGGACACGCTACGGGGTTATTATAACACAAGCAGTTAAACTATGACAAGGAAAAACCGCGTTGTCGGGCTGCCTCGAACAAAATAACAGCTGCCGATGAAGCAACATTTAGCGACTCCGCCTTGCCGATGATGGGAATCTTTATTGCTGCCGCAGCATGTTTACGAAACACTTCGCTTACTCCGGAGCCCTCGTTGCCAAACACAACCGCACTTGCGTCAGTCAGGTCAACCTCAGTATAATTCACGGCAGATTTGGCATCTGCCACATAAATCGGAACGCGTTGAACGGAAAAATACGCCAGACATTGTTGCTGGGACGCCTTATAAATCGGCAGATGGAACAATGAGCCCATCGAGGCGCGCACAGTCTTACCGGAATAAAGATCGGCACACCCCGGTGTCAGAATAACGCCAGTTGCTCCGGCGGCATCGGCAGTGCGAACAATTGTTCCGACATTTCCCGGATCTTGTACGGAATCCAATACTACCCAGAAAGGTGCTTGGGGTCGATCATTTTCAGGCACTGCCGAGGATAATTCCCGGTATTGCTGCCGAACAACCGCCAAGACCCCTTGCGGCGATTCTGTTTCTGCCATTTTGTTAAATACTGCCGCCGAAACAACGATCACTTTTTCGCCAAATGACATCAGTCTATTCATCAACTCAGCAAGTTGATCTGCTGCAAAATGTTCCCGGCATAAAAACAAATGTTCGATTAGCCAATCAGCTGCAATTGCTTCTTCAACCAGGTGAATTCCTTCAATGAGAAACATTCCGCTATCGTCACGATATTTTTTTTGTCGCAAAGCTGCCGACGATTTGACGAGTGCATTGTCCAGACTGCTAATCTGTTGGATCATTCCAGAACCTCCAACTTCTGCAATCCTTCTGTCGATCCGATAACAATCAGCACGTCCGACTCCTGGATAATTTCGGTTGGTTGCGGTGGAACAATCAGTTTTTCCTGCCGTTTTATTGCGACAACATTCACACCGTATACCGCCCGCATATTGCTCTGCAACAAGGATTTTCCGATGAACAGGCCTGGTGCTGTTACTTCCACCAGACTCAGATTGGGTGAAAGCTCAATGTAATCCAGCACATTGCTGGAAATCAGGCTATGGGCAACGCGCTGCCCCATGTCGCGTTCCGGATAAATAACCCGGTCAGCTCCGATTTTTTCCAGCATTTTGCCGTGCAACGCATTGCGGGCTTTGGCGACAATGAACGGAATTCCCATTTCTTTTACCAGCAACGTAGTGGCAACATTAGCCTGGACGTTTTCACCTATTGCGATGACTACAGCGTCAAAATTCCGCAAGCCCAATGCTTTCAGCGCATTCTCATCCGTTGTATCCGCTTGGACAACATGAGTAACCTGATCACTGATTTTTTGCACCCGTTCTTCATCGGCGTCGATAGCCAGCACTTCATGTCCAAGTTGTTGTAAAGTCATGGCTACACTGGTGCCAAATCGTCCCAATCCGATGACTGCAAATTGTTTTTTTACCCATGTCATATTAAGCAAACCCTCCCTCAGCCAATGATGATTTTACCATCGGGGTATTGAATCTGCGCCTTGCTGCGTGTTCGCATCGCAATGGCCAATGCAAGTGTCATTGGACCCACGCGTCCGGCAAACATCATAAAAATCAGCCAGCCTTTGCCGGCACTGGATAAGAATGGCGTAATTCCAGTGCTCAATCCAACTGTGCCGAACGCAGACGTAACCTCGAACAAGATCGCCAAAAAACTAACCTGTTCAGTAATTGTTAAAGCCATCGTCACCACTACCACCAGCATAAACGAAATAAACATGATTGAAAAGGCTTTATAAATGAATTCTTTGGGGATACGGCGACCATAACATTCCGCATCATGTTTGCCGCGAATTTGGGCAACAATGGCAATGATCAGCACTGAAGCCGTGGATGTCTTGATCCCGCCGCCAGTGGAAGACGGTGAGGCGCCGATAAACATCAAAATTATCAGCAGCAACAGCGTACCATCATAGAGTTTGGACATATCAATCGTGTTATAACCGGCTGTTCGTGGCGTTACAGATTGAAACAGGCTGCCCAGTATTTTTCCCTGAATCGGTAATCCACCCAACGTGTTTGGATTCGCATATTCAAACGCAAATATCAGACAGGCTCCTACAACAATCAAAAACGTGGAAGCAACCAGAACAATTTTACTATGCAGAGAAAACTCCTGAAATGAACGGCTGGACCAAATATCATGCAATACTGGAAAGCCGATCCCGCCCAGGAAAATCAACACGCAAATCAACACATTCACTGCAATATGATCAACATAGGCAGTCAAACTGCTGAACGGACCGGAAACTGAACCGAAAAGATCAAAGCCGGCATTGCAAAAAGCGGAAATCGCATGCCAATAGCCAAAATATACTCCCTGCCAGCCCAGCTCGGGAAACCAGAACAGTGCCAGTAATGTACCGCCGATAAATTCGATCAATAATGTAATCTTGATGATATATACCGTTAACCGTACGACACCTGCCACAGTCATCTGATTCAATGCTTCCTGCATTAACAGACGTTCTTTAAGGCGGATTTTTTTACCGATCAACAGGGCAAACAGGGTTGACATGGCCATAATTCCCAAACCGCCAGCTTGAATCAACAGCAGGATGATTGTTTGTCCGAAATACGAGTAGTGGGTACCGGTGTCGTGAACTACCAGTCCGGTTACACATACTGCTGATGTTGCTGTAAACAAGGCATCAATGAATGCCGTTCCTTCTCCTGTGCGACTGGAAATCGGCAATGAGAGCAATAACGCGCCAAAAACAATCAGGGCTGCGAACCCCAACACCAATATTTGGTACGGAGTCAGTCGCCATTGCGATAAATCCATCAAGTTGGCAACCCGTTGCTTTCCAGCAAAAATATCCACTGTTTTGTTTCGCCTCCATAGTGTTTCCAACATCTTCCGAATGGAAAGTAAATATAATTATATATACCCCAACGCATTTCGTCGATGTAAGAAAACCGCCATCTGCGCATTACAGACGACGGTTTTTCAGCAAATAATGAATTGGCAGTTGAATTAGATGGCGCGGCTTATGCAATCAAAGTTTAGCATGTATTTTCGTACTAGGTCCTTGACGCCTTTTTTTACTGAAGTCATCAGATGGATATAGTTCGCGGACGGCGATTTTGTCAATTCATCCTTCAACCGTTCAGCAGCGGACAACGACATGTCTGTCGCAATATTGATCTTGGCAATTCCATTATCAATAACCAGCCGGCAATCTTCTCTACTCAACTTAGACCCGCCATGCAATACCAACGGCACATCTACTGCAGAACTCAACTCAGCCAACCGGGCAATATTCAATCCTCCCATTCCTTTAACTGCGCCGTGATTGGTACCTACCGCAACAGCCAGTGCATCGATTTTTGTCTTGGCGACAAAATCCATCACCGTATCGGCAGAAACCAACTCATTCGCTGTGATACCAGTAGCAGCATCGCAATGACCAATATAGCCCAGTTCGCCTTCGACAGAAATGCCAAGGGAATGGGCTATACGCGTAATTTCTTTAGTTTTTTTCAGATTATCGGCAACCGACAGGGCAGAACCATCATACATCACCGATGTAAATCCCCAGCGAACCGCTCTCATGACTCCTTCATAGGTATGCCCATGGTCGAGATGCAAGGCAACTGGCACGGAAGTTCTTTGTGCGGCACGGGCCATCGCTGCTGCCAAGGTGTCCACATCGACAAACTTAAACAGTCGTTCGGCGATTCCCAGTACCAGTGGTGCTTTTAGCTCTTCTGCCACCTCCACGACCGCACCCAGCGTTTCAAAATTGAATACATTGAAACCGCCGACTGCATACTTCCGCTTTCGCGCATCTTGTAGAACCTGTCGCAAAGTAACCAAAGCCAATGGAAACTCCCCCTTTTGTCAACACGAATGTTAACATATTTTAATATTTAGTATTCGCCTGACAATGAGAAAAACCCTCTGTATATTTTTAGAAATTAATAAAAAATTTCCAATCCAATAAAAAACTCCTACTCGGTGTACCAAGCAGGAGCTTTTAACAGATATTAAACAATCAATTAAGAAATCTTGGCTAGTTTGGCTTTTGCCGCATCAACCAGTTGGCTAAAGGCAGCCATATCGGTAACTGCCAGATCGGCAAGAATCTTGCGATTGACTTCAATGCCGGCCTGATGCAGTCCATACATCAATTGGCTGTAAGAAATCCCATTCATACGGGCTGCAGCATTGATCCGGGCAATCCAGAGACGACGGAAATCGCCTTTACGGGCCCGACGGTCATGCCGTGCATACCAGAGGGCTTTCATTACGGTTTCGTTCGCTTTGCGATACTGGCGGCGACGGGCGCCACGGTAACCGGAAGCCAGTTTCAGTATTTTTTTATGGCGAGCATGCGCTGTCACGCCTTTTTTTACTCTTGGCATTGGAACATCCTCCTTTTAAACTTTACGTATTATGCGTAGGGAAGCATTTTGCTGACGCGCTCATGGTCCGACTTGCTGACCAGACCTGCTTTGCGAAGATTGCGTTTGCGCTTGGGCGACTTGGACTCCAGAATGTGGCTGTGGAAAGATTTTGAGCGTTTGAATTCACCGGAACCGGTTATTTTAAACCGTTTGGCGGCGGCTCGACGAGTCTTCATTTTCGGCATGTTTAATCCTCCTTCTTTTGTGGCGCGACGGGTGTATGCGCCGCGGCGGTTTGGGTCTGCGCCACCGGTTTTGCCGCAGGTTGAGCTGCTTTGGCAGGCCGGGGCGTCAAAATCATGAACATATTTCGACCTTCGATTTTAGGCTCGCGTTCGACCAAGGCCGGTTCTTTCATTTCATTGGCCATCCGAACCAAAATCTGGCGTCCCAGTTCAGGATGCGCAAGTTCGCGGCCACGGAACATGATCGTAACCTTAACCTTGTCGCCGTCTGCAATAAAACGCTGGGCATTCTTCTTCTTCACTTCATAATCATGGTCTTCGATATTCGGCCTGAGCTTTACTTCTTTCAACGTGATGACTTTTTGCTTCTTCTTGGCTTCCTTATCACGTTTTTGCTGCTCGAAGCGAAATTTACCGAAGTCCATGATCCGACAGGCTGGCGGTTTTGCCGCCGCTGCCACTTCCACCAGGTCGAGCTGCTGTTCAGCTGCCAACTGGAGTGCATCACGCAGACTCATGATTCCCAATTGTTCATTGTTGGCGCTAACCACACGAACTTCCCGGGCCCGGATTTCTTCATTAATTCTCAGTGTTTCTTTACTAATTGTCTCTCACCTCTTTCAATTATTGGTAAAACAAAAGCGGATGGATTTCTCCACCCGCACATCGACAACAAATCAGCCTGTTACGGCGATCTTGGTCCAAATACCTTACCAACAACTCAAGGCGTTGTAAGGTGAGAAGCGGATGGCTTCTACTTGCGTTACAAATATTATCATTCCCGGATCATAATGTCAACTGGCATTTTAGCAGTGTTGCATTACGCCTTTTTTACAATCGCTTCGCACACCATCTTTTGGAATGCGTCGAAGGCCATCGAACCTACATCCCCCTGACCTCGCACTCGTACTGCCACAATGCCGGCTT
The DNA here is from genome assembly GCA_964386615.1 of uncultured Veillonellaceae bacterium. Classification (GTDB taxonomy): domain Bacteria; phylum Bacillota; class Negativicutes; order UBA1444; family UBA1444; genus UBA1444. The sequence goes on from CAYLSL010000006.1 coordinate 42,058, forward strand.
CCTCTTCCTTGTCGCCCAACACCAACATGTAAGGAACTTTTTCCATCTGGGCTTCACGGATTTTGTAGCCAATCTTTTCATTGCGCTCATCCACTTCAACCCGGATGTCCAGTTCACGCAGCTGGTTGGCCAAGTTTTTTGCATAACCAAGATTACGGTCAGTAATCGGCAGGATCTTAACCTGCAACGGAGCGATCCAGGCCGGAAATGCACCGGCGTAGTGCTCGATCAGGATCCCGATGAAACGTTCCATACTGCCAAACGCAACCCGGTGAATCATAACCGGGCGATGTCGTTGACCATCTTCGCCGATATAAGTCAAATCAAACCGTTCCGGCATCAACATGTCGAGTTGTATGGTACCGCATTGCCAGGTCCGCCCAATCGAATCCTTCAAATGAAAGTCAATCTTCGGCCCATAAAACGCGCCATCGCCTTCATTGATTTTATACGGCATACCGCGTTCATCGAGTGCCTGTTGTAATGCAGAAGTCGCAACTTCCCAGACTTCATCTGACCCCATCGCTTTTTCCGGTTTGGTTGAAAGTTCCGCATGGTACGACAACCCAAAAGTTGAATAAACGACATTGAACAGGTCCATTACACCCATGATTTCATCCTTGATTTGTGACGGCAACATAAAGATATGGGCGTCATCCTGAGTAAAACTGCGCACACGCATCAGGCCGTGCAGCGCACCGGACAACTCATGCCGGTGGACCAGTCCCAGTTCGGCAACCCGCATCGGGAATTCACGATAGCTATGATGGCGGGTCTTGTACACCAACATGCCGCCGGGGCAATTCATCGGTTTGACGGCATAGTTGCCTTCATCGATCTGAGTGAAGTACATGTTTTCTTTGTAATGATCCCAGTGACCGGACTGATGCCAGAGTTGTTCATTAAGGATAATCGGCGTTTTGATCTCTTCATAACCGAACTTCGTGTGCAATTTGCGCCAGAAATTTTCCAGCTCATTGCGGATCACCATGCCTTTGGCATGGAAAAACGGGAATCCGGGCCCTTCTTCCTGTATGCTGAACAAATCCAGTTCTTTGCCCAGTTTGCGATGATCACGACGCGCTGCCTCTTCCAGCATCGTCAGATAGGCATCGAGATCAGCTTTCTTTTCAAATGCTGTACCATAAATCCGCTGCAGCATTTTGTTCTTTTCGCTGCCGCGCCAGTACGCACCGGCCAAACTTTGCAGTTTCAGCGCCTTGATCCGCCCTGTCGACGGCAAATGCGGTCCGGCGCACAAGTCTGTAAAATCTCCCTGCGTATAAAGCGATATTACCGCATCCGCCGGCAGGTCCTGAATCAGTTCCACTTTATATTGCTGCCCTTTGTCGGCAAAAAAACGAATCGCTTCTTCACGGCTCATTTCCTGTCGTACAATCGGCAAATCCTGTTTAACGATCTTTTCCATCTCGGCTTCGATTTTCGCCAAATCTTCCGGCACAAAAGTATGCTCGGTGTCGATGTCATAGTAAAAACCATTGGCAATCCATGGTCCAATGCCAAATTGCACCTTGTCGCCAAACAGATGCTGCACTGCCTGTGCCATAATGTGCGAAGCCGAGTGGCGGAGAGCATCCAGCCCTTCCTGCGTATCCGAACCCAAAAATTCGACGGTTGCATCATTGGTCAACGGGCGGGTCAAATCGACGACCTTGCCATCAACTTTGGCTGCCAGGGCAGTTTTGGCCAGCGAGCGTGACAGTGATGCAGCTAATTCCAGCAAAGTCATGCCGGCGGCAACTTCTTTCACAGATCCATCTTTCAGTGTGATTTTTACATTATCCATAATTTCAGCCTCCTATACGATGAATGATTAAACAGCAAACAAAAAACTCCCATCCACAAGGGACGAGAGTTCAGCTCGCGGTTCCACCCTACTTGATGCAATCAATGCACCCGGCTCCATTCCCGGTTAACGGCGGGCATCCGGCAATCCTTACTAAATGTTCAGGCTTGCGGTTTGAAGGCGGTAACGGACAGGGTTCGTTGATGCGTTTTCAGCCTGGACGCAATCTCTCTGGATACGATACCGATGTCAGTCGTGTCCTTCGCATTACCATTGGTCATCATTCAACTTATCAAAAATTATATGCCGTCCCAGACATAATGTCAATAAACCGACACCAATCATTAACGGCGTGACAACCCTTCCGGCGGCATCAGGGTGGCAATCAATCCAGCCATACTGGTCGGCCATACCGGTGGTCGGCGCAACGTCCCTGGCTCACCCTCATCCATATCGGCCTGGGTTAGAAACCGGCCTTGCCGGATAGCGGCCCGGGCCCGGCTTTCAATTTGCATTGCTGCTGCTGCAACAGCCAGATCTTGAGCGGACGGGTCCGGCGGCGCCAATGCTGCCCTTTTGACAATTTCCATATTCTTCACAGTTTCTTCCGGTGTTTTCCCTTCTGGGGCCTGAATCGGCACTTCGCCGCCTGTTATATACATTTTGCCATCCGGGCCTTTGGCGTAAACATAACTTACTCCGCCGGCAAAGGCGCCGCCGGCCGCCATATGGGCCGCTTCATGCGACCGGATGTTTTGTTCGGTCTGCTTCAGCCGGGCGACTTCCCCGCGAATCCGCCAATCCTGCTGTTTTTTATTCGTCGGTTCTGGCTGCGACTGACTTTGACGATCAGTCACTGCCGCATTCATTTTTTCGGGATTGGTGTTGTTTTGTGAAAGCTCTTTGCCTGCTTCAGAAATTTCCACTTCATACGCGGGTCCCACATCAGGAAACTCGGATATTACTGGCGCAGATTGCGGATTGTCAACAACAAGACGCCCGCCAACACTCTGCGGTGCATTAATTGTA